>JAQUYN010000119.1 GCA_028691835.1 Alphaproteobacteria bacterium | reverse complement strand
GACACTTTACGTTTTTTCCCTTTGCCGAAGGGTAACACAACCACTTGCGGCGTTATCGGATTGTAATTTAATGCTCTTGCTGTGTTCATGATAGCGTCCCCCTGTGGGCTGGTAAAATGATTTCGTGACCTGTTAATTGTTGCGCGGTGCGCCAAATTTCTTTTCGTCTGATAACGGATCATAGCAAAAATCCGGCCTCAAAACAATTTTACTATTAGTTTCAATAAGTTAGCTTAACTATTTGTTAATAAATAGTGCCCGTTAACTCTTTTATCCAACAAAAGCGCAGGGTTGAGAAATTTCTCTTAACCATGTTGCCGCTGTCCCGCTGGTGACGGTGGAGGGCTGCGGGTGCCGTTCAGGGCTTCTTTCACGAAGACAAGGGCGGACTATCCGCAAAGGCTGGCAGTGCAGTAGCCTCGCGCCGTCCCTTGCCCGCGCTTGCGCGGGTCGGCGGGTTCATCCCCGCCGAGGACGTGAGGCGTTGTCCCGATGGTGACGCAAGCGCCGTCCCGATCTCTCCGCAAAGGCGATGTTTCCGCGTGGGAGCTTCCCGCCGCGCCCGACGCTCAGGGCTCCCGCCCGCGAGGGCGGGATGAGCGGAGGAGCGGCGGAACAGACCCCCCGTGTCTATAACATGGGGGGTCACAGATACATTCTTCCTCTTAACCATCAAAAAGCATTGACAGAGGACATTCTCTGTCCTTATGGTGCCGCCATGACTGATGAAACATACACCCTCAACGAAGTTGCTGTGCGTCTGAGCCTTTCAAAGAAGGATCAGGCCGTTGCGCTGCTCACGCGCAAGGTCAAGCATTGGACAAATTATGATTTGCTGAACACGATTGGCGAGAAGCACACGGGCACGGGGCGCAATCGGCAATACAAAAGGGATGAAGTCATTTGCGCCGCTTATCTCAACGAGCTTTCAAAGTTTGGCCTAACCATAGGCGGCTTAAAAGATTTTCGTGAAGAGTATGACAAGTGGATGAAAAGCGCCTCTAAGCGTAAACTGTTGCAAGGCGGCGCGACCGAAGATGAAGACGGCATTTATGAAGGGGAAATCGGCGGCTATATCCTTTATCAAGGTTGGTCTGGTGATGATGAAACAAACGGGAAGTTCCTGTTTGTTGATGATCGGTTCTTGCAAAAGAAACTTTTGGGGCAGTTCCCACCTGACATGAAGCCGCAATATTTTGCCAGCGTCCTACTTTTGAACTGCCAAGAAATCGTTGAGCGCCTAAAACTCTAACCCTTTTTTTAATCTAGCGAGGTCACAGGATGTCCACTAACCACGATATGGCTTTTTCTTTTCTGGCGCAGGGTGTGGATACGATGGAGGTCTGCTATTATCTTGATACACACAAGCCATCTTTCAGCTTTGAAAAACTGGCTGCACTGCGTGACGGCATAGATCGGCGCGAGAATAAAGACGGGAAGAAAATCACGCTTGGCGGGAGAGATTTTCTGCTTAAGGCTGGCGGCACGTCTTCTGGCTTTCCTTTTATGATCCGTGATAGTGATTTTATCATTCAATTTGGCGAGTTCAACAATCCGGCTTTCAGCGTCAAATTTCTAAGCCGTTCTCTGTGGCATAAAGGCTATCGTGCCATGCACGAAGAGTTTTTGCATTGGGCAATAGCCCTGAACCTTATACCGAGAAAACGAGAGACTCTTTCCCGTGTTGATCTCTGTTTGGATTATGAGCTTATCAATAAGGATTTTTGGGAAGAAAACTTTGTTTCCAGCTTTCACAGAGATTGCAAGTTTCGGAACTTTGGCGAAGATGAATCATATAAATTCGGCGTGGGCACTTGTGTGCGTGTCTATAACAAATCTGCCGAGATTAAAAACAAGAGTAAAAAGACTTGGTTTTATTCCATCTGGAATGGCGTGATTGATAATGTTTGGCGCATTGAATGGCAACTTAACAACGACTATCTCAAAAAGCGCAGCATCCGAACTCTTGATGATTTTGAAAAATCCATCGGCTTTGTTCTTGGCCTCTTGTGTGAATATCACACGTCGTTGCGCACCGTAACTTCCGACACCAACCGCTCACGCTGGCCGGTTCATCCTCTTTGGTTGGATGCGCGGGAGCGGTTCTCCACTTTGGGAATGCAGCCCATCAAAGCAGCTTCAAGGCTTCGGGATCACTATCCCGAAAGAGTTCAAGGCATAATTGTCAGCATGATGGGGAATGTAAAGGCCATTGCTGCGTTAACCAGCGTCTATGACGACACGCCGCCACAGGGATTTCAGCAAACCCTAACCAATATCAATGGGCAATTGCGCCGAATATATGACCCTCTTTCTTGGCAACAGGATGTGCAAAAGAAAATGGATAAATTGAGGTTGGCTGATGTCTGATGAAAATCTTGTTTTGAGCCTTGTTTACAGGAACGGGGCGCGTCCGGCAGAAATCCAGTTGCTTTTGTCGTGTTTATCCGAGATTCTTAAGGAAATGCAGTTTGCAGAAAGTGAAGATGAAAATGAGAGTAGCTCTTTATGCCCGTGTGTCAACGACTCGCCAAGCGGATAATGAATTATCCATTCCCGACCAGTTGCGCCAAATGCGTGAATGGTGCAAGCGCAACGGGCATATCGTCGCCCATGAATATGTAGAGGCTGGCGCAAGCGCGACGGATGACAAGAGGCCGGAGTTTCAAGAAATGATTGCGGCAGGGGTGGAAAAACACGCTCCTTTTCAGGCAGTCATTGTCCATAGCTATTCTCGTTTCTTCCGTGATCTGGCGCAAGCTGTTTTCTATGAACGTCGGTTGAATAAGTCGGGGGTTGATCTTGTTTCTATTACACAGGAAACGGGCAACGATCCGATGGGGCAGCTTTTCCGCCATTTGGTCATGATGTTTGATGAATACCAAAGCAAAGAAAACGCCAAGCACACCTTGCGCGGCATGAATGAAAATGCGCGGCAGGGATATTTTAACGGGGCTAAAGCTCCCTTTGGCTATCGGACAATTGATGCGGGACGAACTGGCGCACATGGGCGGCTGAAAAAGAAACTGGATATTGATCCAGCCGAGGCCGAGATTGTTCGGGAAATCTTTACACTCTACGTCCACGGCAAAGACACGCCGCGTATCGGTATGAAGGAAATTGCCAAAAACCTGAACGAACGCGGACTTCTTATGCGCGGCAAGCTCTGGCGCACTCAAAAGGTCTTTGAGGTTCTTTCCAGCCTCACTTATATGGGGCTGCACGTCTTTAACAAGACGGACAGCAGGACGCGGCGGATCAAGCCGGAAAGTGACTGGATCAAGGTTCCTGTTCCTGCCGTCATTGATCTGGTTCTTTTTGAACAAGCAACCAAGCTGCGCGGCGCGTTCTCTCCCAAACGGTGCGCTCCGCGTCGTGAAACGTCCCCGACGCTTTTAACAGGGCTTTTAAAGTGTGATTGCTGCGGCTCTGGCATGACCATCACCACGGGCAAAGGCGGGCACTATAAATATTACAAATGCACAAACCGTATGAGCAAAGGCAATGCCTCTTGCCCCTCCCGCAACATTCCCGCCGATAAGTTGGATGGGCTTGTTTTAGATGCATTCCGGCAAAGGGTTTGTACCCCAGATTATTTGAAGGGGCTGCTTAACGACCTCCACGCCGAAATGGATAAGGGCGGTGGGGCAGATAAAGGACGGATCAAAAAACTTGAAGCCGAGATTAAAAAAGTTGAGCAAGCCCAAAACCGTCTCATTGATGCTGTTGCCTCTGGCGTATTAGATAAAGATATGGTCGGAGATAAGGCGCACCAGAACAAAGCCCGCAAAGAAAGCCTCCTTCTTGAAATTGCCGCCCTTAAGCGCAAACAACAAATGCCGCTGGCCGTTATCTCTCCCCAGAAGATAGATGCCTTCACCCGCGTGATCCGCGACCGCCTGACGGAGCCTTCCGCATTCTCCCGCGCCTATCTTAAGGCCGCCGTGAGTGAAATCAGGATCAAAGACCAAGAAATGACGATCCGAGGCTCTCGGTCGTCTATGGTGGGTCTTATTTCAAACGGGGGTCATATTAACGTGGGCGAAGTGCCCACATTCATACAGGAATGGCGTCCCCTACGGGATTCGAACCCGTGTTACTACCGTGAAAGGGTAATGTCCTAGGCCTCTAGACGAAGGGGACGAGGCGGTGCTTGCTTTTGGCAAGACGGGGACAAATAAACGAGAGTGG
>JAQUYN010000045.1 GCA_028691835.1 Alphaproteobacteria bacterium | reverse complement strand
GCATCTCGCGCAGCATAGGCAAGGGTTGGAACGTGAAGCGCCAAAAGAAGGCCGACGAAAAAGATCCTGAGCATTTGCTTTTGATGCATCACGGATTCCTTCCATAAGACGGAACGGTCAAATCCATTGGCGCTTGAAGTTCGTCGTAGGCATGGCTAAATCCTCGCTGCAATAAGGATTTATCAACAGGCGCACGCCCATCAGCCCCGGCACCAACGGCTGGCTCAAGCAGAGGCCACGCCCGAGGCGGTTCGGCGGGAACCATCAGTTCTGGCTTTTGGGCCACGGGAAGAGGCCTTGGCTCCAACGACGTGGGTTGAACTGGGGCGTCAGGTATTTTAAACGGCTTGGCCCCGTCTTTATCAATCACAACGGCATCAATGGGTGATGCCTTGCTGGCCAAAGGCCCCTTCTTCGCCGAATCGTGTTCAGTCACATCCGCAAAAAGGACAATCGAAGGCTTGACGAGAATAACCAGTTCGGAGTTCTTCAATTTATCGCTTGTATAAGAATTCAGATGATACCCCCAAAAGGGAATGCCACTGCGGTCGTTGGTATCACGTGAAGTCACAAGACCCGCCAAAACAAGATTATCCCCCGGACGAACACGCATGGAGGTGGTCACTTTTCGTTCAGATGTTTCGGGCAAATCGATTGTGACACCGCTTTCCGTTGTCGTTTCATTAAGGCTGATGACATCTTGCATCGACAAATCCATCACCGCCGAAATGATCCCACTTTCATACACACCATTAATGGTCACCGTAAGGCCCGTATCAATGCTATCCGTCGAAACCGTGCTATTGGACGTGCTTGTCGTGGATCCAGAAACGCTGCTCGTTCCCGAACCAACTTCCGAAATGTAACGTTGTTTACCGCCGACCCTGAAGTCAGCGTTCGAGCCCGACACAAAGGTCAACTGCGGGTTACTGACGGTCTGCACTTGTCCTTGCGTTGACAGAAATTTCAACACCAAGTTCGCATTCACTTTCCCCGCCAGCTTGGCCCCAAGACTTACACTTGGAGTCGCAACGTCGGTAAAGCCAGTCACGCCGCTGATAAGCGCCGACTCTTTGGTCCCCCCAAATTCAGGAAAACTAAAACTGCCCCAGTTAATACCCGTCGCATTATCATTTTCCAGCGTGACTTCCCAGATATAAAGCTGCATCACGATCAGGGGACGCCCATGGCGCAATTGATCGAGATAAAGACGCACCTGCTCATACCCGTTAACATCCGTCGTATAAATCAGATTTCCGCCTTGCGTATCAATATAGGCCTTTTCTCCAGCAAGCTCACTGATCGTATCCGCCATCGTATTGGCCGCCGCCCCCGTCGCGCTGTTCTTTGTAGGAACAGCAGGAAGGTCGATAATAAATGACTCCTTATCCTTCAGCTCTAACAATCCGCCGCGATGACTGCAAAAAACTTTCGCCGAAGAACAAATCTTTTCAACAACTCTGGGCAGGGATCCACTTAAATTTGTGACCGTCACCAAACGATCTTCAAAAGTTCCGGCCTCCCACGATAACGAAATATCTGTCCCTGTTAAAATGGCCTGAAGCGCTGCCGTCACGGGAACGGATTTCAAGTTTGTATTCGGGACAATAATTCCGCCTGGCAAGTCTTCCGTTCGGGTCATCCTGCGTTCGCGCAACCGCTGGCCAACTTCAAGGGTCACGATGGGCGGATCGTCAAGTCCGCGCACCGTTTCATCAGGCTCTGGAACTTCAGCAACGGTAGGAATGCGCCCCGTCGTTGACTTAGCCTCAGGCATACCAATGTCTGTGCAACCTAACTGCGTCAATAACAACGCAACAATTAAAACTAATCCAAAGCGCATAACTTCACCTTGTGCATAGCCCGAGTCCTTCGGACTTTTAAGAATCCAACACCCTGATTAACAGCAAGTTGAGTTGATAATTCGTTAACTTGTCTTAAGGAAATAGGTATGTATAATACCAACCGCTCGATGAACCAACCTGTTCGGGTCACGAGCGGTTGCGAGAAAATATTCTCTCGCCGGACAGTCCTCTCCTTTAGGCACAAGGAGTTCCGTCCGGCAAGAGGCGTGCGAGGTGCAAAGCGAGTGATTGAGAGCGGCCCTTTCAATGAGTCCGTTCATAGGCCCGCTGGTATAAGATCGGAATCATTTCAACCCTTTACGCTAAGGGGCCTCATCATGGTCAGCCACCCCTTCCGCCGTCCATCGGCCCGCAAGAACACCCGAGGACTTACTTTAAGTGAAGCCGCCATCTTCCTTGGCGTTGCTGGACTCGTTTTTGGGGCAATCTGGGGTGCAGCCTCCAGCGTCATCTTCAATCGACAAATTGGCAACACGCTTGGCGATATTATGCAGATCACGCAGAATGTGCGCTCCCTTTACAGCCGCCAAAGCACATTTTCAGGCTTATCGGGCTGGACGACAGGCAGCAACATCACAGAAGCCATGGTCAATGCCGAAGTTGTGCCAACTGAAATGATCGACAGTGGCGACTTGACCACCCTGCGCAGCCCGTGGAAGACTCCTGTACGAATTCAAATCGGCTCCCTATTAACAACCTTTGAGATCGTCTTTGAGAACACCTTGCCAAGTCAGGCCTGTGTGGCCTTAACCGCCAGAGCCATTGGCGCCGGACGCGACAAAGGCTTGATTGAGGTCAATGTCGGGGGGACCAGTTACACAGGCAATGCTTTGGGAAACCTTACAACCACAACCATCCCCAACAATTGCACAAACGTGACCTTCATCTTCAACCTCAAAGGATAAAGGTATGACAAACGCACCGCTTTCCTTTGTAACAGGGGCCACTGGTTTTGTCGGGGCCGCCGTCGCACGCGTCCTGCAAGCCAAAGGACACCAGCTACGCCTACTCAGCCGCCCCAATAATGACAGACGAAATCTGGGGGGACTGTCAAACGCCTCAATCATTGAAGGTGATCTTGGCAACCCTGAAACCTATGCCGAGGCTTTAAAGGACTGCGACTTCCTCTTTCATGTCGCAGCCGACTATCGGATTTGGGTGCCTGATGAAACCGCTATGCACGCCATCAATGTCGGGGGGACAGAATCCCTTATGCGGGCCGCACAAAAAGCCGATATCAAAAAGATCGTTTATACCAGTTCGGTTGCGACCTTGGGCATCCCTAAAGATGGCTCACCCGGCACGGAAGAAACCCCCGTCGCGCTTGACAACATGATTGGCGTTTACAAAAGATCCAAGTTTCTGGCCGAAGAGATTGTGCGAAACATGATTGCAACAGAGGGCCTGCCCGCCACCATCGTGAGTCCCTCAACCCCCATAGGTCCCCGCGACATAAAGCCAACTCCAACGGGACGCATCATTATTGAAGCCGCCGCTGGCCGTATGCCCGCCTATGTGGACACCGGGTTAAACATTGCCCATGTCGATGATGTCGCCATGGGTCACTGGCTCGCGCTCAAAAAAGGCAAAGTCGGAGAACGCTATATCCTCGGCGGCGACAATCTGGGCTTTCACGATATTCTTGAGATCATTGCCGATCTGACAAGAACCAAGGCGGCCACGATCAAACTGCCACGCGCCCCCCTCTTCCCCTTGGCCTATGCGGCGGAACTGGTGGCTCATTTTACAAAAAAAGAACCTTTTATTACGGTCGATGGCCTTAAAATGGCCAAAAAGAAGATGTTTTTCTCCTCCGATAAGGCTAAAACCAAATTGAATTACGCACCACGCCCAGCAAGAGAGGCCATTGCCGATGCGATCATCTGGTTTAAAGAAAATGGGTATTTGAAATGACTTCTGAAATTGAAGTACCAAGTGGCAAGAATGAAAGCACAGAAAACTTCCCGGTCACCAAATTGGTGAGTGCGAAATATCGTCCGCATGTCGCAGCCTTTTATATTTTCGCACGCGCCGCCGATGATATTAGCGACGACCTTCTTCTGAGCGCAGAAGAAAAACAACAACGATTGGACCGCTTCGACGCCGCGCTGATGGACGAGAATGACAACGAAATCGCAAGCGTCATTCCACTGCGCAACAGCCTGAAGGAAACGGGAGTCACACCGCAACACGCCCGTGATTTGCTCATCGCATTTAAACGCGACACAACAAAGTTGCGTTACAACAATTGGGAAGAGCTTATCGACTATTGCCGCTATTCAGCCGCACCTGTTGGTCGCTATTTGCTGGATCTTCACGGCGAACCCAAATCTTCGTGGCCAGCCAACGATGCGCTCTGTGCTATTTTGCAAATCACCAACCATCTTCAAGATTGCGCCGACGATTATCGCGAACTGGATCGCGTTTATATTCCGCTTGATATCATGGACGCCTTTGGCACGAATCCCACGGCGCTTTCCGCAGAGAAATCAACGCATAGTTTGCGCCGCACGATGGATGCCATGATTGACAAGATGGACCCGATGATGGCCTTGGCCAAAACATTTCCAGGGCAACTCAATAATCGCATGCTCAAAATCGACACCGCTGTTATTTATGAAGTCGCCGGCAGCCTGATCAAAATCTTGCGCACCCGCGACCCGCTATGTGATAATGTGAAACTGAGCAAAGCACAAAAACTAGGATGTCTGGTTTGGGGGACGTTAAAATCGTATTTGGGATAGGCGACACATTTACTACGCGCAGTTCAAGAGTTGGTTTTTGTAAGCAAGTTTCCCTTTATCGTCATCCCGGCCTTGAACCGCGATCCAGTGACCTGCGTGCGCAGATCATATGAGTCATATACCACGTGGATACGCGGGGCCAGCCTGCGCTGCGCCGCAGTTTCGGCTTGGTAGGCTGGATCCCGTGTCAAGCACGGGATGACGATATAAAGGAGAGGTCTGCCCAGAACAAATCAGCGAAGGCTCTCATGGCAACACTAGGGCAATAAAAACCAACTCTTGAAATGCGATGAGTATATACCTATCGCAGTTCAAGAGTTGGGGTATAAAAACTAAACTTGAGGTGTCATTGCGTGCCCAGATTTATCAGGGCGCGCGACGTGTCTCGGCGTAGCTTTTTAGCGAAGAGGATCCATCCCCAAGACTTGAAGCTTATCGCAGGCTTCCTTGTTCGGTGCTGGATCCCCCATGCTCCTACGGGAGGCTACGGCGGGACATGTCGCCACGGCCCCTCAAGGGGCCTAGCGATGACGACTTTTTTTAATCGTCGAACCAATGCGTGAAGTAGAAGCGGTATAGCCATCGAGAATGAGAGCAACAATGACCACACTAACTTATAACGAAGCCATGGCGGATGTGCGCAAACGCGTTAAAGCCTCTGGCTCCTCTTTCGCTGCAGGTATGAGCGTTTTGCCCATTCCTCGACGCGAAGCTATGTATGCTCTTTATGCTTTTTGCCGCGAAGTCGATGACATCGCCGACGACTCGCCGACCAACGAAATCCGCGAGCACGGGCTGAAACTTTGGCATGACCGCATTCACGCATTATTTCATGATAACAAGGCCGAAGACGCAATCTGCACAGCTCTGCTTCCCGCCATCACGCGCTTTGACCTTGTCGAATCCGATTTTCAAGCCATTATTGATGGCATGGACCTGGATTCACGACAGGCCATCTGCGCCCCCAGCATGGCCGAGCTGGATACGTATTGCGATCATGTCGCCAGCGCCGTTGGCCGTGCCTCTGTCCGCATCTTTGGCGATTCCAGTGCCGAGGCTATGCGCGTCGCCTTCCACCTTGGCCGCGCCTTGCAATTAACCAATATCCTGCGCGACCTGCACGAAGACGCTCAACGCGGGCGCCTTTACCTCCCCCATGAACTTCTGGCCAAACACGGGATCACAAGCCAAACGCCCGCCGAAATCTTGGCCGCCCCCCCAATTCCTGCCGTATGCCGCGATCTTGCCAAAACCGTCCACCATCATTTCGATGAGGCTGACAAAGCCATGAAGGCAAGCCAATGGCACGCCATGCGCCCTGCCCGCATTATGCGGGATTATTATCAGGCAATCTTTAAACGGCTCCTAAAAGCCGACTGGCAAAACCTCGCACAACGCGTCAAACTGCCACTGTGGGAAAAATTAGCGCTTGCCTTGCGCGGATTATTAAGCTGAAAGTCTCCCCCATGACACCGAGACATATCCACATTATCGGCGCGGGATTAGCCGGACTTTCATCCGCCCTTCAGCTGTCCCTTATGGGGCACAAAGTTACCGTCTATGAAGCGGCCCCTTATGCAGGCGGGCGCTGCCGCTCGTACTTTGACAAAGGCCTTGGCTGTCGCATCGATAACGGCAATCATCTCGTGCTGTCCGGCAATGTCGCCGTCCAAGACTATCTTGAACTTTCCGGCGCAGCCCACACGTTCCACCACCAGACAGAACCAACTTTCCCTTTTCTCGATCTTGAATCTAACGAACGTTGGACGATCCGCATGAACAACGGCTTGATGCCGTGGTGGATCTTGGACCCCAAACGCCGCGTCCCTCAAACACGTCCAAAAGAATACATGTCGGCACTGAACTTCATGTTTAGAGATGAAGACGAAACTGTCGCCGCGTGCATGGATACCAAGTCGCCTCTTTTTAAACGCTTTTGGGAACCCATGGCCATCGCAGCCTTGAATACTGAAATCGAGAACGCTTCAGCTTGCCTTCTGGCAAACCTATTTGCCCAAAGTTTCGGCGGCGGCGGGGCAGCTTGCCAACCCATGATCCCCAAGCAAGGCTTGTCCGAAAGCTTTGTCACGCCCTGCCTCGAAACGATCCGCCAGCACGGCGGCGAAATTAAGTTTGGTCATCGCCTGCGCACCTTTGACGTCACAAACGAGGGACAAGTCACCAGCCTCGATTTCACAAATGCTCATATCAACCTTGCCCCCACAGACTGGGTCATTCTGGCCGTACCGCCTTGGGTCGCCCAAGAACTCATCCCCAACCTTTTAACCCCCACGGAATTCCGAGGGATCACCAACGTTCATTATCGTATCGAAGTCCCCCAGAACCCCGCAGGATTTACGGGCCTGATCGGCGGCGTAGCCGAATGGATCTTCACACGCCCCGACGTTGTCTCTGTCACCATCAGCGCATCCGACCGCTATGACGAAGAAAACCAAGAGGCTTGGGCCGTCGCCGTCTGGGACGATCTGGCCAAGCTGTATGATCTCGACCCTCAAAAAGTACCGCCCTATCGCGTCGTCCGTGAAAAACGCGCAACCTTCGCCGCCACGCCTGCCCAAAACAAGATGCGCCCCGCCGCCTATATCGGATGGAAAAACCTTGCGCTGGCCGGAGACTGGACCGCGACAAGCCTGCCTTCCACTATCGAGGGCGCTATCCGCTCGGGCGTAAAAGCCGCCCAAGTCGTCCTGCGGTGGAGCGAGGCTTAAAACAAGCTTGGTTCCCGCAATTTTTGCCTGCTCTGATTTTTATCACGCCCTCATTATTCTTGATATTCTCAAAACCAACTTCGACGTCTTTCCAGAGACAGTTTCTATTCGGCTTGTCAGGAAAGACGTTGAGTGTGGCTCAAGACCCGCCCATCATTAACCATGTGTGATATATAATCCGCTCAGTGTGATTTTTCTATTGACAGCCAGTCCCGTATCTGGTAATCTCACTTCACGTTGTCGTAAGGCCGCACAGAGGATGGCTGAGAAGATGACAGGGTGGTCCGTTAAGAGCTCTGACGCTTTGGCGTGGTGGGGCGTACGTCGGATCGTAAAGGCCGTTTGGTTTTCCATGGGCGAAACCAGGCGGTCAAAAATGGCTTTGCCGCCCCCCCCAGAAAACAGCCCCATTCCTCAACTCCCCCTTTCTTTTCAGATATACGTCTCAGGCGGCAAAGAAGAGATTTGCTTTTTGCGAACGAGCCTATATAAACAATGCCGCAGCGGACGGGTGGTCGAGTGGTTGAAGGCTCCGGTCTTGAAAACCGGCGTGGGGGTAACTCCACCGTGGGTTCGAATCCCACCCCGTCCGCCATTTTCAATTGAGATTTCAGTATTTAAGTAAATAAATAGACATGTCAAGCCGCACAACCAATGTTGATTCGTATATTGTTTTTAGATCAGATGGTTTTTATGTTTTGTCAAAACCAAACGGCATTGCAACATTCCCTTTCGCTGCGGCGATTTCATCTTTATTTAAAGGAACTGGATCTGAGGTCATAAAGCCAAGGATTCTTCGTCCGGTTCATCGGCTTGACGTGCATACCTCTGGGAGCCTTATCGTCACATCAAATCCGCGACTTTTTGAAAGACTTAAGCTGGCCTTTCGAGAACATAAAATTAAGAAAGAATACATCGCTGTTGTCGAAGGAATACTTCCCAAGAATGAAGGGAGAATCTCACTTCCGCTTTCGGTGGAAAGAAGCAAGAAGACAAGACCCCACACAAGGGTTGATGCCAACGGGAGTCAAGCGATCACCGATTACAAGGTCGTACAAACGTACGGCAGATTTTCACTGGTTCTTTTAAAACCCTACACAGGGCGAACACATCAGTTGCGGGTGCACATGAGCCATTTGGGCGCACCAATTCTGGGAGATCCTTGGTACAATCCTCATACGACGGAAGGAGAATCATTTATGTTTCTTCATGCTCACAGGATTACCGTGCCGTCGTCTGTTACACTTCAGGATAGGGTGATTGCTACAGCTCCACTTCCTTGCCATATGCAAGAAAAGATTAGGAACATGAAGGTTCCGGATGCCTTTGCGTATCTCGAAGTAAGTTCACCAAAATAGACAATGGGACCCACAGCGAGATTTTTCTCAGAAAGCGTTCTGACGAACTTAGAATAGTACAGCGGAGCAAGGACGCCTTTGCGGACGCAGCGAGTCCATCCCACCCTGTCCGCCATTTTAACGTTGCCCTTACCCAATTTTACGTATATACATAATTTATGCAGTTTGAATGGGATGAAAACAAAAACGCTGCGAATGTAGCCAAACATAAGCTATCCTTTGCGGAGGCTTGGGACTTTCCGTGGCATGAGTCTGTCTTATTTGATCGGTCACGTGAAGATGACGGCGAGAAACGTTATGCAGCCATTGGTCGATTGCACGGCAAATTACACACCATCATTTTCACCAAGCGCGCAAAACGGGTACGAATTATCACCCTTCGTCGCGCCAACAAATCGGAGGAAACCGCCTATGAAAAAGCCAATTAAACCTCGAAGCAAAACCGACGATGCAGCCCTCAGCAAGCGCGAACTCGCCACAGCACGGCCATTGCGGAACGCATTGCCTGACTTGGCGGCCTTTGGTCGCACCCGCGCACGCAAAGGAGAGCCCACAAAACAGGCCGTAAGTGTTCGCCTTTCACCGGAAGTGGTGACCTTCTTCAAGGCCAAAGGTGCCGGCTGGCAAACGCGCATGGACAACGCCCTCAAAGCTTTTGTTCAAGTGGCACAAGATGGCACGCCACGCCAAAAGTAATGATGACAACCGTACAAGGTCGGGACGTACAGACAGACCGCCCCGTTCATCATCGGGAGAAACCAAGCATGACCCCCCAACAAACAAAAGTCGGCATCGGCATTATGATCTTTAATCAGGATGGCAATGTCCTGATGGCGCGGCGCAAAGGGGCACACGGCGCGGGAGAATATGCCTTTCCCGGTGGGCACCTTGAGTATGGCGAAACGTTCGAGGGCTGCGCCCGACGTGAAGTCGCCGAAGAGTGCGGGATCGAGATCGACACGATTGGGTTCCTGTTTGTCGCCAATGTGAAGGCCTATATGCCCAAGCACTATGTTCACCTGACACTGACGGCGCGTTGGAAAAGCGGCACGCCGAAGATCAAGGAACCGGATAAGTCCGAAGCTTGGGGATGGTATGCGCTTGATGCCCTGCCCGATCCACTGTTCGAGACGTGCCGTTTGTCGGTTGAGAGTTACAAGAGCGGCCAAAACTATTTTGACGGCCAGTAGAAGGAAGGATTTTCCCGTTTCCTTCCGTAAAGCGCCCCTGTAGGATCAACAGCATTGGTCCATATAAGGATAAGTTCAAATGAAAAAGACGCTTCTGACAGTTCTCCTCAGCGTTATTATCACACTTGGAATTGTGAAACTGGCTGGCATCGGATCTCCAGCAGACATGCAGAAAGAAACAACATTCGAACGCGTGCTGCGGACGGGAACGATCCGATGTGGGTATCCGGTTTGGCCACCGTCACTATCGATCGATCCAAACACAAAGAAAATATCTGGATACACGCATGACATCGCCGAGGCCGTTGCAGAAAAACTAGGTTTAAAGATCAAGTGGGTCGAGGAAGTTGCTTGGGGTACGGCAGAGCAAGGGATGAACGCTGGTCGTTACGATATGGTTTGCGGCGATGTGGCCTTAGATGCACAACGAACCAAGAGCGCGTGGTACTCGACAAGTTTCAACCACAACCCGAACTATGTATTTGTTCGCAAGGACGACTCACGCTTCGACAAAGATTATAAAAAGCTTAACGATCCCTCGGTCAAATTTGCAGTCCTCCCCAATACGATTCTTGATTTCAGCGTGAGAGACCGCTTTCCCAACGCGGCGAGGCTAGATACAAACGATTTTCAGGGGACCATGGATATACTTATGATGGTGGTATCGGGAAAAGCTGACGCTTCCATCAATATGCTTTTGCCAATCGAACAATACAATGCACAGAATCCGGATCATCAGGTAAAGATTGTAGGACCTGCGGTTCGCTATTCGTCTGGCGGGTTTTTGCTTCCGAAAGGAGACATGGACTTCAAACAATTGATAGACAATGCAATATTAGAATTGAGCATCAGCGAGGAAATACGAGACATAATGCGCAAATACATGCCCGACGACAGACGTTATTGGCTGTCCCCAGCCAAAGCTTATGAGGAATAAAATGAAAAACATTCTTATCGCCATCCTCGTGAGCATCCTTGCGGCCTATGGCACCGTGGTCATGACCCAACAGGCAGGCCCCAACGCGCAACCCAAAGAATCCGTTTATGACCGCGTGATCCGCACAGGCACGATACGGTGCGGATATGCTCTTTATGAGCCGCTCATTATGAAAGACGCGAATAGCGGCAAGCTCCATGGTGTTTTTTATGATCTGATGAATCAAATGGGAGAGGAACTAAATCTCAAGATCAACTGGGTCGCCGAAGTTGGATATGGCGAAATTGAAGATGGTTTTCTTGCCAACAAATACGATGTCTTTTGCGCTGGCGCTGTCATCACTCCCAAACGCGCTAAATTTACGTTTTATACGATGCCTATCTATTATCAAACGACGATGGCGTGGGTTCGAGCCGATGACACGAGGTTTGACGACAACCTCCGTCAACTCAACAGCCCGAATGTTACCCTTGCAACACGTGATGGTGACGTTACTCAAGCTATTGCTCAAAAATTGTTTCCGAAAGCCAAAACGATCGTGTCACCCCAGATGGCCGATTACATGCAAATGCTTGTTGACGTCCAGACAGGGAAAGCCGATGCCACATTCTTCGAGAAATCGTTTGGCGATAAGTTTCTGAGAGGAAATCCAAGCACAGTCAAAATATCAAACCCGAACAGTCCCACGGATGTCAGCCAAGTTGCTATGATGCTGCCCTTTGGCGACTACAAATTGAAATATATGCTTGATGCCTCTTTGTCTCAAATGCTGCTTAACGGAAGCGTTAAGGAAGCCTTCCATGCCAATGCACCGGACTATGATCTTTGGTCAGCAGCAACACCCTATCAGCATTGAAGGGAACCACCCCCATGACCGACCAACATCTTGAAATGCGCGGGAACCTGAGTGGGCTCTTCACGATTGTCATGTGGTCGGCCTCGGGTTTGTTGCTTGCCCTGACGCATCGAAACAGTTGTCTCTGTGTCCTACTTTACGCCAATCTTTTCGAGCATGCTGCTGATTGTGTTCCAGTATGCGCAGAATGTAGGGACTTCCGCCCTGCTCATCCTGTGCGGATGCATCGTCATTTCGTGGAGCTACATCAAAAGCGCGATCCGGCCCGAATTCGCCGAGCCACATTAATGATCTACAATGGTTTAACGCTTGTTTTTTAAGCGTTTTTAGGACTATATGGCTTCAAGCACATCAGAACAAATGGGATGCCAGCCTTCGCTGGCATGACGATTTCTTTTGCGTCACCCCAGCGAAGGCTGGGGTCCCATTTTCTTTATGTCTCGATATATATGCAAGTAGATTCAAAAAATTAAGGAACCTTCCGTGGCCGCAACCCTTCTTCTGTCCGTGCAAAATGCCGAGATCGCTTTTGGCGATAAAGTTCTGTTTACGGACTTGTCGTTTAACGTGGTCGAGAAGGATCGCATTTGTCTTGTCGGCAAAAACGGCACAGGCAAGTCCACCTTGATGAATATCATCACAGGCAAGAAGGAACTGGACGGCGGCAAGCGTTGGGTGTTGCAAGGCACGAGCATCGGCTATTTACAGCAAGAGGTTCCCCATGCGCCGGGCCAAACCGTTTATGATTTCGTGTTCCAAGAACTCAGCGCAGAAAACAAGAGCGAGCAAAACCAATATAAGATTGAGCGCATCATCGAGCCGCTGCATCTCAATCTGACCGACCGCATGGATCAGCTGTCCGGTGGACAGGTGCGCCGCGCAGCCCTCGCCCGCGCTCTTGTGGAAGAGCCGGACATTTTGCTTTTGGATGAGCCGACCAACCATCTTGATCTTGATGTGATCGAATGGCTTGAGACGTATCTGCGCAGCTATCGCGGCGCATTTGTGTGTGTCAGCCATGACAAAACATTTCTAAAGAATATCTCGGACAAAGTGTTTTGGCTGGATCGCGGGAATCTTCGCGTTTGTCCCAAGAGTTTCGGCTTTTTCGATGAATGGGCCATCATGCTATTGCAGCATGAGGAGCGAGAGCTTCAAAACCGTCAGAAAAACCTCGACATGGAGGTCACATGGGCCAGCCGTGGCGTGCAAGGTCGGCGCAAGCGTAATGTGCGCCGCCTCGACCAGATGAAGGCCGAGCGCGACAAACTGCGTGGCGACAAAAATGCGCTCTCCCGCATGATGGCGCGG
Organism: Alphaproteobacteria bacterium; assembly: GCA_028691835.1. Classification (GTDB taxonomy): domain Bacteria; phylum Pseudomonadota; class Alphaproteobacteria; order UBA9219; family UBA9219; genus UBA8914. The sequence continues at coordinate 7,185 of JAQUYN010000045.1, read as the reverse complement.
ATCGCGTTCACGCCACAGGAGCAAGAAGAATCGACATCAAAGCTTATGAGCGAGTTTTACAATGTCGGGATGAAGTTTAGCGGACCGGATGGCGATCCCGATAATGGGAAAGTTATTCTCGATAAGTTCTTTTTGCGCATCCAACGCGGCGACAGGATCGGGATTGTCGGAAAGAACGGCGCAGGTAAAACAACGTTCCTGAAGCTTTTGATCGGGGAACTTAAGCAGGATGTCGGCACGATCAAACGCGCCAAGGATACCCAGCTGGCCTATTTCGATCAAAAACGCAAAGACCTTGACCCAAAGCTTTCGATGCAACGCAACCTGATCCCTTCCGGCAGTGATTATATCGACGTGATGGGCAAGACGCGTCACGTTTGCGGCTATCTGAAGGACTTTTTGTTCGACCCCAAAATGGTTTCGCAACCCGTGGCGGCGCTGTCCGGTGGGCAAAAGAACAGGCTCATGCTGGCGAAGGCTTTGGCAAACCCCGGCAACTTGCTGATCCTCGACGAGCCAACTAATGATCTGGATATGGATACGCTCGACATGCTTGAAGAAATTCTGGCAGGCTATACCGGCACGCTGATCGTCGTCAGCCATGATCGCGATTTTCTGGACCAAACCGTCACGAAGATTCTCGCCTTTGAAGGGGATGGCGTTGTCGATGGTTATATCGGCGGCTATCACGATTATCTGGAAGCCCGTAAACGCAAGGCCGAAGGGGATTCAGCCCTGACGCAGCCCGCACCCAACAAGGTCAAAGCCGCTGCCCCGGTGCCAGAGAAAAAAGAACGTCAACGCGCCGCGCTATCATTCAAGCTGCAATACGAGCTGGACAACATGCCACAGAAAATCGGCACGCTTGAGGCTGAAATCAAGGATCTTGAAGCCCGCCTTGCCGACTCAGGATTGTTTGAGAAAAACCCTGATTTGTTCTATCGCGCCTCGCAAAGACTCGCCCTCGCCGCGCAAGAGCTCGACGATGCCGTTATCCGCTGGGTGGAACTTGAGGAGATGGAAAATAACATTCCCATGTGATGCGCCCATGCCCTGCCAACCTAAACCATCACTCAAGTCCCATTAACGAGCGGGCAAAGTCTTCAGCTTTAAAGGGTTGCAAGTCTTCGATGCCTTCACCAACGCCGATGGCGTGAATGGGAAGCTTGAACTTGTCCGCCAATGCCACAAGCACGCCACCTTTCGCGCTGCCGTCAAGTTTGGTGACAATCAAGCCAGTAACCGTTGTCAAGTCACGGAAAACTTCAACTTGCGCGTGAGCGTTTTGGCCTGTCGTGGCATCCAACACAAGCAGCGTGGCCTGCGGCGTTTCAGGATCAAGTTTTTGCAACACACGCTTAATCTTAGAAAGCTCCTGCATCAGGTCTGTTTTGTTCTGTAGCCTTCCTGCCGTATCAATCAAGAGAAGGTCTATGTTTTCTTCTTTTGCGCGTTCAAGCGCACGATATGCGAGCGCCGCAGCATCACTGTTTGACGCTCCTGAGACAACTGGACAGCCCGTACGTTCACCCCAGACCTGCAGCTGGCTAATCGCCGCTGCACGGAACGTATCCCCCGCCGCCAGCATGACTTTAAGGCCAACATCCGTATATTGCTTGGCGATCTTCCCGATGGTTGTTGTCTTGCCAGCCCCATTAACGCCGACCATTAGCACCACAAACGGTTTATGGGCTGGATCAATTTCAAAGGGCTTGGCGCATGGCGCTAGAATTTCTGAAATCTGTGCGGACAAGGCTTGGCGCACTTCGTCATCTGTCACATCCTTACCAAAGCGGGACTTTCCAAAATCAACAACAAGACGCGCCGATGTCGAAGGGCCGAGATCAGCGGCAATAAGCAACTCCTCTAACTCATCCAAAACGCCTTGATCGAGTTTTCTCTTTGTAAAAAGATCCGTAATCCCATCACTGATCTTAGAGGTTGAGCGAGAAAGACCGCCACGCAGCCGAGCCAACCACCCGAGCTTCTCTGTCATGTTTTCAGTCCTTCCGTGAGGGGTCGCGCCATAAGCTGCTGATTTTCGTGCGTCAAGCATTCGACCATAATAATGCTTCCCGCTTGTTGTTCCTGCGTCAAGACAATTTCGGCAAAAGTCGGGGTGCGGCCCAAGAACGGCTGCTCAACATGCACCTCCACACAACGTCCGATCAAGCTATCAAAATGACGAGCGACAGCTTGTTCCCCAATCACTCGAAGATGAGCCGCTCGCTGTTTACGAATTTCACTTCGCACCTGAGGCATACGCGCGGCTGGCGTTCCGGCTCGTGAGGAGAACGGGAAAACATGCAGCCATGTAAAATCAAGATCCCGCATCAAAGCGCAGCTGTTTTCAAACATCTCGTCTGTTTCCGTAGGAAACCCAGCAATAATATCAGCCCCAAACACAATATCTGGACGCAACGAACGAGCACGTTCGCACAGAGCTATAATATCCTGACGCGCATGACGCCGCGCCATGCGTTTGAGGATCATGTCATCACCGGACTGCACACTCAGATGCAAATGAGGCATCAGACGCGGTTCGTTTTTTATAAGCGCCCAAAGATCCTCATCCACTTCCACGGGATCAAGCGACGATAGACGCAAGCGCTTTAATGATGGGACCTCTGCCAAAATATGGCGAACTAACTGCCCCAACGTCGGCTTATCAGGAAAATCTGCGCCGTAAGAAGTAATATCAACACCAGTCAGCGCAATCTCAGGATAGTTTTGTTCTTCGACCAAAAGCCTTATTTGTTCAACGACAAGCTTTGCGGGAACTGAACGTGAGGGACCACGTCCATAGGGAATGACACAAAATGTGCAACGATGATCACATCCGTTTTGAACTTGAACAAAAGCACGGGTCATTCCTTCAAACCCACGCACGAGATGCTGCGCCGTTTCAGTCGCCAATTGCATATCGGTGATATGAATCTTTTGGTCATTCAACGCAAGATAGGTTCCAGCCTTCATCTTCGCATCATTGCCTATAACGTAATCGACTTCTTCCATCGCGGCAAATTTCTCAGGATGAATCTGAGCCGCACACCCGGTTACGATAATTTTTGCATCCGGTTTGTCACGCCGCGCTTTGCGAATAGCTTGACGAGCCTGACGTTCAGCCTCCCCTGTCACCGCACAGGTATTGAAAATAACAATATCACCGATATCAGCCTGCTCAATATGTGAGCGAATGACTTCAGATTCATAGCTGTTCAATCGACAGCCAAATGTGATGATTTCCGAATGTTCTGCCATGTGGTTTTTGAAGGAACGGCGAGAACGTAAAGCTCAAAATATTTTGCGCCACGCTCTCCCCCATGATCCCTTACTCTTATCTTTGCGCCACAAGCGTCTGCGGACTTGAGTCCGTGTCTTCATTCTCTTCCGCAGGGAAAAGAGCTGTCGAGGCCTGTACTGGCGCTGGCGCACGACGCCGAACGTCAACAGAAGCCTCTTGCTTTGGTTGTGAGGGCTCATTCTTAACAGGAGCTGACGCAACAGGACAGGATGCACGGCTTTGGGAAACAACGCCCCCGGCAGCGTCTGGCTTGGATTGAGACTGAGACTGAGGCTGAGACTGAGGCTGCTGCGGCTGCTGCGGCTGCAACTGCGGCTGCGGTTGAACCCCGGCTGTCAACTGGCCATCTTGCGTATAATAATTCGAAGGAACCTCTGGTTGTTGTTGCTGACCACCAAATGAAGACGCAGAAGATCCCCCGCGCTGACGCTGTTCTGCGGCTGCAGCTTCTTCAATAGCCTCAGTAATACGGTAATAATGCTCAGCATGCTGTTGATAATTTTCAGCCATCACACGGTCGCCAGAACTTGTCGCGTCGCGCGCCAAAGACTGATATTTTTCATAAACCTGCCAAGCATTGCCACGCACACGAACATCGGGCCCATTGCTGTCAAATGTTTGATGACGCAAAGAGGATGCCGAACGAAGACGATTATCACCGCCGCCGCCATTACCGCCACGCATCGATCCGCCAGAAGGTTGCCCACCGCCAGCATTACCACCACCACTGTTATGACGGCCACGAGGCCGCCGCGTGCCTGGACTAGTTTGTCTCATGCTTATGCTTCCTATCGTTCGAGCTTTTCACAATTATCTTTCTCACTTGTCTTACAATACTACAGAGTTTCGATTCGTATCTTTCATGAATCGCTCCAGCGGCTCTTACTATCCGCTATGGTTCCTTTTAGGAACAATCGCAAGTGCCCATAAGTCTTACCCGCTCTGAGCCCTAAGGACAACTGTTTTTTTTACCTTGTTTTTAATCGATTTCATCGTCTCCATCCGTGCTGTGCACGGGGGGATAAATGAGAATCTTATCAACGCGACGACCATCCATATCAACGACCTCAAACCGTGCATCAGCCCAATAAAAATGGTCGCCCGCAACAGGAATGCGCCCAAGTTTATCGATCATAAACCCTGCAATTGTATGGAATTCGCCACCAGAACGAAGGTTCTTCATGTGTATAATCGTTTCGACTTCATCAATCGGAGTCATGCCGTCGATCAACCAACTTCCATCTTCACGTTGCACAGGCTTTTCGTCACTGTCTTGCCCACTTTCCGGCAAGGCGCCAATGATAGCCTCCAGAATATCGGTTGCCGTAACAAGCCCTTCGATACTGCCATATTCATCAATAATAACGGCCAGATTCTGCCCAGATTGTTTAAACAAATCGAGAAGACGCAAGACCGAAGTTGTATCTGGCACCAAGAGCGGCGGACGCATCATCTGCTGGACATTCAACGACTGCCCCGCCAACACAACGTTCAGCAAATCCTTGGCATGAACAATGCCAACAACCTCTTCCATGTCACCACGCGCAACCGGAAGACGGCTGTAACCGCTGTCGCAAATCTCCCGAATATTTTGATGAAGGTCGTCTTCTATACCCAACCAGACCATATCCATGCGCGGTGTCATAATGGTTCTGACCGTCCAATCTGCAAGACGCATCACGCCTTCAATCATCTCTTTTTCAGCAGGTTTAAAAACCCCTTTCTGGGTACCTTGCGCGATTAAATCTCTTATTTCTTCTTCAGTCACCAAATCATCTTTCGATTGGTTTAATCCGCTCAAATTCAGAAAAAACTCTGTCGAAATCTTGAGGACCCACACACACGGTGCCGCAGCACAAGCGAGGAAGTGCATCAAGCTGGAGACACGCACAGCAATCGACTCGGCATAAGCCAACCCCAAACGTTTGGGTACCAGTTCGCCAAGCACAAGGGTTAGATAGCTAACAAGACCTACTGTAAGGATGAACGCTATACCATCACTGTAAGGCGCGAAAAGCGGAAATTTCTGAAGATACACGCTAAAAGGACTGGCCAAAGTCGCACCAGAATAGGCCCCCGTGATAATCGTGTTAAGCGTCATTCCAATCTGAACGATTGATAAAAACGAACTGGGATCCTCAGCCATTTCAAGGGCGCGACGAGCCCCAAGACTTTTCTGATCCTCCATCATCTGACGCAACCGCCCCTTACGGGCCGAGACAATGGCAAGTTCCGCCATAGCAAAAAAGCCATTAAACAGAAGAAGGCCAAGAATAATAATAAAGTCAGTCCACACGAGCCGGGTTACACTCTTTTACATTGACGGGCCAGACAGGAACCATCCTGCACATTGTATTTAGCCACACGACAACGCATAATGTATCGACTTACCTTACGGAGTGCAACAACGTGTCTGATGCCGCTAAACAACGTTATTTTCGTCTTTTTGAACTCGCCTCATCGGGGAATCTGGCCCAAGCCGACCTTGCCCTCACGGCGGCTGTTCGCACAACGCCAAAAGAGCCGAACATCCTGCATCTTGCAGCTCAAGTCGCAGAAAGGGCCGGCGACATCCCCCGGGCCATCTTGCTCTACCGCCGCGCCATGAGGGCACGACCTCACTGGTTTGAGGCCACAATGAATCTCGTGCGCCTTCTCGGCCTACAGCAAAAATACAATGAGTCACTGATTCTGCTTCAGGCCCTCGCCCCACACCATCCTGACAGAATAGAAATTCAGAAGGCCTTGGCTCATTTGGCTCAAGCATCGGGTGATCTCCCCGTGGCCACCGCAACATGGAACACCATCGTCAAATTACACCCCCAGGACTTTAACGCGATGGGATCCTATCATTTTTGCTTGCGCCAACTTTGTGACTGGCGTGAACCCATCAAACCAGATTCTCGACTGAGTCCAAAACTAACAACTATTTTCTTTGATGATCCGGCTCTACAAAAAGAGTCTGCTGAAATTTTTTGCGCTAAACACTTGAAGTCTGCCTTGCCTCTTGTCCCTGTACACCCCTATTTGCATGATATTTGTCGGGTAGGCTATCTCTCGTCAGACTTCCACGCACATGCAACATCATGGCTTATAGCCGAACTTTTCGCGTTACATAATCGAAGTCAATTTGAAATCTATGCCTACAGCTATGGTGTCGAAGATCACTCTTCCATTCGCCAACGCCTCCGCGACGAAGCCGACCACTTCATTGAGCTCAACACCTACACTCCGGCCCAATGTGCGCAGCGCATCCGAGATGACGAGATTGATATTCTTATCGATCTAAAGGGCCATACGCATGGCAGCCGGCTTGATATTTTGGCCATGAAACCCGCGCCAGTTCAGCTGCATTGGCTTGGCTATCCAGGAACAACCGGAGCCGATTTCATCGATGGCTTTATTGCCGACTTCGTTACCGTGCCCTCTGGCAACGAATCCTTTTTCACAGAAAAGGTTCTTCGCATGCCACACGCTTATCAAATTAATGATCGTGAAAAAGAAGTTGGCCCAGCCTTGACCAAAGAAGCCTATGGCCTGCCTGAAGGATCCCTTGTTCTGGCAAGCTTTAATCAGACCTATAAACTCACGCCAGAGATTTTCTCAATATGGTGTGAGGTTCTGAATGAAATTCCTCAGGCCGTTTTATGGCTGTATGAATCAAACCCCTATGCCCCCGACAATTTGCGCAAAGAAGCCGCACAAAGAGGCATCAATCCCAATCGCCTGCACTTTGCAAAGCCAGCCCCTTTGCCGGAACATTTGGCGCGATACCATTTGGTTGATCTCGCGCTTGATACATTTCCTGTCGGGGGGCACACAACGACAAGCGATGCTCTGTGGGTTGGGGCTCCCGTCATAACACTCGCCGGACACAGCTT
>JAQUYN010000118.1 GCA_028691835.1 Alphaproteobacteria bacterium | reverse complement strand
GACACTTTACGTTTTTTCCCTTTGCCGAAGGGTAACACAACCACTTGCGGCGTTATCGGATTGTAATTTAATGCTCTTGCTGTGTTCATGATAGCGTCCCCCTGTGGGCTGGTAAAATGATTTCGTGGCTTGTTAATTGTTGCGCGGTGCGCCAAATTCCTTTTCGTCTGCTAACGGATGATAGCAAAAATCCGGCTTCAAAACAATTTTACTATTAGTTTCAATAACTTAGCTTAACGATTTGTTAATAAATAGAGCCTGTTAACTCTTTTATCCAACAAAAGCACAGGGTTGAGAATTTTGCCTTAACCGTGTTGCCGCTGTCCCGCTGGTGACGGTAGAGGGCTGCGGGTGCCGTTCAGGGCTTCTTTCACGAAGGCAGAGGCGGACTATCCGCAAGGACTGGCGGTGAAGTAGCCTCACGCTGTCCCTTGCCCGCGCCCTTACCACGCCACTCTTGTGGCGTGCAAAAACAGGGGGCGCGGGTCGGCGGGTTCATCCCCGCCGAGGACGTGAGGCGTTGCCCCGATGGGTGACGGAAGAGCCGTCCCGATCTCTCCGCAAGGGCGATGTTTCAGCGTGGGAGCTTCCCGCCGCGTCCGACGCTCAGGGCTCCCGCCCGCGAGGGCGGGATGAGCGGAGGAGCGGCGGAACAGACCCCCCGTGTCTATAACATGGGGGGTCACAGATACATTCTTCCCTTTAACCATCAAAAAGTATTGACAGAGGACATTCTCTGTCCTTATGGTGCCGCTATGACTGATGAAACATACACCCTCAACGAAGTTGCTGTGCGCCTGAGCCTTTCAAAGAAGGATCAGGCCGTTGCGCTGCTCACGCGCAAGATCAAGCATTGGACAAATTATGATTTGCTGAACACGATTGGGGAGAAGCACACGGGCACGGGGCGCAATCGGCAATACAAGAAGGATGAAGTCATTTGCGCCGCTTATCTCAACGAGCTTTCAAAGTTTGGCCTCACCATCGGCGGCCTGAAAGATTTTCGTGAAGAGTATGACAAGTGGATGAAAAGCGCCTCCAAGCGTAAACTGTTGCAAGGCGGCGCGATCGAAGATGAAGACGGCATTTATGAAGGGGAAATTGGCGGCTATATCCTTTATCAAGGCTGGTCTGGTGATGATGAAACAAACGGGAAGTTCCTGTTCGTTGATGATAGGTTCTTACAGCAGAAACTTTTGGGGCAGTTCCCGCCTGACATGAAGCCGCAATATTTTGCCAGCGTCCTACTTTTGAACTGCCAAGAAATCGTTGAGCGCCTAAAACTCTAACCCTTTTTTTGCCCTAACGAGGTCACAGGATGTCCACTAACCACGATATGATTTTTACCTTTTTGGCGCAAGGCGTGGATACGCTAGAGATTTGTTATTACCTTGATACGCGAAATCCAGCCTTTAGCTTTGAAAAATTGGCTGCACTGCGTGACGGCATAGACCGACGCAAGGAGAAAAACGGGAAGAAAATCACGCTTGGCGGGAGAGATTTTTTGCTTAAGGCGGGAGGCACGTCTTCCGGCTTTCCATTCTTGATCCGTGATAGTGATTTTATCATACAGTTTGGCGAGTTTAACAATCCGTCTTTCAGCGTCAAATTTCTAAGCCGTTCTCTTTGGCATAAGGGCTATCGTGCCATGCACAATGAATTCTTGGCGTGGGCAATAGGCCTGAACCTTATGCCGAGAAAACTTGAAACCCTTTCCCGTGTTGATCTCTGCTTGGATTATGCGCTTATCAATAAGGATTTTTGGGAAGAAAACTTTGTTTCCAGTTTTCATAGGGATTGCAAGTTTCGGAACTTTGGGGAAGATGAAACATATAAATTCGGTGTTGGCACCTGTGTACGCATTTACAATAAATCCAACGAGATTAAAGCTGAGAGCGGCAAGACTTGGTTTTATTCCATCTGGAACGGCGTGATTGATAATGTTTGGCGCATTGAATGGCAACTTAACAACGCTTATCTTAAGCAGCGCGGTGTCCGAACCCTTGATGGCTTTGAAAAATCTATAGGCTTTGTCCTTGGCCTCTTGTGTGAATATCACACGTCGTTGCGCACAGTTACTTCCGACAGCAACCGCTCACGCTGGCCTGTGCATCCGCTTTGGCTGGATGCGCGGGCGCGGTTCTCTACTTTGGGTATGCAGCCAATCAAGGCGGCTTCAAGGCTTCGGGATCACTATCCCGAAAGAGTTCAACGCATTATTATCAGCATGATGGGAAACATAAAAGCCATTGCAGCGTTAACCAGTGTCTATGACGACACGCCGCCTCAGGGATTTCAGGAGACGTTTACGAATATCAACGGGCACTTGCGCAAAATCTACGACCCTGTTTCTTGGGAGCAGGACGTACAAAAGAAAATGGATAAATTGAGGTTGGCCGATGTCTGATGAAAATTATGTTTTGAGCCTTGTTTACAGGAACGGGGCGCGTCCGGCAGAAATCCAGTTGCTTTTGGCTTATTTATCGGAAATCCTCAAGGAAATGCAGTTTGCAGAAAGCGAAGATGAAAATGAGAGTTGCCCTTTATGCGCGGGTGTCCACGACACGCCAAGCGGAGAATGAATTATCTATTCCCGACCAGTTGCGCCAGATGCGTGACTGGTGCATGCGCGAAGGTCACATAGTAGCCGCTGAATATGTAGAGGCTGGTGCAACGGCAACAGACGACAAGCGGCCAGAGTTTCAAAAAATGATTGCCGAGGCAGAAACAAAGCCAGCACCATTTGATCTTATTATCGTACATAGCTTATCGCGTTTCTTTCGCGATCATGTCGTCGGAGCTTTATACCAAAGAAGCCTCCGTTCCAATGACGTGAAGCTTATTTCAATTACCCAGCAAACGAACGATGATCCCGCGGGAGAAATGTCGCGCAGCATGATGATGATTTTTGATGAATATCAGAGCCGAGAAATCGCAAAGCATACCTTGCGCGGAATGCAAGAAAATGCGCGTCAAGGTTATTTCAACGGCTCAAAGGCCCCCTTTGGTTTTCGGACGATTGATGCGGGGCGCACAGGCACACACGGGCGGATCAAAAAGAAACTGGATATTGATCCCGCGGAGGCCGAGATTGTCCGCGAAATCTTCACGCTTTACGTCCACGGCAAGGAAAGCCCGCGTATCGGCATGAAAGAAATCGCCAAGAACCTGAATAGTCGCGGCCTTTTGATGCGTGGCAAGCCTTGGCGCGTTCAAAAGGTTTTTGAAGTACTTTCAAGCCTGACCTATATGGGGCTGCACGTCTTCAACAAAGTTGACAGCAAGACCCACCGAACCAAACCAGAAAGCGAATGGATTAAGGTTCCCGTTCCAGCCATCATTGATCTGGTTCTCTTTGAACAGGCAACAAAGCTGCGCGGGGCGTTCTCGCCTATACGCTGCATTCCTCGCCGCGAAACCTCGCCCCATCTGCTGACGGGGCTTTTGAAGTGCGATTACTGCGGCTCTGGCATGACCATCACCACAGGCAAAAGCGGCCAATATGCCTATTACAAATGTACCAACCGGATGAGCAAAGGCAACGCCTCTTGCCCTTCACGCAACATTCCCACCGACAAGCTGGAAGGCTTGGTCTTGGATGCCTTCCGGCAAAAAATCTGCACGGTTGACTATCTGAAAGGCCTTTTGAATGACCTTCGCGCCGAAGTCGCCAAGGGCGGCGGGGCGGATAAAGGCCGGATCAAGAAACTAGAAACCGAGCTTAAAACCGTTGAGCAAGCCCAAAACCGCCTTTTGGAAGCGATTGAGCGCGGCGCGTTGGATTTTGATATGGTCGGAGATCGGGCGCACCAGAACAAAGCCCGTAAAGAAAACCTCTTGCTTGAAATCGCCAGCCTCAAGCGCAAGCAACAAATGCCGCTGGCCGTCATCTCGCCCCAGAAGATTGATGCCTTCACCCGCGTGATCCGCGACCGCCTGACGGTGCCTTCCGCGTTCTCCCGCGCCTATCTGAAGGCCGCTGTCAGCGAAATCAGGATCAAAGACCAAGAAATGACGATCCGAGGCTCTCGGTCGTCCATGGTGGGGCTTATCAATAACGCGGGAAACATTAACGTGGGCGAAGTGCCCAGTTTCATGCGTGAATGGCGTGCCCTAGAGGATTCGAACCTCTGACCTGCTGCTTAGAAGGCAGCTGCTCTATCCAGCTGAGCTAAGGGCACATTGTGCTTGGTGAACCGCACGAGGCATACCATAACATTTTCTGATTA
>JAQUYN010000044.1 GCA_028691835.1 Alphaproteobacteria bacterium | reverse complement strand
GGGGTCGTTGTTGGACACGACAGCCGTTATGGCCAGCGCGAGATCTGTTGCTGTTGTCCCCTTATGAATTTTTCCTGTAAGTTTAACTCCGACCACACCGGGCAAGCTCAAGCGTGAGGTGTGGCCAAGAATAAGGGACTGGATTTCGAGGGAATCTGTATTCCAACCCAAAATGCCCAATCCATTGATTGTCGAAAAGTAAGGATCGGTTCCCACCACAGTGTCAGGGATGACCAGCGGCGCGTCACTCTCTTCGAATGTGGCTATGCGTACAACCGAGCCAAGGGCATTAAGGCTGATGTGATTGCTGGGGCCGTGACCCGGGGGGATAACATGGACGTTTGTGATTGTTTTCTCGCCCCATTTAATCAGACGATAGCGTTCGGCTTGTTGATCTGATGTTTCCTGAGAGGGCGCCATCACAATATCGGTAGGATACGGACACTCAATGTTTGTGGGGGCGATGGCATTCGTAGAGATCGCCTCGTGTAAGACGGCAAGATCCGTCATAATTGAAAGGGCGGCTGGCGCATCAATTAAGAAGCGAGCGGGGTGAAAAGAGATCGTTGGTATATTTTTGTGGAGGGCATGATATGCCGTCAGCGCACGCATATCGTCCTGCGTAATGTTTTTCTCGTCTTCATAGCGCAGCAAGTTTTCGAGCAAGATTCGCATACAACAAGGTAAATGCGAAAGGTCCCCCAGCGTTTGTTCTGCGGACTTAAGACTGAAGTAGGTGTACGCCTGACTCCCGACGATTAGGGCTTGGTAGGTGTTTAGACTGTTGCGGCTTCGTGATAAGGGCATGAACATAGGTGGGAAAGAGGTTGCGTGTTGGACGGAAGGTCAGAGAAACACAAAATATATTTTTCCGTTCCTTGACCTTTTTTCATCCGACATTTTACGTTGCCTAGGATAGACTAAGTTGTGACTGATTCTCCAACCGTTTTTCGAATTCTGATGCTTTTATTTCGTTTTGTGCTGCTGATTGCGTTTTTGTGTGGTGTCGTATGCGTGCCGTGCCCGGTTTTGGCTGCCTTTTTATTCTGTAATCAGACAAAATCTGTCATTGAAGCCGCTTTTGGTCATCGTGACGGCGGAATTTGGGTTTCTGAAGGATGGTGGCAGCTTCAACCCGGCCAATGTGCGCGCGTTTACAGCAAACCTTTGACGCAAAGGTTCTATTTTTATTACGCCCGCGCATTGACTCTTCCCGCTAAGAATGGCAAAGGGACGATGATCTGGTCTGGCAAATACTCGTTTTGTATCGACACCAAAGCTTTTCGTGCGGAAGGCGATGGCAATTGTGAGGCTCGTGGTTATCGGATACAGGGGTTTCAAGACGTTGATGTTGGCGTGCGTCAAAAAAATTATACACTGACTTTTCAAGACCCTAATGGATGATCTTTACAGATGACTGTTAAAGCAAAAAAAGAAAGCGGCTTGGGCTCGTCTTTCGCAGGATGGGTTCGGCTTGGCATCTTTGCTGTTCTTGTTGTTGTCCTCGTGCCCACTTTCTTGGGGTTGAGAGCTGTGCACAGCCGTCGCGCGAAGCTCATGCCAATTTTCTTTCATAAGATGCTTTCGCGGATTGTGGGGATCAAAGTTCGAACGCATGGTTCGGTGGCCAAGGGAGAGGAGACAGCTCCCGTTCTCTTTGTCTGCAATCATTCCTCTTATATGGACATTCCCGTTCTTGGATCGGTTATTCAAGGAAGCTTTGTTGCCAAGTCAGAAGTTTCGGGATGGCCTTTTCTTGGTGTGATGTCTAAGCTTCAAGACACAGTCTTTATTGAGCGTCGAACTGTGCGCGCAGCCAAGCAGCGTGAAGTGTTGCGGGATAATCTCGAAAAGGGCAAAAGCCTTATCCTTTTTCCCGAAGGAACATCCTCGGACGGAATGCGAACGCTTCCCTTTAAAAGTACCTTGTTTAGTATCGTTGAAAAGCCATTGACCAGTGGAAACATGGTTAAGGTTCAGCCCGTTTCTGTACTTTGCACGGAAATTAGCGGGATGCCGATTGGGCGGTCTTGGCGGCCTTATTATGCTTGGTTCGGAGATATGACTTTGGTTAAGCATGCCTGGGATGTGTTCAAAATCGCATCTTTTACGGTAGATGTTATCTTTCATGACCCCATTACTATTGATGACTTCGGGGACCGCAAGTTGTTATCCGCCCATTGTGAAAGGGTTATTGCCGATGGGGTGGATCGTTGTGTAACAGGACGTTTTAAGAAAAAGCTTGCTGTTAAGGCCTGAAATTTGCCACAAAATGCGTTATGAATGATTACAAAGACGACGCGGAAAGCACGCGCAAAAAAGTTTTTATCAAAACTTGGGGTTGTCAGATGAACGTGTATGACTCAGCTCGCATGGCTGATGTTCTTGCGCCGTTGGGTTATGACCGTACAGATGATCAGACTTTGGCTGATCTCATCATTTTAAATACTTGCCACATTCGTGAAAAAGCCAGTGAGAAATTGTTTTCTGAGCTGGGTCGCCTTCGTGCTCTGCAAAAGGCAAGAGAAGTGAAAGGCGTTAAGGTCAAGATTGGTGTGGCTGGATGCGTTGCTCAGGCCATTGGTGAAGAAATTAAAAATCGAGCGCCTTATGTTGAATTGATTTTTGGCCCCCAAACCTATCATCGCTTGCCTGAGCTTCTTTTGCGAGGCGCGCGCGACGTTGGCTGTGTTTTAGATACTGATTTTCCGGCAGAGCCAAAATTTGATTTTTTGCCGGAGTCTCAAAGTCATTCGCAAATTTGCGGATTCTTGTCCGTCCAAGAAGGTTGCGACAGGTTTTGTAGTTATTGTGTTGTGCCTTATACACGTGGGGCTGAATATTCACGAACCTTGACCTCGATTATTGCGGAAGCTGAAGTTTTGGTTGCGAACGGAGCGCGTGAAATTACGCTTTTGGGGCAAAACGTAAATGCTTATCGCGACGACTCTGTTGGTGCAGGCCTTGCAGAAATCATTTGCGAGCTTTCCGAAATCAAAGATCTTTTACGTATTCGCTATATGACATCACACCCCCTTGATATGGATGATGCGCTTATTGAAGCTCATCGCGATGTGCCAAAGCTTATGCCTTTCTTGCATTTGCCGATACAAAGTGGGTCTGACATGATCTTGGCCGCGATGAACCGTAAGCATAATGCTGGCCAATATCGCGCCGTTGTCGAACGCATACGCAAGGTCCAACCAAAGTTAGCCTTGTCTTCTGATTTTATTGTTGGCTTTCCCGGCGAGTCTGAATCCGATTTCGAGGCGACGATGCAAATTGTGCGAGACATTGAATATGCCCAAGCGTTCTCGTTTAAGTACAGTCGTCGTCCGGGCACACCTGCTTCTGTTATGAGTGAACAGGTTCCGGAAGAGGTCAAGGAAGAGCGCTTGGCTCGGTTGCAAGCCCTGTTGCGGAAACAGCAGACGGATTTCAACAAAGCCTGCATCGGCGAGACGCTGAGTGTTCTGGTTGAAAATGTTAGTCGTCGTGATGGCTATATGTTTGGGCGCTCACCTTATCTTCAGACAATGCGAGTTAAAGGGGATGTTACCATGATGGGCACCGAACAAAAAATGCGCATCACGCAGGCTTATCCGAACAGTCTTGATGGCGAATGGGTTCCTGAGCCATAGAGCAGAGCAGCGATTACATTTGTATCAAAATCTTGCCGATACTTTTGCGTGAACGGAGATGATCAAAGGCTTTGTTGATTTGATCTAAGGGAAAGATTTTGTCGATTTGAGGCCGTATTTTGTCTTGTTGAAGAAGACAGAACAGATTTCTGAAAACATCTTCACTCAGTGAACGATTCTCTATCAAGGGCCACATCAAAAAACCGGATAGCGTCAGATTTTTCTTTCTGAGTTTTGTCACAAGTTGGGGGTCTGTGATCGGTCCTGAATACGCGCCATAAGAACAGATTTGTCCAATGTGTTGTTTCAGACATTCTAGATTGTCATCCCAATAGTTTGCCCCGTTCGCGTCAAAAATAACGTCAACACCTGTGCGATATTGTTGTTTTACAATTTTCTTCCACGAGCTTTCCGTCGTATCAATGGCAAGATCAACGCCCTTTTGTTTCAAGAGTTTCGCCTTGCTCTGACCTGAACATGTTCCGATGATTGTCAGACTTTCCCATGCGCAGGCGCGTAAAACATTAATCAACGCCATGCCCACTCCGCCAGCGGCGCTGTGGATCAGGACGGTCATGCGCTTTTGTATTTTGACTCGTGTGTGCGCAAGCAGCCATGCCGTAAAGTAAGCCATGGGAAGTGCGGCCATAAGATCGGGGGGCACTTCAATCGGGGCCTTGAATGCATAAATCGCTTTGATATTGGCTTCAGTCGCAAAAGTCCCGCTTGTGCCGTACCCAGACTGCGCCAGGGTCACAACTTTGTCGCCCCGTTTGAAGTCTAAAACTTTACTGCCCTTGCCGATGACTTCCCCCAGACATTCGCCGCCGAGGCAATGGTTTGGTGAGGGAATGGATGGATAGGTCCCGTTAAGGATCATGGCTTCATAAAAATTAATGCCAGCATATAGAATGCGCACGCGTAGTTCATCGGCGGCAATAGGGGCGAGGGGTAAATCTTGAATAATGAGGGGATGATTGATTTTGGAAAGACAAGCTGCGCGGACAAGGTGATCGGACATGCGAACTCCTGCTTGTTATGCAAAACGTTTCGCTACTGTACCATACTTATTGTCGGTTTAGAACCCGCCCGGAATTGAAGGCCTGATGGAGCGTTAAAAATCGCTGTTTTCGGCGGAAGGTGCGGCATAACGCACGGCATCGGACCAGCAACGTTCCATTTGCCGTAACATTTTATAAGTTCCCTCAATCAGGGCCGCATTTGCGTCATCTTTCAAAATAGGCTCGGCCCATTGCAATTCAAGTGTCGCAAGTTTTGACAAGACGTCCTGCCCCTTTGGTGTCATCGTCAAATGGGCGGATCGACGATCTCGTGCCGAGGCGTGTCGTTCGACATAACCGCCTTCGACGAGTTGCTTCAAATTATAGGATGCGTTGGATCCGAGGTAATAGCCGCGTTCGATTAAATCTCGGACAGAAATGTTCTCATTACCGATATTGCTAAGCATCATAACTTGCACGGGGCTGATGTCGCGCACGCCCACGCGGCCTAGCTCCAGACGTACAACGTCTAAGAAACGACGATGCATGCGCTCGATTTGGCGGGGGAGTTCCTGCATCATGCGCGCAGGCGCTGTTCTTGTTTCGGCTTCAGTCATAGGTCTCTACAATAAAGGTGAAGAGATAACAATTGGTTAAGGACGTTTTGACCAGAAGCTTTCAGACTGGGCAGAGACGAGCCATAGGAAAAATGGGGACAGAACATTCTCTTTGCCTCGGCGTGTTGTTTCTGTCTAAAATCACATGTCTTCTCTCGCTTGATCCACCCATCTTACCTTTCAAGGCTTTCCCCCTCATGTTCTTTTATCGGCTTCGTTATGCGTCTTTTTTAGTTCTTTTATCTCTTTCTGCGTGTTTTATGCCCAAGGAGAGTGAGGAGTTTGATTCTCCGGCAGCGGGGATGGCGCGTCTGGGCAATCATATGCGCGAGAAGGGCGAGATTGGCGCGGCAATTGATTTTTATCGGCGCGCCTTGGCGAATGACTCCAAAAGTCCGATGGCGATCAAGGGGCTTGCCGGCGTTCTGGAACAATGGGGCGACAAACAGGCCGCCGCAGATGTGTATCGCAACGGTGTTGTGTCCCGTCCTGATGATGCCGAAATTCGTCGTAATTATGGACGTCTCCTGATCTCTCTTGAACAACCCGCAGAAGCGAAGCGTCAGTTCGACGCGGCGCTTGACATTGATGATGATGATTTGAAGGCGCAGTCTGGTTTGGGCGTCGCTCTCGATTATCTGGGTGAGCATACCAAAGCACAAAAGCAATATGAAAAGGTGCTGGATGCTGAGCCCAAGAATCTCGCGACCCTCAACAATTTGGCTTATTCCTATATTCTTTCGCACCGTTATGATCAGGCGATTAAGTTGCTTGAACCGCAGTTGAATAATGTGGCGGCAACGGCGGCCATGCGTCAGAATTTAGCGCTGGCTTATGGTATGGCGGGTATGGATGTGGATGCCGAGCGTGTGGCCCGGATGGATTTGTCGCCCGATAAGGTAAAGGCGAATATGGATTATTACCGTCGTCAGCGTGCCGAAGTCGCCGTGACAACCACACCGTATGCCGAGCTTGGAACCTATGCGACTGAGGCGATGGCTGTTGGCCAGATTGAACGTATGCGCGGCCAGATTGAAAAGTCAGGTGGAGATTTGAAGCCCGTCGTCGTCCCGCAAGTTGCAACGCCCGGTGGCACGCCACGTTTTACGGTGCGCATGATGGGCTGCTCGCGCCCCGATGATGTCAGTCGCCTGTGTGAAACCCTCGCCAAATCCAACATCCCCTGCGTGCCTCGCGGCAAGGGGCTGGATTAGGCTGCGATTACAGCTGTGTGTTCGTTTGTCGTAGCTGTGTCTGGTAATCTTGGGTTTCTATGATCCTTGGCTTGTAGTCTTGGGGATATGGAATCCCCAGTACTTCAAAAATATGCCAAGCCATCAACTTTGCAACATATGGACTTGTTCGCTTAAAGGTTTCTAAAACAGTTTCTTGATCAGAAAACTCAAAAAACTTTGAGAAGGCGATTAACTGACCATGATCGAATTCATTGTCGATCATATGCATTGCAACTGCTCCTTGCTTTTCTCCGTTTGAAGCCATGCCTTCAAACGCTTGGGCTCCAGTATTCGATGGCCATACTTGACCCGCGCATGAGTGAAAGTTGTAAAAACCATAAAGAGGTTTTGTCCAAATATTTTCAGGTATTCGTTGACCAAAGACCCCCATGTAGCAAATGTCCGGCATCCATTTTTTTGTAAATTCATTATAGAAGTCTTCATCTTTGATGCGCGCGCGCCAAACGGGTATATCATTTCTTGTTGCAAGATTTGCAACCATGTCTTCTTCTGTTTTTGTATGTGGATACTGCCAGAGGCGTTTGTGAGGGGAAACCCACGATTTTGTAGGATCATCACTTGCAACACCAACGACTTCAAGTTCTGGAATTTGCTGCTGAAGAGAAAGTAACGTTTCAAGCATGGCATATCCGTAATAATGACTACCAAATAGGGCGATTCTAAATGACATCTATAATTTCTCCTCTTTAATTTTAGGTGTTGTTGCTTGCTCCCAGGAAATATTAAAAGATTGACGATATGATTCTGCAAGTGGACCCGATTTAATTAGGATGACATATGGTGGCATAGAATGAACAAAAGAAATTAGCGCGAGACATTCTCCAAATGCATAAAATGATGTGGGTGAAAAACTCTTTTCAGTTTGCCATTTATATTCGGCATAGGATGATGCCGTAAAGTTTTGGTCACCCTCTTTTATCAAGATACGAAAATGGACATCATTTTGCCCTGTAAGCTCTTCCATGCGTGATTTGTGGACAGCAAATTTTTTGTGGTACTTTTTGTAGAGATGTGGGTCTGAATTTCCGATACAAACGTCACCGCCATGTTTTTTTAAGTGTTCATATAGAAAATCATAGAAATCATTAAACCGCTCAGTTCCTTCAAAGATTTCTACACCTTGTGTTTTTAATTTTACACCCGAGTTCTCGGTGAACTCCAACCCACGAACATCGAAGGCGCGCATTATAGTTGCAATCGTGCCTTCGCGGGGTTGGGTTTCGCCGTTTTCGATTTTGCGGATCGCTTGGGGGGTCAAGCCTGTGGCCTCGGCGAGCGAGTCTTGGCTCATGTCGAGAAGGGCTCTGGCAGCGCGGATTTGACGACCTACAATCATGAACAAAACCTTACTAAAATGAATAACCTCATTCGTTTCTGGTGGTGACCATATCATTTTCATGAAAGTATTGCAAACAGAACTTTGTAGTTGCGGAAAACGAACCTATTTTGTATATTACGAATATGGAACGAGCCTGAAGGGGCAAGATATTAGGACAGATTTTCGCATAAAAGTAGTTAGTTCGTTGATATTTAAAGGAATTCTCACATGGAGCCTACAATGACCAAGCAAAATCAGCCCAAGCGTCGCGTTTTCGGCGAAACCTCTCGTGATCATATGGAAACAGCGGCCAAGGATTTGAAGGTTACCTGTACGCAGGATGTTGCTTTTCATTCTGACCGTCCTGTGACGACGACAGTTGAACGTGTGAATGATAAAGAGTTGACTTCACTTTATGCTTTGTTGGCCTATGTCGCTCATAATCAGAATGTACGTCAAGATACCGTACAGATGATCCTTGAAGCCCAGTTTGGTGTAGATCATGTGGCCAAGATCCGACGCCATGATTACATGCACGCGATTGAATTTTTGGTTGATATGAAAATGGATGAAATTATGAACTAAGTCGCCGGGGTACACGCCGTTTCATGACGATAAGGTTCCAGACTTAAACGAGCCGTTTAACACAATCTTTCTTCACCTTTATCGCGTTTTCAGCGGTAACAAATTGAGGACAACATCCTCCGATGCGAAGGTCATTCGCATTATTGAAACATCTCCCTCTCACACCAGCGGACCTATGAACGGACTCATTGAAAGGGCCGCTCTCACTCACTCGCTCTGCGCCTCATGATCCTCTTGCCGGACGGGCGCTTTGTGCCTAAAGGAGAGAGACTGTCCGGCAAGAGACTATCTCCTCGCAACCGCTCGTGACCTGATTGGATGCTTTCATTCGAGGGTTGGTATTAGACTATTTGTTTTATACTGCTCCCACTTCAAGAGTTGGTTTTTATGGTCCCGTTATGCCAAGAGAACCTCTCCAGATTTTTCACCAGCAGGCCTCTCCTTTTGCGTCATCCCGGCCCCCGTGCCGGGGTGGGTTCACGGGATGACGCTAACGGAGAGTATGGGCTCAAAATGACCAAGTCTTGATGTGCGAGGGGGATATATCTGATTACCGCTTTTGTATTAACGGTCCCATTCCGCCGCCGGGTCCATGGATCGTATTCATGCGGGCGATTTGCTTATCGATATAGGAATTGATCATACCCACGCGATTTTCGCGAATAAGGGCGCGAACAGGGTCGCCATTATTGCCGTCCTCTGTCACGACATAGCGCAAAAAGGGGCCCGTGTTATTGAGCGTTTGGTGCATGGCGGCGGTCAGCCCTTGCGCCAGCATAAAGTTAGCTGCCGATCCCATGCTTTGTTCGGCCAGATGCATCAGCCCCATTAGACTTTCTTCGATGGATCCTGCGTGAATGGTTGTGATAACCAAGTGACCCGTTGAGGCGGCGCGCAGGATTTGCTCGGCGGCCCGTGGCGAACGAACTTCGCCGACGAGAATAAAACGTGGGGTCCAGCGCAAAGCGCGTTTTAACGGCGAGGCCCAGTCTTCGTCTTTGTTCACCTGAACCTGATAGCAATAACCGTATTCGCCGACGGGACCGTTTAGGGCGTATTCAACGGGATCTTCGATGGTGATCCCCACACCACCAAAGTTTTGCAGAAAGTCATTCAGGAGACCAAAGGCCGTCGTTGTTTTTCCGTTGCCCGTTGCGCCTGAAATAACGATAAGCCCATCGCGTTGTCCAAGGCGGCGCAGATGTTGAACCATGTGCGTTGCAAAGGAGAGATCTTCTAGATTGGGGACCTTTGTGCTGATGCGGCGCAAAACAACCCAGTCTTCGCCATTGGCAAGGCGCTGATAGGAAAGACGGAAGCGAAGCCCATCATATTCAAAGGACGAGTCAGGATTATCAATTTGTCCGCGTAACATGTTGGCAATCAGCTCGATCTCATTTTTGTAAATGTCGGGAAGAACGCGTGTCCAATTGTTTGAATAATCACGGGCCGCTGATCGATAGCGTGTTTGTCCCGGTTGATCAATGCGGACGTAAAGGTCCATAAAAGCAAGATCGCGTAGCTTGTCGCTTCCTGGAAGGGTTTCTGTTCCGAACATCGTTTCAAGGACTCCTTTACTTGCGGATGGGCGGAAGGGGAGGTAACGGAGGCATGCCCCCGACGGATCCTCCATGACTGCCCCCACTGCCCGTTTGACCATAGGCTGGTATGGGCGCTTGTTGGTTCGCAAGGCGCGCAGAAATACGGTCAATATAGGTTGAAAGCATGCCGATTTTGTTTTCGCGGATCAGCGAACGAATAGGATCCCCCGGCGCGTTTTCTTCGGTGAAGAGATACTTCACGAAGGGGCCATCCTCTTTCATGGTTTGATGGAGCAAGGCAGTCAAACATCCTGCCAAAATATTACCCGCGCCCGCGCCCATAGCTTGTTCGGCCAAGAAGAGAAGTGAGGTTAAGGCTTCCTCTGGCATCCCACCGTGCAGCGTGGTGATAACGGTATGGCCTGTTGTTGCCGCGTGAATAAGTTGTTCGGCAGCTTGTGGCGTGCGGACTTCACCGACGAAAATATAACGTGGCCCCCAACGCAAGGCGCGTTCTAATGTCGGGGCCCAATCATTGTTTCCTTCGGGTTCAATCTGGAAACATTGGCCAAATGCGCCATGGCGGCCTTTCAGCACATACTCGACGGGATCTTCGATGGTAATGGCTGTGCCGCCATGTGTTTGCATGAAATCGATTAGCAGGGCGGCCGCTGTCGTTGTTTTGCCGTGTCCAGCTGACCCTGAAACAATGATCAAACCTTCACGTTCCCCAAGCGAATGCATATGGGTGCTGATATGTGTGGCAAAGCCGAGATTGAAAAGATTGGGAAGGTCTGTGTTGATCCGTCGTGCGCAAGCCCAAAGACTTCCATCTGCCATTTGTTGCTTGGACAGGCGCACACGAAGACCGTCTAATGTAAGCGTGCCATCGGTGCGGTCTTGGAGCTCGGCGCGAATGGCTGTGCTGAATTGTTCAACGGTGGGAAGAAATTCTTCTGGGACGAGTTGATTGTGAATGCCTTTGCCACGTTCGTTCGAACGAAACACAGGAGGCTCCTGCCCATCAAGACGGAGATAAAGGTCGATGAAGGGGAGGGTTTCAAGGGACACAGACATGACCTAGCCTCTGTTCATTATAAGGGATGTTTTTCGATAACGCGCCAAGACAGAGGCGTTTCGTTGGGAAAGGTGACTATTTCTGCACCATTGGGAGTTAAAATCGACTTAAGGTCAGGGACGGCAGGTGTTTCAAGTTTTTCAAGGGTCAGTGTGGCCGCATTGACCGGGAGTCCATAAAAAGCAGGGCCGTTGGTGCTTAAAAAGTTGGCCAGACGATCCAAGGCTCCGGCTTGATCAAAGATTTCGGCATATGTAGCTAGAGCATGGGGAGCCGAGAAAATCCCGCCGCTTCCATGGGACCTTTCTTTGTCGGCTTTCAGGTGGGGGGCTGAATCCGTGCCAGCAAAGAACATACCAGCCCCCGACGTTGCGGCCAGTATGATGGCTTGACGATCTTTTTCGCGCTTGAGAACGGGTAAGCAGAAGTGATGCGGTTGAATCCCCCCGTCAAACAGCGCATTACGGTTGAGAAGCAAATGGTGCGGTGTAATCGTTGCCCCAAGCCTGCCATAAGGAGATTCTGATGTAATGTATTCAACGGCAGCCTGCGTTGTGATGTGTTCCATGACGATTTTCAGCTCTGGAAAATTACGGCGCAGGGGTCTTAAGACGCGATCAATGAAGACGGCCTCACGGTCAAAGAAATCAACAGTGGGGTCTGTAACTTCGCCATGGATCAACAAAGGCATGCCAAGCCGCTGCAGGCGGTCCAAAATGCTCGTGATGTTCTGGATTTCTGTGACCCCGCTCTCCGAGTTTGTTGTCGCGCCCGCAGGGTACAGTTTGGCGGCGAAAAGAACGCCGTCTTCATAACCCCGAGTCAGATCGTTCGGATTGGTTTCATCCGTCAGATACAGGGTCATCAGCGGCGCGAACGTCATGTGCTCGGACAGGGCTTGTGTAATCTGGTCACGATAGGCGATGGCACGCTCTGTCGTCGTCACAGGCAGCTTGAGGTTGGGCATCACCACGGCGCGTGCGAAATGGGCAGCGGTGTAAGGCAAAACGGCTTTGAGAATATCCCCATCCCGTAAATGAAGGTGCCAGTCGTCTGGCTTGGGAATGGTGATGGTTTGGGGCATGGTCATCGAATCATCCTGTTGAACAGAGAATAGGATGAACTATAGCGCAATTTTGCTGATATTCCAGACTATAGGTTAAATGTTGTTTTGTTGGAAACTCTGGCACGCTAAGACCTCAATATTGTCGCGTAGGGCTTCAATTGTGGGCTTAGTTTGTTTGAGTATTGTGTCTTTGGGATACAACGACCCCGTTGTTAATTTGCGAATGGTTTCGTCGGTCAAGGGGGCGACACGAAAGTCAAATTTTATCCGTCGTGTATCTAGAGCCGCGTATTCGGAGAAAATATGCGAGACTTGCTTGTTCAACATATTGGGCAAGGTTTCTTGAATTCGTTCGTCAAAGATTTGAACGGGGGGTATTTTCCTGCGATCTCTTCTGTGCCTTCTGCCCACGCACATTTGGTCCGTATATAAGTTGACTTTGGTCTGAGCTCCAGCCTCTAGAAGCATCGCAGCTAGGACAGCATTCCCAATTTTCTTGTTTCGTAATAAGCGGCTATATAAGCCGGATGTTTGATGTTGTTGGTCACAGTGCGTTGCTTCGTGCAATGTTGTTGTATTTAGTCTGAAGATATGAGCTTCGGGGCCAAGGAACATGGCGTTGCCTTTAAGTTCATAGAATGCCGCCATGGTTGGCGCTGCCCAAATTGTACGGGCCAAACACACCAATGGCTGGTAAGTATCCAGTATGTCTAGTGTATGGCGGCCCAAAGCGGAGATCTTTAATTCTTCGGTTTCTTTGTGGCTGGACAGAAATTCATTTGTTGAGAGACACTTCCACCCCGCATCCAGGCATTTGCTGATCCTAGAATAGCGGCATTTTTGAGCGTAATCTTTGATGGCGCGGTGTAAAAGACTGAGTGTAGATGACTTTTGGGGGCGAGTATTGGCAAACATTATGAATTCCGATATTTTAAATAGGAAAGAATAAAACGTATCTGATTGAATAACCTTTAGAATTAGTACTTCGTATTTGTATAGTGTGAAGTATCTGAAATCAATAAAAATAAGGTCTAAATGACAGAATTTTCTGAACTCCTCTGATGACGTGGGGCGGGTGTGGCGCTATAAAGAAAGCCTGAACCCCTTATTATTTGAGTGAGTTAACACAATGTCTCTAATTCAGCCCCGCACGCCGTCTGGCACCCTCGAACTTTTGCCCCGCGATCAAATGGTGTTTCAGCATATGTTGGATGTGATCCGGCGCGGTTATGAGCGGTTCGGCTTTGTGCAGGTCGAAACGCCAGTGTTTGAGCTGAAAGATGTGTTGCTCACTAAATCCGGTGGCGAGACAGAAAAACAAGTCTATTTCGTGCAATCGACAGGTTCGCTGCAACAGGGCCACACCCCTGACATGGCGTTGCATTTTGACCTGACCGTGCCGTTGGCGCGCTATGTCGCGCAATATGAACGTGAATTGGCGTTTCCGTTCCGTCGTTATCAGATTCAACGTTCCTATCGCGGGGAGCGTCCGCAAAAGGGGCGCGCGCGTGAGTTTTACCAGTGCGATATTGATGTGATCGGCAAAGACAAGTTAGCTGCCGCCTATGATGCCGAGCTTCCAGCCATTATTGTGCAGATTTTCACTGAGCTTGGGATCGGTGACTTTACGATCCACTTTAGCAATCGCAAGATTTTGCTGGGTCTCCTGACGGGTTGGGGCGTTACAGATAGCGAAGTTCAAAAACTTGTTCTACGCGAAATCGACAAGCTGGATAAGATCGGCCTTGATAAAGTTCGCGAGTCCATTATCACGCTTGGCCTAACAACGGATCTAGCCGTAAAGCTGATGGAGCTTGTGGCGATGAAGGGCGATAAGGATGAAATGCTTGCCGCGTTGCGTGGGATGAACTCGCAAGACCATATCTTTGCTGAAGGCTTGGCTGAGATGACGACGATGGTGGAATCTCTACGCGCTCTTGGTGTGCCAGAGACGCGTACACGTATCAATCTCGCCATTGCCCGTGGGCTCGATTATTACACGGGCACGGTTTATGAAACGTTGATTGACGCGCATCCTGAGATCGGAAGTGTGTGTTCGGGCGGGCGTTATGAAGATCTGGCCAGTATGTACACGAAATCCAAGCTTCCGGGTGTGGGGCTTTCCATTGGGGCGACGCGGCTTTACGAACAATTAGCAGATTTAAAGCTTTTGCCGCCTGTTCCTCACACGGTTCAGGTTCTCATCACACAGCTAGAATCTGAACGATCTGCCGAATATTTGGCATTGGCCGCTGATCTCCGGGCTATCGGCTTAACGGTTGAAAATTATCTGGAGCCTGCGAAGCTTGATAAACAATTGAAATATGCGGACAAGTCAGGCGTGCCATTAGCCATTTTGTTCGGCACCAAAGAATGTGAGGCCGGAACAGTACTTGTTAAGGAATTGGCGCGTAAAATCCAGCATGAAGTGAAGCGTGAGGATCTCGTTCACCTGTTGCTTGAGCTTCTGTCCCAACGCTCTTAAACTTTTCCTTCTAGGTTCGCCCGATGAAGCCACCACGCTATAAGTCTAAAGGAAAACCGGGAAAGCCGACTGGCGTAAGAACTTCTGGCCGTATGAGTACGGTGAACCGGAAAACGCAACGCCGCCACAAATCTTATCACATGCGCGTGCCACAGTCCCTTTGGCTTATTTGCTTGGCGTTAATCCTTGGTTTCGGCGGCATTGTCGGCTTCTTTGTCGGCGAAGAAGTTCGTACGTCTAAAATCGAAGCTCAATACATGACCGAGATGGCCGCAGGTGTTTCTTTTGATATGAAGGAGGGGGCTGCAGAACGGTTTTACGTTCCAACGGCGGGCCCCTATAATCAACGGCTTGGCTATAGTTACTTGCCCTTTTTCTTTAAGGCGTTGGAGGCGGATAATTATGTGGTCACTGCGCAGGTGCGTGGTTCTGCGCGCTATCACGAACTTGTGGATAATGGGCTGTATCCTATCTACAGACCTAAAAATGAAACAGGTCTGCATATTGAGGACCGCAAGGCGCAAACGTTGTACGATGTCAGCTATCCTGCCCATGTGTTTAAGGACTTCGCGAGCATTCCTAAAACGCTTGTGGATACGCTGCTTTTTATTGAAGACCGTGATTTGTTGAAAGAGGGGCCTGTCACGCGCAATCCGGCCATTGAATGGGATCGGTTTTTCTATGCTGCGCTGGGGCAGGCGCTTAAATTATTTGCTCCGAATGTCAATTTAGGCGGCGGCAGTACGTTGGCGACACAGATTGAAAAATTCCGTTTTTCGCCCGGCGGTCAAACGAATGGCATTTCTGAAAAGATGCGCCAGATTGTGTCTGCGAGTTTACGGATTTATCTGGATGGTTCTGATACGCGTGAGGCACGCCAGCGCATCGTGTTGGATTATTTGAACAGCACGCCGTTAAGCGCACGAAGCGGCTTTGGTGAAATCAATAGTATTGGCGATGGGTTGTGGGCATGGTTCGGGCGTGATATTGAAAGTTTGACCAAGGCATTGAACGGATCGGAAGCAGACCCAGAGTCCTTGCGTATCAAGGCCATGGCCTTTCGTGAGGCTTTGGGCCTGATCTTGGCGCAACGGCGGCCAACCTATTATCTGCTGACAGACCGAACGGCGCTTGATGACTTGACGGATCAAACGCTTGAAAATATGACGAAGGCAAAGGTGATTTCCGTTGCCCTTCGTGATGCGACGCGTGCCAGCAAGTTTCATTTTTTGCCAGAACCGCCAGCGTCTCCCCCTGTCGATTTTCTTGAGCAAAAGGCGACGAATGCCATCCGCACGCACCTTTTGAAAATGTTGGGTCTTCGCAATTTATATGAATTGGATCGGCTGGATCTCAAAGCAACAAGTACGCTTGATCAAAAAACGCAGAAAGAAGTTACAGGGTTTCTACGTAAGATGGGCGATCCTGAGCATGTCAAATCTATTGGCATGCTGGGCTTTCATTTGTTGAGCCCGGAAAATAATTTGAAGAAAATCAACTGGAGCGTCTTGCTCTATGAACGGGGAAAGCACGGAAACTTGCTGCGTGTGCAGGCCGACAATATCGATGCGCCTATGGATATGAATGATGGTGGAAAACTCGATTTGGGGTCCACGGCTAAGCTTCGTACGCTTGTGACATACTTGGAAATTGTCGGTGAACTTTATCGTCGTTATGCAGGGCTTTCTGTCGAGGATCTGGGCGAGCTTACCAAAGAAGCCCCCGACGTTCTGACTTCATGGGCGACAATATGGCTTTCGTCCAATCCTGATGCAACATTAAGAGAGATGCTGCAAGCCAGCATGGATCGGAAATATTCAGGCAATCCGCATGAGACCTTTTTCACTGGCGGCGGGGCCCATACGTTTGTGAACTTCGATAAAGAAGAAGATCATAAAATGATGGATCTGCGTGAATCTTTACGCGACTCTGTCAATCTTGTTTTCGTGCGATTGATGCGTGACATCGTGAATTACACGATTGCGCAGGGCCAGCAAACGAAGCAGGAATTGCTGAGCGACCCGGACCACCCGGCGCGTAAAGAGTATCTTGAACGCTATGCCGACAAAGAAGGGGCAACGTTTTTGAACAGATACATTTCCGAATACGCCCCTCTTTCACGTGAGAATATGATTGCCAAGATCACACAGCGTGCACACAAAGGCGCGACAGCGCGGACGATCTTATTTCGTTCCCTTGATCCCGCCGCAACGTTTGGCGAGTTCGTTGGTTATATGAAGACAGCGGCGCCGACGCTTTTGGATCGTGAGCGTCTTCATAAATTGTTCAAGGAATATCCAGCAGATCGTTACAGTCTTGCGGATCGGGGCTATATCACGGGAGTCAACCCGCTTGAGCTATGGATGGTGGCTTATAAACTGGCCCATCCCCAAGCCTCACGTCAGACGATGCTCTCTGTCAGCAAGCCTGTGCGTCTTGAAAGCTATGCGTGGTTATTCCATCCTAACAAAAAGGGAGCGCAGGATACGCGTATTCGTATCTTGCTTGAGCTTGATGCGTTTGCGCGGATACAACAGCGTTGGGCGCGTCTTGGCTATCCGTTCGATAAATTGGTTCCAAGTTTTGCAACGGCCATTGGCAGTTCAGCCGACAGGCCAGGGGCCTTGGCGGAACTTGTCGGAATCCTCCTTAATGACGGCGTGCGCAAACCAATGCAGCGATTTGAAAAACTCAGCTTTGCACAGGGAACGCCTTACGAAACCATCTTGATGCCCGATGGCATTAAGGCTGACCGTGTGCTTGATCCCGCTATTGCGCAGGTTGCCCGCGCTGCGATGATAGAAGTCGTCGAAAATGGCACGGCTCGCCGCCTTCGTGGCGCTTATGTTGATGCTGTAGGTAATCCCCTTGTGATCGGCGGGAAAACGGGAACTGGCGACCATCGTTTTGATGAGTTTGGTGCCGGGCATCGTCTCATTTCCTCAAGAGTTGTCAACCGAACGGGAACGATTATGTTTTTCATAGGGGATAGATTTTTTGGAACGGTGACGGCGCATGTTGCGGGCGAAGAGGCTGGAAACTTTAAATTTACAAGTGCGCTTTCGGCGCAAATGCTCAAATCCTTAGCGCCCGTTATTCAGCCCTTAATAACGCCGCCGCAGGAGAAATCTGAGGACTCTGCCTCGCCGCAACCAGCCGCCGAGTCAATGGACGTGTCCCCAGCGTCAACGCTTGATCCCAAGGCTTCTGTGGACGATGCGGAAAAACTTGATCCAAACGATGTTCCTGTTCCAACAGTCCGCCCCTCTGTTGCGGTTCCTCCAGCCGCGCTGAAAAAGGCCAAACCCAAACAGGCTCCCAGAAAGGCCCCGGAATCCAATAACGAGCTGATGATGGATATTCTTCCTCGCTAACGCCTCTTGCCAATATTTCTTGAATGGGATTATCATTCCTTCTTGCATCGTGCATCGGCATTGAAGGAGAGGGCAATTATGGCATCGGAATCTTTTGACAATCGCAAAGGCATCCTTTGGATTGATGGGCAATTTGTTGATTGGAGCGAAGCTAAGATTCACGTCCTGTCACATGCGCTTCATTATGCCAGCGCCGTATTTGAAGGCGAGCGGGCCTATAATGGCAAGGTGTTTCGGCTTCATGATCACACCTATCGTCTCCACCGTTCTGCGCAAATCTTAGGGTTTCAGATTCCTTATGCGCCCGATCAGATTAACACTGTGACGATGGATCTTCTTAAACGTAACAATCTGATGGATGCCTATATTCGCCCTATTGCTTGGCGTGGCAGCGAGGATATGGGCGTTTCGGCGCATAGCAAAAGCATTCATCTGGCGATAGCCTGCTGGGCATGGCCTTCCTATTTTTCGCCAGAGGCGCGCCAGAAAGGGATCAAGCTGATTGTGTCGCCTTGGGCGCGACCTGCGCCGAATACGGCCCCGACGGCGGCCAAGGCTTCCGGGCTTTATATGATTTGCACGCTCAGTAAAAACATGGCTGAGGAGCAAGGCTGCCAAGATGCTCTGATGCTTGATTGGCGCGGACAAGTTGCTGAATCGACCGGGGCTAACCTTTTTATGGTTAAGGATGGCCAAGTTCATACACCCAAAGCTGATTGCTTTCTTGACGGCATCACGCGACAAACGGTTATGGGGCTCGCGCGTGGTCTCAATATCACCGTGATTGAACGCGCCATTATGCCCGATGAACTTGCCAAAGCCGATGAGGTCTTTCTGACGGGCACGGCTGCCGAAGTCACGCCTGTCGGCCAGATTGGGGATTGGACCTATACGCC
Organism: Alphaproteobacteria bacterium; assembly: GCA_028691835.1. Classification (GTDB taxonomy): domain Bacteria; phylum Pseudomonadota; class Alphaproteobacteria; order UBA9219; family UBA9219; genus UBA8914. The sequence goes on along the minus strand of JAQUYN010000044.1, from coordinate 1,535 downwards.
CGGCGCGGTTACCGCCGCGTTGATTGAGGCTTATACCCAGACCGTGAACAGTTAAGCTGTTATTGCAAGGACTATCCGCCTTTATACCTGAATGATCTGATATACCATTTGCCAAGGCGGTCATTTCTTTTTATTCTGTCGGCATGAAAACAAATCACATCCTTCTCGTCTTGGTGTGCGCCAGTTTTTGCGCGCTTGTTGTTTCCCCTGTGCTGGCTGCGTCACCGAAGAGCCTTGGTAAGTATGGTTATTGGTCCACTTATAAGCTGATGGAGGGGGCTAATCCTGTTTGCTATATGTCGATAACGGCGAAGGCCCCGGTTCAGAAACGCAAGGATAAAAAGAAGAAGACGACCAAGCGTGGTGATGTTGTTTTGATGATTACGCATCGTCCCGCCGAGAGCGCAACGGACGTGATCAGCTATGCTGCAGGCACAAAGTTCCGCGCTGCGAGTGATGTGAATTTTAAGATGGGTGATCGTTCATTCAGCTTGTTTACACAAGGCGATACGGCGTGGTCTCGTGATCAGGTTGGCGATCATGCTATCGTTGCTGCGTTGCGTGCCAGTTCTGCCGTCACGGTTACGGGCATTGCTGCGAATGAGGCGTCAATTGCTGACACGGTTAATTTGAAGGGCATGCCAGAGGCTTACTATGCGATTGGTAAAGCCTGCGGTTTGGCTGTTGAGCCCCCACCTAAGGCTGTTGTGAAGAAGGCAAAGGCCATGAAAGCCTCGACCGTCAAAGCTGTTAAAACACCTAAAAAACCGAACCCACCCGAAAAAACCAAGGTCAAGTGACGCAACCTTTGACAGGTGGGCCCTTTTCAGGGCATGTGTTCGTTTAAGCAGTTTGTATGAGGTTTTCCGCTGATCTCTCCTTTTGTCATTCCGGAGCGACTTTCTATTCGGCGCATGCTATGCGACAAAAGAAAGTTGAATCCAGAATCCCATTTGGGTCTCCTTCTGCAAGAAAATGGGATTCCGGATCGCCCCTCATCAGGGGCGTCTGGAATGACAAGTTGAGAGACGGTTTTGTAAATGCCAGTTACGAAAATGACAACACACAATATCCATGGCCATGCGGCGCGGTTTGCGCCGACGGAAATCTTAATCAATGGCAAACGTAATCTGATTGGTTTGACGCTTGATGAGTTGAAGGCCGAGATGCTGACGCTTGGCCTTGAACCTTTTCGTGCCAAGCAAATATGGACTGCGATCTATTGCCACGGTGTCAAAGATTTTGATGCGATGACCACGCTTGCCAAACCAGCGCGTGAAAAGATTGCGGAAGTCTTCACAATAGGCCGCCCCGGAATCTCTGCTGCGCCTGTGTCGGTCGATGGATCGCGCAAATGGCTTTTAAAGATGGCCGATGGCCACGAAGTTGAGTCCGTTTATATCCCCGAAGAAGATCGTGGCGCGCTGTGCGTATCCTGTCAGGTCGGATGCACGAACGCATGCAGTTTCTGCCACACGGGCACGATGCGCCTTGTGCGCAATCTGGATGCATCCGAGATTATCATGCAAGTGATG
>JAQUYN010000043.1 GCA_028691835.1 Alphaproteobacteria bacterium | reverse complement strand
TAGATGCCGCTTGGCGGCAGATAGGCGATGATCCGGACAAAACGTATACGTTTTGCGCGTAGGGCCAAAGGCCCGAAGTCCGAAGGATAAAAACACGCAAAAAGCGTGTTTTTACAATCCCATTTTTTATTCGTTTTCTTGATATAAACCAAACGGGATTCCGGCTGAAGACTTTTTTCGCCCATGAAAAATGGTCGAAGAGAAAGGTTCTTTGGATGACGGTTTTCAATACGAACCGCCGCCCCTGCTTGAGAGCTCTCGTTTTTGAGTTGATAACTGTTTTTTCATACTCCTGCTGTATGAACTCCGTATGAATTATCGACCCCACAATTTAACGCGTCGCGTGCGTTCTTTTTCTAAAATATGGGTTCGGCAAGTGCCCTTTTTTATCGGTGCGGTTATCGTTGCTTTGACGGCTATTTTGTTCGCCAAAGCAAGTGAGTTTGGTAATGACACATTTTCAAGTGTGATTGAACGAATACCCTATTTATCGCTTATCATAACGCCCCTTGGCTTTGCGTTTGTCGTTTACCTGACGCACAACTTTTTTCAAGGAACAGAGGGCAGCGGCATCCCGCAAGTGATCGCTGCGCTGAACGAACCTGAAATGGCAGAAAGAGTTTCACTTTTATCGTTACGTGTGGCCTTTGGCAAAGTCCTCCTGACGACATTGGCGTTATGCTTTGGCGCTTCTATGGGGCGTGAAGGCCCCACGGTTCAAGTCGGCGCGTCGATTATGCAATTTCTCACGCGTATATTTCAGCTTCCATCGCCTCCCATGCGGCGAGCCTTGTTGATGGCTGGCGGCGCGGCGGGCATCGCCGCTGCGTTTAACACACCGTTGGCGGGTATTTTGTTTGCTATTGAAGAGCTTTCTCATTCGTTTGAAGAGCGTACGAGCGGCACGGCGTTCACAGCCGTTATCATTGCTGGCATTGTTTCCGTTTCCGTGTTGGGGGATTACTCTTACTTTGGGCACGTCAACGTTGGGCTGTCGTTGGAGCAAGCGTGGAAACCCGTTCTGCTTTGTGGTGTCCTTGGTGGCCTGTTCGGCGGTTTGTTTGCTCGCCTTCTCATCTTGTTTGCACGGGGCCTACCGGGGCGGGCTGGGGTACTTATTTCATCGAGGCCTGTAGCGTTTGCGGCCCTATGTGGGTTTGCCCTTGCTATTCTTGGGCAGATGTCTGGTCAAACCATTTTTGGGACTGGCTATGACCAAGCGAAGGGGTTGATTGAAGGCTCACAAGATCTTTCGATTTTCTTCGGTCCTTTGAAGTTCCTTGCAACAGTTGTGTCCTATATCAGCGGCATCCCTGGCGGTATCTTTGCGCCCTCGCTTGCCGTTGGCGCTGGACTCGGCGCGGATCTTACCTCTCTTTTTCCAGATATACCTGCGGCGGCCATTATCATTCTGGGAATGGTTGGCTATTTTACGGGCGTCGTTCAGGTGCCGATTACGGCAACCATTATCGTCATGGAAATGACAGAAGATCAAACGCTGACACTTCCCTTGATGGCGACGGCCCTTTTGGCGCATGGGTTATCCAAATTTGTTTGTCCCACCCCGTTGTACCAGACATTGGCCGAAATTTTTCTCGAGCGTGCCTCGCGTCGTCAGGAAAGGCCAGAGGGGCTGACCCCAAGACCGATGTAAATTTATTGGTTTGGCATAGGTCTTGCATAGTTTGGGGTGAGGAGACACCCACATGACCAGTCTTTCAAGCACATCTGCGATAAACTCATCGCTCACATCAGCTCTCACGCAAGTCGGGCGGAAAAAGCTGCCTAGTCGTGACGAAATCTTTGCCACGCAAGATGAAGAAACGGCAAAGAAGGCTGAAGAGAGTAAAGCCACCGTTGCCGATTTTCTTAGTTATGCGCGTATGTCCCCGGCAGAGCGCATCCGCGCGGATTTTCTGAAGGATCATAATCTGACAGAAGAATCGTTGGCTTCAATGTCATCGACGGAGCGCGAAAAAATCGAGGAACAAATCAAGCAACTCGTCAAAACGAAACTCGGTCTCAACGAAAACCAAAAGGCAGGCCAGTTGGTGGACGTGACGGTTTAAAGTCGCATTCGATGGTCGAGAAGGGACCCTGTTTATGGTGTATCGCGTTGGTTTCATCGTTCATGTCAATGACAGCATGCAGTCTGGATACAGCTATGTGATCGAACATCCGATGGGTAAGAACTTTGCGCCTGATTTTGCGCCGCACTTTTCGCCTAAAGAGATGTTGGCTCATGGCGTTTTCGAAGGGAAATATTGCAACGATTGCCGCGAAGAATTTCCCAAAGACTGGTTTGCCAAGGCCAAGCTCAGCGAAAGCGCCGACCCGTTGCTTAATTTCTTCAAGATCAAAAGTCGCCAGCCTTTGTCAGTTTGGCGTGCAAAGGGCTGGGTGCGCGATCCCGATCCTCGCGGTTGGTTCCAATGGTACTGCCGTTATTATCAAGGTCGCCGCATTCCTGAACTGGACGCATGGCAAATCAAAAGGTGGAAGGCCTTTGCGCGGCACGCGGGGCAGATCAAGGCCAACTGCCTGCCCATGGATACTGAATGTCGCCCCCGCCAGCGCCAAGCCCTTTTGCAATGGGCATATGATCCGTTTATATAGATCATTAGAGTATCGGCTGTACAGGGTGTATAATACTTGATATGTACCACGTATCATGCTAAACTACCCGTCATGTTCGCGTTGCATACACTGCTGAAAATTAAAACAGAGTCATTGTCGGGGGTGCTTCCCATGGTTGACTTAGGAAAGCATGATCAGATCGTTTTCTTGTAAAGAAACAGAAAAGATATGGACTGGTTTATCGTCGCGGAAGTTTCCGCGAGATATACAGGATCGTGCGCTTAGAAAACTGCGTCAGCTTGATGCCGCCTTGACGGTTGATGATTTAAAATGCCCACCGAGTAATCATTTAGAAAATCTCAGAGGGGAACGCAAGGGGCAGATGAGCATAAGAATTAATAATCAATGGCGACTGTGTTTTGTTTGGAAGCGAGACGAGGCAACGGAAGTTGCTATTGTCGATTACCATTAGGAATGGAGGATACGATGGCGCAACTTCATAACCCACATCCGGGCGAGATCCTGAAACATGAATTTCTTGCTGAAATGGGGATCAGCCAAAACAAGCTTGGACAGGCCCTTAACGTGGCACCAAACCGTATTCACGCGATTGTCAAGGGTGAGCGCGACATTACGGCGGACACGGACTTGCGTCTATGCAAGTTCTTCGGCTTGTCCGAAGGCTATTTCCTGCGCCTTCAGAATGCGCATGATACGATGGAAGCCAAACGCAAGATTGCGGGCGAGGTTGCGAAGATACGCGTGTTTAAGCCACCTGCAGCTTTTTCAAAAACAAACTTGTCTTAATTTTCTGGAAGGCGAACCCGTGCTTTCACCGTTGGTGGGTCAATTGCAAGATGTATCGTTCTTACAAGCATTTCTGGCGTTTCTCGTTACTGCGGCGGGTGGCGTTTTGGGGCTTTTCGGCGGTGCTGGATTCTTTATCCAGCCAGCTTTGCTTGCCATCGGTGTGCCGCCGCACATGGTCGTGGCACATGATGCTTCTGCGACGGCGGGCGCGTCGGCCACCAGCTTTCATGTGTTCAACAAGCATGGAAAAGTCGATTACAAGTTGTTGGTCTGGTGGCTTCCGGGGGTTCTGATCGGCCCGCCCTTGGGGGTAGCGCTGCTCTCCATCCTGTCGCCCGAAGTGCTTGAAAAGGTTATCATAGGCTTATCGTTTGTCGGTGCCGTTGCGATGCTTTTTAAAAAGAAGGATTGGGGCGTTAACGCATTCCCCAAACCAACGCATTGGAAATGCCTGTCCTTGCTGAGCGGGCTGCTCCTTGGGGTTTGGTCTGGTTTCTCTGGCATGGGAACGGGAACGATCAGCCTGATGTTATTGATATTTGTATTTGGCCAAACGATCAAACAGGCGACGGCGGTAAAAACACCGATCCATCTTGTGATGGAAAGCCTAACTGCCGCCGTGTTTCTGTTTAAAGGATGGCTTCTTTGGCAATTGTTTTTCCCGATGTTGGCGGGGTGCCTCGTGGCAGGCTATATCCGGGCGCACTTGATCTTGCGCTTGTCGGAAAAGCTGCTGAAAACCATTTTCATGATCAGCGTGTTTATCATTGGTGGCGTGGCGCTGTTTAAGCCTTAACAGCACCTGTCTTTTTCCTCATGAAAACGTATTGCTGCGTGCAAAGCCGTTGGGTGGCAGGCGGCCAGATTGGGCGCGATCGCCCAGCCACATGCGCATATCGGTTTCGGTCCGCGTGCGATCACCCGAGGCCCATGTAAGGCCTTCTGCCAAATTAAAGCTCTTGATGTCCGACAGCTCGCCGTCCTTGTATTTCTGGATAATCACGCCTTTACCGCGAGTCATCTCAGGCAGTTGCTCTGCCGGGAAGATCAGTAATTTACGGTTCGTGCCGATGACAGCGATATGATCGCCCTCCAACACCGCAAAGTTTTTCGCCTTGATCTTGCCTCCAACGTTGAGGATTTGCTTGCCGTTCTTGGTTTGCGCCAAAACGTCCTCGGACTTCACAATAAAACCACGCCCGTCGGAACTTGCGATAATATATTTCGTTGAAGGTTCATATTTGATCATGCCGATAATCTCGGCATCTTGCGGAAGATCAACCATCAGCCGCACAGGTTCGCCAAAGCCGCGCCCGCTGGGCAGTTTGTCTCCACACAGCGTATAGAAACGGCCATTCGACCCGACAAGGAGAATTTTGTCCGGGGTTTCGGCTTCGAAAACAAAACGTTCCTCATCACCTTCTTTGTATTTGATGCTTTCAGTCGTCAGGCCGTGGCCTTTCATCGAACGCACCCAGCCTTTTTCTGACAAAACGATGGTGATGTTTTCACGTTCGATTGGCACTTCGAAAGAAATATCGGCTAGGGCAGGGGCATCGGCCAAAACGGTACGGCGTGCGCCAAGCTTGGTGTTTTTGCCAAAAGTTTTTTTCAGTTCTACAAGCTCGGTGTCGATGTGCTGCCAGCGAAGATCTTCGTCTTTCAAAAGTTTTTTGAGTTCGGCTTGTTTGCCAGAGAGATCTTTTTGCTCGCGCTTTAGTTCCATTTCCTCAAGCTTGCGCAAAGAGCGTAAACGCATGTTCAGAATGGCCTCGGCTTGCGTGTCGTTCAGAGCAAAGGTTTTGATCAACACAGGTTTGGGTTCGTCTTCGGTGCGAATGATGCGGATGACTTCGTCAAGGTTTAGATAGGCAATCAAGTAACCCGCCAAAACATCCAAACGCTCTTCGATTTTCGCGAGTTTGAATTTCGAACGGCGGATCAGAACTTCGTGGCGGTGATCCAGATAGGATTTCATCGCGCCGCGTAAATCCATCACTTGTGGTACGCCGTCCTTGTCGAGAAGGTTGAGGTTCAATGAGACTTTGACTTCCAAATCCGTCAAGCGGAAAAGCGACTCCATCAAGATCGAGGGATCAACGTTGCGGCTTTTGGGAACCAGAACGAGGCGCACATCGTCGGCGGATTCGTCGCGTATGTCGTCAAGCAGGGGGAGTTTACGGTTGGTCAAAAGCTCGGCGATTTTCTCGATCAGACGTGACTTTTGCACCTGATATGGGATTTCGGTCACGATGATTTGCCACGTTGCGGATTTTAAGTCTTCCTTTTCCCATTTGGCGCGCAGGCGGAAACTGCCACGTCCCGTGCGATAGGATTCAACGATAGATTCACGCGACTCAATCATCGTGCCGCCCGTTGGGAAATCAGGGCCGACGACAAAATCAACAAGCTTGTCGATGCTGGCGTTCGGCGTCTTGATCAGATAACGCATCGCATCGCACAACTCACTTACATTGTGCGGGGGAATCGAAGTCGCCATGCCGACGGCAATGCCAGAAGAACCATTGGCAAGCAAATTGGGGAAGGCTGCGGGAAGGACAACGGGTTCGTGGCTGCTGCCATCATAGGTGGCGCGGAAATCGACCGCGTCTTCATCAATACCGTCCAAAAGAAGACGCGCAACTTCGGTCAGGCGCGCTTCGGTGTAACGCATCGCAGCGGCGCTGTCGCCATCGATGTTGCCAAAATTGCCTTGCCCTTCGATGAGGGGATAGCGTTGGTTGAAATCTTGAGCAAGACGCACCAGAGCTTCGTAAACCGAACTGTCGCCATGTGGGTGGTATTTACCGATGACATCGCCAACGACGCGTGCTGATTTCTTGGGCGGTAAATTGGGGGCAAGCTTTAGTTCCATCATCGCGAACAGTAAGCGGCGATGCACGGGCTTCATGCCATCGCGTGCATCGGGCAGTGAGCGTGACATAATTGTGGACAGGGCATAAGACAAATAACGTTGCCCCAGCGCATCGGCCAGCTTGGTGTCCAAGATAGGCTGTAAGGGTCCAGAGGTGTCTTTGGTTTTTGTTGTCGTGCGTGCCATGGGGTGTGTTGGTTCCTGTGCCCTAATGCTTAATGAATGGCTTCTCATTTTGCGTCATTGCAAACCCCTTTATGGGGTGAAGCAATCCATCTCTTGAACTTGCGGCTCGGTGCAATAATCGAGATTTTGTGCTGGATCGCCACGGGGCCAAAGCCCTTCGCGATGACGTATGAAATCAGCGTCTCACTTACGTCCCGCAATCTAAGCCGCTTGGGTGATTTACGCAAGCGGCGGGGGTGTAAAAGGACGAAAAGAGAGGATAAAAAAGCCAAAAAATTACGACCACAAAATCAATACGTTAGCGAAATTAGGCCGATTCTCAGCGAGCTGTGCGTAGGATTACCCGCATTTCGCCCCTCAGCTCGCTCAGAGAGCGAATTTGGTGAAAATGTGTCTATATGTTGTGTGTGGATTGGCTTTTATAACACAATATATAGTAGGTCAAAAACTAAGGTTCGCAAAATCCAAAATTGACCGAAAAAAAGGAGGTCATGCAACTTTGGCAATGGGGAGCAGCCTGTTTTTGTAATAGTCGCACAGTCGTTGGCGGGCATAGGGCAAGGTGCCGTCGGTGGGAACGAGGCGGCGGTTTTGCGGATGGGCGAAAACGTGTGTCATCAGGAAATGACTTGTTAGGTCGAGGCCTTTGATAATGTCGGCATCGTCCCAGTTGGCGGCCCCACATAAAAAGCCGGGCAGGGGCAGAAGTTTGTCAACATAAGGCGCAGCGGCGCAGGCTGTTACGGCGCGACCTGTGCGCGGACTGATATAGGCGAGCCCCTCGTTGGCTCCTGTCAAAGCGCAGCAGGTCAGATCCATGCCATAGCCAAGGGCTTTCAGCACGCCAATTTCCCACGAGATATAGGCAGGACCCCACAGGCTGCGGTCATCAAGGGAGAAAAGCGCCAACAGGGCCGCATAAAGCGCAGGCATCGGCTGACGTTCGGGCAGGCTGGCTTCTGTTACGGCGGCGGCGCTGGCGATCAGCGCGAGAATTTCAGGATCGCACAGCCACGGTGCGGCGGTTGGCGTGATGACTTCCATGGAGAGGTTGCCGAGATGATCGGCAAGACGCGCACGCCAGCGGGTCTTGACGTGGTTTCCAACCATCAGTGTGGCTTGATGCCGTCCACTTTGCCCCCCAGAAACCAGTCCCGCATGGCGTCCATGCTCAGCCGTCAGCAGCGTCACAATCACGGATGTTTCACCGTGAGGTTGCGCAGAGAGCAAAATCGCTTCGTCAGTCCATTCCATGGGAATCGGGTTTACCACTAAATCAGTTTCAAAAGAATAAACAAAGTTGATGGCGTGGTTATACGGATTTATCGACAACGCGGTCTTTTGGAAAAATAAGCGTGATGGTTGTACCTTTGCCGACGGCGCTTTGTAGCTCCAGCGTACCGCCATGTAGTTCAACCAAAGCCCGCGTAAGAGGCAAGCCAAGCCCCGTTCCTTGGTTTTTACGGCTAAGCGCGCTTTCAATTTGGCCGAAGGGCGCCATGGCGATAGGGATTTCTTCTGGTGACATGCCAATGCCCGTATCGTGAATCACGATTTTCAGCTGGCCCACGGTTGTCAGTGTGGCTTCCAAGGCCACGGTGCCTCCTTCGGGGGTGAACTTGATGGCATTGGTCAGAATGTTTGTCAGAATTTGTTTGATGGCGCGTTCTTCGGCGCGGAACGATGCAAACTCGCGAGGGACCGTCATGGTCATCCGGATTTTACCTTCTTTGGCACGGGCCGCCACAAGACGTGAGACGGAACGGACGATCTCTTCAACAGACATAACAGATTCTGCCAAAGCGCGTTTACCTGCTTCGATTTTGGACATATCCAAAATGTCGTTGATAAGGGAGAGAAGAAGTTGGCCGCTGTCGTGAATGTCGCCCGCGTACTCGACATATTGGGCTTGGCCTACGGCCCCGAACAATTGGTCCTTAATGATTTCGGAAAAACCAATAATAGCGTTGAGCGGCGTGCGAAGTTCGTGACTCATATTCGCCAGAAACTCAGATTTGCTTCGGTTGGCAAAGTCAGCTTGTTCTTTGGTGCGTAAAAGGTCGAGCTCGGCATCGCGACGTTCGGTGATGTCAAACATTGTACATTCAAAATGCATAATGTCACCCATCGTGTCGCGCACCGCGTGGCCTGTCATGTTGACCCAGACGGTTGATCCATTTTCTTTGCGAATTTCAGCTTCTTGTCTCTGTTGTGAACTTTCTTCAAGACCAGAAAACCAGTCGCGGCGGACATGCGAGTCGACAAAAAGTTTTCCGTGCAAATCCGGTTGGGCCAAAAGAAGATCTTGCGCAGATTGATAGCCCATAAGTTGGGCCATCGTGCGATTGGCATTGATCCATTCGCCCGTTGGCGCAATTTGACAAATGCCGATGCCTGCATTTTCAAAGATTGCTCTGTATTTGTGTTCACTTTCGCGTAAGGCACGTGCCATCATTTTTTCTTCGTTGATGCGGCGGTTTAATTCTAAGTTTGCTTTGCGAAGGGAGATGGCAAGAGAAGCGATTTCACTCCCTTTGGATCGGGCGACGTTGAGGTATAAAACTAAAGAAAAGGTCAGGATGGTCCCGACGATCAACAGGATAAAGGGGGTTGCTGCGATGATGCTTGAGTACAGGCCACTTTTTTGCGCAAAGGCGTGGACTTCTTGCTGTGTCAGAAAGAACTGAATGATAGATACGGCCAAGCCAATGATGACAACGGATCCTGACAACAGGCGTGAAGACCCGACAAGCAGGGGCGATTTGCTTTCGAGCGGGGATAAGTTCAATTGTTTCGGCGATTCTTGCATAAGAGATGCTGACGACAGATGGACTTTTTGCCAGGGCGGCCAAAGACAAAGATACGTAAGTTTAAGGTAATTTCACCTTTTGTAAAGGCCGCGATTTAAAAAAATGAAGCCCTATTTCTCTGAGATTTCAACGCGATTGCGTCCGCGTTCTTTGGCAAGGAACAGCGCTTCGTCAGCGCGGCAGAGCAATTCGTCAATAGTGTTGTCTTGGGGTATCAACTGAGCGACGCCGAGGCTTGTTGTGCAGTGGACAATGCCTTTGGTCGTAGGGATTGCTGTTTCAGCAATGTGGGCCAGCAGGCGGCCTGCGACTTCAGCGGCAGCTTCAATCGTTGTTTCGGGCAAGATGACGGCAAACTCCTCGCCGCCCAAGCGCCCCATGACATCCGACTCGCGTAGGGATTCCAAGCTGGCCCGCACAATGGTTTCAAGGACAGCATCTCCAGCTGCGTGGCCATGCGTGTCATTGACCAGCTTGAAATGGTCTAGATCCATCATAATGATGGATAAGGCGCGATTAAAGCGACGGGCGCGGCGGATTTCTTGTTCGGCTTGGATCATAAAGAAGCGCCGATTGCTCAGGCCTGTCAGCGAATCAGTGTTGGCTTGGTGAAAAAGTTCAGCTTCCAATTTCTTGCGTTCGGAAATGTCGTTAACAGACACAAGCATCGCGGGTTCGCCTGAATAATCAACGTTGATCGCGGCAAGCTCGGCTATAAACTCGCGCCCTTGTGCCGTTTTCATGCGGACCTCGACCTCACGTACGTCATTGACCGCATCGACCATCATATGGATTTTCTTGCGGTCTTCTTCTTCAACAAAGAATTCGGGTGAACAGGCGCGAAGCAAGGGTCCAGCGCTTTGTTGCAACAAAAGGCATGTCTTGCGATTTACAAAGAGAATGTGTCCATCACGTCGCCGTGAGATAAAAATGGGAACAGGCAAGATTTCTAGAATTGACCGCAATTGTTGCTCGTTTCCAAGCATCAATTGCTCCATTGCAACTTGATTGGTCACGTCGAAGGCGCAGATTTGAAGCGCCTTGCTTCCGTGCCAGTCAATGACTCGTTTTGTGCAGGCCAGCCAGATTTCTTGACCATCGCGACGCAGGCCTTTGATGCGACTGATGGGCGCAATTTTGTCCCCGCGTACAAGGTCGTTATATTCTTGTTCGACTTCGGGCCAAATATCATGAGGATATAAGGGACGTATCAGCGGCATGGCGGTGATTTCTTCCGCCTTGTCGTAGCCGAACAAATGGGCAAAGGCCCTGTTGGCATAAAGAGGTTTGAAGTTGCTATGGACCAGAACGCCCTGAACAGCGCCATCCGTCATATCCTGAAAATTTGGTAAGAGCGTATCGTCCCTGCGGCGCAGATTGCGACGTCGTTCGGCGAGAGAGTAGGGGGGGGCCGCTTTTGTCATGGACCGAGTATACCAGAAGAAAAAGGGTTGATACGTAAAAAGTTAGAGTTTCCATCCGCTGTGGATGACGGCAATGCCGCCCATCAAGTTATGCCATTTTACATTGTCGAGGCCGGCTTGTTCCATGCGGATGGCCAGTTCGCCCTGTGGGGGGAATTGGCGGATACTTTCGGCAAGATATTGATAGGAATCGCGATCTTGCGCCACTTTCTCACCCAACCAAGGCAAGAGGCTGAAGCTGTAGAGGTCATAGATTTCCTTGAGTGGACGAACAACGCCGGGAGAAAATTCCATGCAGAAAAAGCGCCCCCCCGGTTTGAGGACGCGTGCGAACTCACTAAGGGCCGCATCAATGTGGGTAACGTTGCGAAGCCCGAAAGAGATGCAGACAAGATCAAAGCTGTCATCGGCAAAAGGAAGGGACTCGGCATTCCCTGTGACCCAGTCAATACCTGAAAGCCATCCATGATTGATGGCTTTGGTTCGACCGACGCGCAGCATGTCGGTGTTCAGATCGCAAACAGTGATGTGGGCCTTTCCTGTTGTCATTTTGGCGCAACGCAGGGAAATATCGCCTGTGCCTCCCGCAACATCGAGGATCGATTCGCCAGCTCGTGGGCGCATCTGGCGGACGAAATGATCCTTCCAAAGGCGATGCAGTCCACCGGACATCAAATCGTTCATGATGTCGTATTTGGATGCGACCGACGAAAAGACCTCGATAACTTTCGCTGTTTTTTCTTCAGGTTTGACTCGGGTATAGCCGAACCATTCAGATTCAGGATTTGTTGATGCCGATGTTGATTCTTTGTTCATGCCGCTACCGATAAGGAGGAGGGGCCCAACATCGAGTCATAAAGCCCAAAAAGAGAATCGCGCCAGATTTCCATCGGGAAGGATTCAGTGACAAACTCGCGAGTTTGCACGGCAAGATCGATGCGACGCGAGGGGCTCATGGATAAAGCTTCTTGAAGCGCGGCAACCAAAGCGAGGTGATCGTCAGGAGGAATAACCCATGCCGTTTCATTTGCTTTGACCAATTCCGTGTTGGCTCCACATGCTGTGACGATAACCGGTCGCCCAATGGCTTGCGCGGCCAAAAGCTCTGGGGCTTGGCCTCTGGGAAGTGCATTTGTGGCTGTGACTATGCTTGCCAACCAACAGGCTGCGGGCCAGTCGGTGCAGGATTCCGGCATGATGATTCTGCCTTCAAGGCCTTTGTCTGTCACCATCTTTTCGACTTTGGCGCGCATGCCGGGGGAGGACAAATCATTGCCGATCAAGACGGCGTATATGTCGGTATTCGTAAAGGCGGTCAGAGCCTCTAAAAGCGCACTGTGCCCATATCCCGTGGCGAGCGGCGTGGCCATAACGAGGACAGTTGATTGCTCTGGAAGCCTCCAGCTTTGATAAAGCTTGTTGATCCGTTCGGGCGTGACGCGTCCGGCATCATACCAGTGAAGATCTATGCCGGGAGGAACAAGATAGAGGTGCTCTGTTTCTAGTTTAAGATCGCTGCGCAGATGCTGCGCCATAAAGGAAGAGGGGACACGAAAGCAAGCCCCGCGAGTCGCTGCGACTTGAAGGGCTTTGCGTCGGTGGGGAGTCACGGGCGTGGGTTCTGTCAGATCGATAAGGAGGGGGATGTTTCGTTTGACAGACAGTTTTGTGGCCAGTGGGATGACGTCATAGCCATGGACGTGAAGAAGGGCCGGGCGTTCCTTTTCAATCAATTTCTCAAGTCGCACACGGTTGCGCCACGACTTAAAAATACTTTTTGTTTTAAGCGGCAGGCGCGTATGGCGGATAGCACTGCGCTCAGCCTCAAGCACGAGCGCCCCGCCTGATGAACTCACCAAAGGTCGCCAGCCGGAGCGATGGGTTTGGATGGCCAGATCGACAATTTCGCGGGATGTGGCTCCCAATTCTAAATCTCCAGCCAAATGCAAAATCGTTGTTCGGCTTTGTAGCGCAGCGGGCTTGCCGCCGTGGTTATTCCTGTTAGACTGAAAAGAAGGTGTTTGCGACATGGGATGAACAGAAAAAATGATGAATCAGGAACGTCTTAAACTCAGCTTACCGGATCGAGAGCTTGCCTATCAACAACGCATTGCACTTTCGACAAAACAAAGCTCGGCTGGGATTATATTCCTCGGTGGGTTTGCTTCTGATATGACGGGGACTAAGGCGACTTATATCGACGATGTGTGCGCCAAGGAAGGCTTTGGCTGTTTGCGCTTTGATTATCGCGGGCATGGGGCTTCATCGGGTCAGTTCGAGGATGGCTGTATTAGCGATTGGCTTGACGATGCTTTGGTCGTCTTGGATCGTTTGACCGAGGGGCCCCAGGTCATTGTCGGCTCTTCTATGGGGGGGTGGATCGGGCTTTTACTGGCGCGCGCGAGGCCACAGCGTATAGCCGGTTTCGTTGGGGTTGCCGCTGCGCCTGACTTTACCGAGGATATGATTCTTCCGGTGCTCACAGATGCGCAACGTCAAGCTTTGGCGCGTGATGGGTTTTGTTATGAGCAAGAAAGCCCGCTTGAGCACAAGGTGCCAATCACAAAAAAGCTTTTAGACGATGGGGTTAGGCATCTTGTTTTACGTGGTGAATTAGAAGTCCTTGGGCCTGTTCGTTTGATGCAAGGACAAAAAGACACTGAAGTGCCGTGGCGAACGGTATTTCGTATCGCTGAATGCGTGACGGCGCAAGACACCCGTGTGACCCTCATCAAAGATGGCGATCATCGTCTGTCGCGGCCACAGGATTTGGATCTTTTGGGGGGGCTTGTGCGCGAAGTATGGGAGGCTTCATCTCACTTGTAAGCGATTACCTGCAGCCAGACATCGCCTTCAAGGAAATCGGGAGCATCCTGTGTAATCGACCATTCGCTGAACCCCATGTTCCGTAAAAGCGTTTCAATTTGCTTGACGGACCAGAAGTGATAGCAAACGGGGGCTCCAAGCTTTTCTGTGCACCATTTTTCCCCCGTGCCTTTTTTCAGGCTAAAGGCAAAACGTCCACGTGGCTTAAGCGCTGTCAGGACTTTGCTGGTAACCAAGGTCGATTCTTCGTGCGTAAAGTGCGGCAAGACCGCATTGGCAAAAATGAGGTCATAACTTCCGATGATGGGGTCCAGAATGGCATTGTGAAGGCGTGCGTTGAATCCTTTTGCAAGAAGGGCGCTGACAAAGGATTGCGCGGCATCGCTGCATTCGACTTCGTAACCCAGAGATTCAATGTAATCGGCATCACGGCCATTTCCGCTGCCGATTTCTAAGATATGGGCTCCTTCGTGAAGGCCAGAAAGAGCTGTATCAATCCACGCTTTCATGCCGCCTGCGAGGTGATCGGGAGTCTTGTTGATATAGGCCTGACTCTGCGATTCATAGGCGTAAAGCGTTTTTTGATTGGCTGTTTGCATGAAACCTCTCTCTTTGGTTGTGCGGGCTACAAGCGTTGCATCCTACCATAAATGGGTAGGAATGGCCATATAAGAAGAGTCAAAAAAAATATAATTCCGCGTAGGTTTTCTTTAAGGTTAATTCCCAACCATTGCGTTTTATACCAGCGGACCTATGAACGGACTCATTGAAAGGGCCGCTCTCAATCACTCGCTCTGCGCCTCGCGATCATCTTGCCGGACGGGCGCTTTGTTTTTAAAGGAAAGGCCTGTCCGGCGAGAGAATATCTCCTCGCAACAGCTCGTGACCCGGACAGGTTGGTTCATCGGTCGGTTGGTATTAATCGTGAAAAAGGGGTTTGATTTTTTCACCAAACGGGGTAGGTTCCGTCTTCTTGCAGTCAGCGGATGTTGTGCGCACTAGATTTTGCAAAACGATGTTCTTACTTAAATGGCTGTGATCGAGTGGGGCGATTTCGTTCTCGTGATCAAGAATAAAAAAACGAAAAACAAGTTTTTTCAACCAAGAAGAGATCTTGTTTAAGTTAAAAGATAAAGTACGGAGAGGTGGCCGAGTGGTTGAAGGCGATCGCCTGGAAAGCGGTTATGCGGGTCAAACTGCATCGTGAGTTCGAATCTCATCCTCTCCGCCATTTACTGTTACAAAACGGGATTCTCCGTTTTGTAAGCGCGGCTAGAAAACGCCAGTCTTTGCGCCATTTTTGGCATTTGCAACTGGACTCCGCGCACCACAAATTCACTCCAAAACACCCGTTTTGCCCTCTCTCTGGGCCACTTCTCTCTGTGGTAACTGGACTTTTGGAGAAAAGTCCAGTTCCTAATCCATCAATGACTTAGCCCACTTTTTCGTTTTCCCTCAAACGGTAGGCGGATGATGTGTTTATGTTTTAGAATGGGGCTTTCTTTTCATGTCTTTTTTTGAATTACACACAAGGTGTAGTCACGCAACAAATCATGCCGAAAGTGCAACAAACGACATAAAGCGTGCAACAAAAACCTGTTGTTATGCAACAATACATGTGTTATGTATCGGTTTCAATCGAGATAAATCAGCACAAAATGGTTGGATAATGGAACATTTTCACATCATACAGGCCCTTTGTAGAGCTGCCTTGGCACAGCCTAGCGACTCCATCAAACAGCAGGTTGTGCGTTTGCGTGATGCCCTTCAGGAAGAGGGGCAAAACAAAAATGCTAAGGCACTTAGCAATCTTCTGGCTGCGTCGGAACGGTCAATCGAAATGGCCCCAAGCCGTGTTGGTCGATCAAAGGCCGTGTTTAAGGGCGAGGAGCTTACTCACAACACACCACTGCCTGTGAATAAGGAAACTTCTACGCCAATTGCAGAAATTAAATTTATTGATGATTTGCCGCTTACTCCACCCATTTTCACAAAAGCTGTTACGCGTGCCATTGATACAATATTAGAAGAGTGGAGAAATCTTGAAAAAATTGCTGCAGTTGATATTGAGCCTGTGCGTAGCTGTCTGATCTATGGCGCTCCCGGCACGGGGAAGACGCAACTTGCTTTGTGGATGGCACGTCAGCTGAAGTTGCCTGTGGTCGTTGCAAGATTAGATGGATTGGTTTCCTCTTTTCTTGGCACAACATCACGCAATATCGGCACACTGTTTAACTTCGCCGACAGATATCGTTGTTTGCTCCTCCTTGATGAATTTGATGCTATCGCAAAATTTCGTGCTGATCCGCAAGAAGTAGGAGAAATCAAACGCGTCGTTAATACTCTCTTGCAAAACATGGATGCGCGAAAAAATCATGGCTTTACGATTGGCGTCACAAACCATGAGAACCTTCTGGATCCGGCGGTCTGGCGTCGTTTTGATATACAGGTTGAAATCCCTCGACCATCACTGGACGTCATGAATCAGATTATTCAACGACAATTGCCACCAGTTGAGTTGAAGGATGCCCAAATCAAGCTGTTGTCGTGGCTTCTTGAGGGGGGGACAGGGGCTGACGTTGAAACCCTTACGCGTTGGGTTAAGAAGTCCTTTGCGGTATCTAATGATTTTCAGCATGAGTTTTTGTCAGCGGCCCAACAATTTATCTTTTTAAATGGTGGTCGTGTAGCACCAGAAAAACGCCAGTTCTTGATGGGCGAACGCGATGTTTTGTTTCTAGAACTAAAACAACGGCTAGATATGACCGTGTCAGATCTGGCAGATTTATCGGGACAAAACAAGTCCACCGTCAGTCGCATAATTGGACGAAAGAAGAATGACGAGGTAGCAATCGATGCCTAATAGCCCGATCCAAGTCGTTTTGAATAGCGACAACTTTCTAACAGCACGAGAGGCGGGCGGTGGGGGCTTGCACAAGGAATTTTATGAGAATAATCCGGCTGAGTTCATTTCACACAAAGCCGCGATTACAAAAAGCTTAACGGACTTCAGCGCGAGCCTAGACCATAATGAGTTTGCAGATATGGGCTATGCAAAGCTGGTACTGAAACGTGCTGGTTGGGCCAAAAGCCACAGACCAACGCATTCTATTTTTCGTCATGATGTTGCCCCTATCGTTGGCGCGGGCGGTGTTGGTGAATTATACGTTGAGCTAAACAAAAGATCGATCACAAAGATTGTAGAAAAGATCAACCAAGCCGAGGAGACCGTTTCTTACAGATCCATTGTCATTAAAGATCGTGAAATAACGAAGCCAGCCCCCTCCAGAGAAAGAAGCGAACTTGGCGCAATTGAAAAAATTGAGCCATACACTGCAAATGACAAAAGATCATTTTCAGTTGAGCAAGGTTTCCGGTGGTTAAGTGATAGCAGAACCGGCGGCAATTACATCATAGAGTTGTTTGAAATTCCTCCGGCCAAATCAGATTGGGATGCTCTGTCGTCTGAAAAACTAAAGCTATTTCGGAGTTTTTTGAATGGTCTCAATGATGTGGGGCAAGGTCTGGTTGCCCAACGCATTACTGATACAGTTGGCAGTTATCCTATGCTGGGGCTGCGGCTTGGGAAATCTTCTGCCGCACCAGAAGTTCAGATACTGCCAACCCCGGTCAGGAAATCTGGTCTCACCCCTTTCGATGATCGAATTGAACGACACAATCGATTAATTTCTTTTCTGGACAATCATCCCCTTGTTAAAAGGATTTATCTTCCCCCTATCATTAAACGCAGTCCTACCCAAACCAGAGTTCGCCCAACGCAAGCAATTATTCCTGCACCTACAGAGAACAAGTCATATCCAAGAATAGCCGTTGTTGACGGCGGTGTTGCTGACGTCTTGAGATCTTGGGTGATTGATCGCTGGCAACTTTTAGCCCCCACACATCGAGGCGAAGATCATGGCACATTTATTGCGGGGCTTGTGGTGGCGGGAGGCCAATTAAATGGCGTTGAGATTTGTCCAGAATTCGATGGCTGTCAGATTGTTGATCTAGATATTTTGCCCGATGAACGTGTGAGGTTTACTGAATATTTTAACAGTCCAACTGAATTCTTAGATGAGTTAGCTACGGCTGTTCAAACACTGAAGGCACGCACTGGTGTGCGCATTTTTAATTTTAGCATGAACTTCGAACAAGCCGTCGAAAGTGATAGCTACCACCCCTTTTCACGACGATTAGATCAGATTGCGCAAGAAAATGATGTTATCTTCATTATCTCTGCAGGAAATACAGTTATAGATGACATGCGTCCAGAATGGCCTGAAAACACATTGCAAGCGCTGGCAACACTAGCAACTGCACGAAATGACCGTCTTCGTGTGCCTTCCGAAAGTGTGCGCAACATCAGTGTTGCTGCTGTAAATCCGCCGAATGTATATCCCGCTATTACGCATGCGCCTGCAGCATATAGCTGTCGTGGGCCGGGAAACAGGATCGGTATAAAGCCTGATCTTGCTCATATCGGTGGCTGTGGCACACCACATGCTCAACTGGGGCATGGTTTGTTTTCAATCGCGCCAGATGGCGCAATTTCTGATGGTTGTGGAACGAGTTATGCTGCGCCGCTGGTTGCAAAAATGCTGTCCAGCCTCGATCACTCCATTGAAGGAGATGTGTCGCGCGAAACATTAATGGCGCTCGCCACACATCATGCATGTCTTCCTGATATTTTGTCTAAGAAAGAACTCAAGGATGTTGCACGTCATCTTGTCGGATTTGGAATACCAAGCAGCACGGCCGATATTCTCGAGGGGAACGAACATCAAATCACTTTAGTATTCGCAAATCGCCTTAAACATGGAAAGTTGATGCGATTTGGATTTTCTTGGCCGCGCTCGTTGGTTAAGGATGGCAAGTGTCTTGGTACCGCTAAGCTAACGCTGGTTAGCACCCCTCCATTAGATTATAAGTATGGTGTTGAATTTGTCCGTATCAACATTGATGCTGCTCTGAGGCAAGAACAAAAAGATGGCGGTTTTGTAAATAGATTGAAGCCAATTTATCTACCTGAGATGAGAACCACAAGTGCTGCAGAGGCGGACCTCATAGAGTATGGATTCAAATGGAGTCCTGTTAAGGCTTATGCAAAAACTTTTAAGAATGGTGTAGGCCCAAGCACAAACTGGCATTTAGATGTTGAATATTTATTGCGTGATGGGGAAGAGATGCCAGAAAACGGTGTGCCTTTTACAGCACTTCTTACGATAAGTGATCATAAAAAAGCAGCCCCCGTATTCAATGATGTCCGGCAGATGCTGCAATCAGTTGGTGTCGAGACGACAGACATAAAGACTGCTGCACGTATTTTGGCTAGGATATGACGTAAAATTATTCCGAAGAAATCTTTTCTGTTTGCTCATCCCAATTCAAAGATGTCAGATTGTACAAATGCTGCAGCGTAAGATAACGCGGCTGGGCATTTTCAAGAATGGACTCGACGATGGCTGGAGCAAGAAACGTAAGTGAAAGTTGGCGCAGCACATAGGCATCGTCCTGCCGGTTCTTGCGCGCAAAATCTGTGATGCTGTCGTAAGGGCCGCTTTCAATTTCCTTTCGCCACAAATGCGCCCGCACGAGAGCCTTTTGCATCGTTTGTAATTGTGGTGTCGCGCCTGTGGCAGGTGTTGTCGCGCCGTTCGGCGCGATCAGATATTTCCGTCCTGCGCGGCGTTTCGGTTTAAGCGGCAGGAGAATAACAATCGTGTCCGTGTTCATTTTGCTGCGCTTCCGTGACCCATTGAGCCAGAATGTTTTTCTTAAGGTGTAATTTTACGCCATCCTCGGCAACTTCGATCCGGTCGAGGATTTGCATGAGCAGCTTGCGTTGCTCCGGAATAAAGAGTTCTTCCCAAAGAGCATCGAAACTCTGGAGTTCCTTGCGCACAAGGCGTTCGCGGTCGCCCTTTGTAGCTGTGGGCTTCCCTTTGTCCCTTTCTCTCATGCACTGAGCGATCATCGCGATCAATTCAGGCGTTTTGAAAGCGGCTTTAATTTGATAGAGAACCGCGCTTTCCAGTTCTTGGGCAGGAAGCGAGCGAATGGAACAGGCTTCGCGTCCGTTTCTGAGCGACTTGACGCAACCATAATAGCGATAGGAAACGCCGCGCGCGCGAATGCTTGTGCAGGAGGGCGTCATGGCCGAGCCGCAACACCCGCACCACACAAGGCCGCGTAGAAGCGCCGGTTGGCGCACACGGCTTGCATTGCCTCGTTTTTGGGGCGCTTGGGCGAGGATTTTGTGCGCGGCATCCCAAAGCGGCTGATCAACGATGGCTGAGTGCTCGCCGGGATAAGATTTCCCTTTGTGGACGGCCTCGCCCAGATACACCCGATTGTGCAGGATCCGGTAGATATACTGTTTGTCGAGAGGCTTCCCTTCGTGGCGACGACCGCCTTGTGTCGTCCACGCCTTCTTTGTGTAACCGACGGCGTTAAGTTGCCGGATGATCCCGACGCAGGATTCCGTCTGCGTGAATGACTCAAAAATCTCTCGCACAAGTGGGGCTTCCATAGGATTGATCACCAACTTGCGGCTGACCACATCATAACCCAACGGAGGGCAACCGCCCATCCACATGCCTTTCCTGCGGCTTGCAGCGAATTTATCGCGGATGCGTTCGCTGATAACTTCACGCTCGAATTGTGCGAAGGACAGAAGGATGTTGAGTATCAGCCTTCCCATCGACGTTGTGGTGTTAAAAGACTGCGTGATGCTGACGAAGGTCACCTTGTGGCGGTCGAACACTTCGACCATCTTCACGAAGTCCATAAGAGAGCGCGACAGGCGGTCGATTTTGTAAACGACCACGATATCGATCATGCCGCGTTCGATGTCTTCCATCAATTTTTTGAGGGCTGGGCGCTCCAGCGTGCCGCCCGAAAAGC
>JAQUYN010000042.1 GCA_028691835.1 Alphaproteobacteria bacterium | reverse complement strand
CTCTTCCGCCTGCAAAATGGCAGCCTGCTTGTCACCTTCGGCTTTTGTAACCGTGGCTTTCCTCTCACGTTCAGCAGAAGCCTGCAATTCCATGGCTTTTTGCATCGTTGGCGAAGGCTTGATGTCTTGGATTTCAACAGAACGCACGGTAAGTCCCCAATCCAGAACTTCGTCCGCGATGGATTCTCGCAAGCGAGCCTTGATTTGATCGCGTGAAGAAAGAGCTTGATCCAGCTCCATCTCACCCACAATCGAGCGCAACGTTGTCATAATAAGATAACGAATAGCATCGGCAAAATCGACAACGCCGTAAACAGCTTTAACGGGATCCGTCACTTTCACAAACGCAATCGCATTCGTCAGAATTACGGCATTGTCTTTGGTGATGACTTCCTGTTCTTGCACATCGAGAAGCACATCCTTTGTCACAACTCTCTGCGATACGCTGTCAATATAAGGGATCATAATATTCAGCCCGGGCATAAACGTTTCATTGTATTTGCCCAAACGCTCAACAACCCATTCTTCACCTTGTGGCACAATACGAATACCTTTGGCCAACGTGACAAAGACAAAGAGAACAAAGACTCCAACAACGACCAACGATGCATCCATTTTTAGCCCTCCAGTTTTTTGACGACGACACTATTGCCTTCGACACGGACAACGCGCACGCGTGTGCCCGCGATAATTTCTTCATGCGACGTGCAGCTCCACAAATCAGAGCCAACCATCGGTTTTTGAAAACGCACCTTACCTGCTTTAAACGGTGCAACGGTTTCTGCAATCAACCCAACCTCGCCAACAAGACTAGCCGAAGAACGCCCCACGAGGATCTTGTGCGCCCCCCGTTTGAACACAGAAAACCACAACACCATCATTACGAACGACGAAAGCGCCCAGATCAAAAGTTGGCCTGTCAACGACAAATGGGGAGAAAGAAGAAGCCCCGCCATGACGACAAACCCGCCAAGACCAAACCACACCAACACGAAGGCGGGCAAAGCAAGCTCGGCCATAATAAAGCCAAAGCCCAGAACAGCCCAGTGCCACCAGAGCAAATCAATCATGAAAAATATCCTTCCCTTCAAAGAAGTTGGCCGCAGTATCCATGCTTATGGTAAACGAATTACCAAGATATAACAAAGAAGTTTTGGGCGACCTCAACCGTTCCCTAACCTTTTCGTCGTATGATGAGCAATGATTTAAAGAATACTTTTTATAAGCCCTTTGGCAGTTTTTTGAAGGGAGAGCTTCATGTCATACGATAGTCTCAAAAACGGCAGTATTTCCGAGATCAGCGGTCTTTTCGGTGTAACGAAGGCCACGGTCAACACGCACAGGCCCCCCACTTCAAACACACAACCTAGGCAAGGACACCGGACACACCGCGCCTTGCTTGCGCGGACGCACCGCAAGTTTACGCCCTAACGCCCCTTCATCTATTCGTCCGACACACACGCCGCCGCGCCCTACACATCGCGGCGGTGTTTTTTGTTCTTCTTTTGCCCCCAGAGGATAAACGCTCTATCCTGCACTCATGAAAGTGATTCGTTGCATCTTGGGGATCGATCCGGGCCTACGCCACACCGGATGGGGTCTTATTCGTCAGGAAGATAACCGCCTGTCCTTTATCGCGGCAGGGCGGATCAACCCCGACACAAAGCTGCCCATGGCCGAACGGCTCAAGGCCTTGGCGCAAGAGCTGGCACACATCATCACCCTGCACACCCCCGATGAAGCCGCGATCGAGGAAACCTTTATGAACAACAATGCGGCCTCAGCCATCAAGCTCGGCCAAGCGCGGGGCGCGGCCATGCTAACTGCAGCCCAAGCGGGCCTAAGCGTCACAGAATACGCAGCAAACAAGATCAAGCAAACCGTGACAGGCTTTGGCCACGCGGATAAAGACCAGATCACGGCGATGATCAAAATCTTGCTACCCCAATCAGGCAAGCTAACCCCCGATGCCGCCGATGCTCTTGCCATCGCCATTTGCCACGCGCATCATGGGCCAGCTTTTCCAGCACAAAAACATGGATAGAGTGATGATCTTCAACCTCAGGCACAACCAAACCTTGGCTATATCCCCTATCCTCCCCGTTTGTCATTCCGGACAAGCCGTAACGACACCATTGTCGTTATGGCGCAGATCCGGAATCCCATTTCCTTTTGTTCTTCCTGAAAAGAAAACCAAAGGGGATTCCGGATCGCCCCTCATAAGGAGCATCCGGAATGACGCCGAGAAAATGGTTTACAACCAACAAAGTAAGGCCATCGCCCATGATCGGTAAACTGACAGGACGAATTGATAGTGTATCAGGCAGCCAGATGATTCTGGATGTGAACGGCGTCGGGTATCTTGTCGCCTGCTCCGCGCACAGCCTGCGCCTTGCGGGACAAGTGGGCGACACCGCCGCGCTGTGGGTCGAAACGCAAGTCCGCGAGGACGCGATTAACCTGTTCGGCTTTGCCGAGGAGTCAGAGCGCGACTGGTTCCGCCTGTTGACGAGCGTGCAGGGCGTGGGGGCCAAGTCTGCCCTTTCCATCCTTGGTATTCTGTCACCCGAACGGCTGGCTCAAGCCATAGCGTCCGGCGACAAGACAACGCTGACCGCCGCCGACGGGGTTGGACCAAAGCTCGCGCTTCGTATCGCAACCGAACTCAAAGACAAGGTCGCGCACCTTGCCCTCAAGCCCTCGCTCGCGGCCAGCCTCGGCGGCAAAGGAGGCCCCACCGTCATGGTGGTAGGCAGCCTGACGGAGGATGCTTTATCCGCCCTGCTCAACCTTGGCTATCGCCGGATGGAGGCCTTTGCCGCTGTCTCGTCCGCTGCCGCGAAGCTGGGTCCAGAGGCCAAAATCGATGCCTTGATCCGCACCGCGCTTGGTGAACTCTCAAGGCATGAGGGGGCGGCGTGATCTATCCTTTAGCATTATCGTCATGCCAGCGAAGGCTGGCATCCCATTTAGTAAAAAAACAGTGCAAAACAAATGGGACCCCAGCCTTCGCTGGGGTGACGCTACTAAGAAACTTGGTTCTGACAACTTGCGAACCTAGGGGAAGAACAGCATGACCACGCAACCCGACCGCCTCATCACCCCCGCAGCCCTCCCAGCCGAAGCACCGGATGTGGCGTTGCGCCCACAAATGTTGGCCGATTTTATTGGCCAAGAAGCCCTGCGCGACAACCTCAGCATCTTCATCCAAGCTGCGAAGACGCGCACGCAGGCCCTTGACCACGTTCTTTTCTTTGGCCCACCCGGCCTTGGCAAAACAACCTTGGCACAGATTGTGGCCCATGAATTGGGCGTCGGCTTTCGCGGCACTTCCGGCCCCGTCATCGCACGGGCAGGCGACCTTGCCGCCCTGCTCACCAACCTTCAGCCCCATGACGTTCTTTTCATTGATGAAATCCACCGCCTTAGTCCGGCGGTTGAGGAAATCCTGTATCCCGCCATGGAAGACTTCCAGCTTGACCTCGTGATCGGGGAAGGCCCCGCGGCTCGTTCAGTCAAGATCGACCTGCCACCCTTTACTCTGATCGGTGCAACAACGCGCAGCGGCCTCATCACGCGCCCGTTACGCGAACGTTTCGGCATTCCCCTGCGCCTTCAGTTCTATACGACCGAGGAACTGAGCCTAATCGTCACCCGCGCCGCTGGCAAACTGGACCTTACCCTTACCGCTGACGGAGCCACCGAAATCGCTCGCCGTTCTCGTGGAACACCCCGCGTCGCAGGCCGCCTTCTTCGCCGCGTGCGCGATTTTGCTGCCGTCGCCAAAGTTAAAGCGATAGATGCAGAAGCCGCCGATAACGCGCTGACACGCCTTGAAGTTGACCGTCTCGGCTTTGATGCGATGGACCGCCGTTACCTGTTTATGATCGCCGAACATTACGCTGGCGGTCCCGTTGGTGTCGAAACGCTCGCCGCCGCCTTGTCCGAACAGCGCGACGTGCTGGAAGAAGTCATCGAGCCCTATCTGATCCAGCAAGGCCTCCTTCAACGCACCCCCAGAGGCCGCATGCTCACCGAAGGCGGCTATCGCCATCTGGGCCTGACAGCGCCAAAGACGATCCGCACAGATTTATTCGAACCCGAAACAGATGATGAGTGACCCACAGGAGAAAATATGAAACCCGTTGTTTCGATTTTAGCCGCTGTGGCAATTGCCTTGGCCGCGCAAAACATTCTCTTCGCACAAAAGAGCGGCTCGCAGGAATCGCAACAGCCCGCCTATGACCACGTAATAAAAACCAACACGTTGCGGTGTGCTTATGCGCTTTATCCGCCCTTCATCAGCAAAGACCCCAACACGGGCAAACTGAGCGGTTTTATGGTTGATGTTATGGAGGAGCTGAGCAAAGTCACCGGAATTAACGTCGACTGGGCAACAGAAATCGACTTTGGTGCAATCACAACAACGCTTCAATCCGGCAAAGCCGACGCTTTCTGCTCTGGCATGGCAATGACACCGGCGCGTGGGCGTGTACTAGCCGCCTCGCTCCCTGTGTCGTTTGGGGCCATCGAAGCCTACGTCCGAAAAGATGATTACCGCTTTGACAACGCGCCAGAGAAAATCAACAGCACCAACATAAAACTTGAAGTAAATGAGGGAGATCTGTCCGAACAAATTGCCAAACGCTTTTTCCCGAAAGCTTCACTCGCTTATCGCGGAACGCTGGGTGGGGAAGATCAACTTTTTCTCGACGTCGCAATGAAAAAAGCTGACGTGACCTTCAGCGGCCCCAGCAACCTATCCCTCTTTAATCATGACAATCCGCAAAAGGCTCTACGCAAAGTTCCCTTTCCTCGCCCCCTTTATCTTGTCTCTGCCGTCGTAAGCACGGACATAAAGGAAGTGGCTTTGATAAACCTCATCAATGTCTCATTACAAGACATGATCGACAACGGAAGCCTTGATGCTTTGTTGAAAAAGAATATGGGCAAAGACTATGGCTCAGCCTATCTCCCCCCTAAACCACGGATCTAACATGACCTTCTCCATCCCTTGCCGCGTCTATTACGAGGACACTGATGCCGGTGGCGTTGTGTATTACGCCAGCTATCTCCGCTTTGCTGAACGGGCACGCACAGAGTGGGTGCGATCCCTTATGGGGCGGGACACGGGGGAGCTTTGGACAAAAGAAGACCCTCTTTTTGTCGTTCGACACATTGAGGTTGATTACAAAGCCCCCGCGCGGCTCGATAATTCTCTGACCGTAACAACGGAATTCCTATCGATTGGCGGGGCGAGCCTTGATCTGGCCCAAAACATTAAACGTGACGAAGAAGTCCTCGTTGCCATAAAAGTGACACTAGTTAGCACTACACACGACGGAAAGGTCTTGCGCATACCCCCCGAATGGCGGCAAAAGTTAGCAGCCGTTTGACCCTGTCAGACAAAGTTACGCGAAGATATATAAACTGGGAGTTTGGATCTCATGGAACCTCAAGTCATTGATGCTGTAAAACTGGCAGGCTCAGTCGCCCCAGTTGATATGTCCCTCTTCGGCCTGTTTGGCCATGCCGACCTCATCGGCAAAGTCATCATGCTTGGCTTGCTTTCAATCTCTGTTTTTACATGGGCCTTGATTTTCGACAAAATCTCCAAGATTTCGCGTCTTAAAACACGCGCAGGCTTCTTTGAAGAGCGGTTCTGGTCCGCCGGATCGCTTGACATGCTCTATGAGAAAATCAAACGCCCCGGTGACCCCATGCAGGCCGTTTTCGTCGCGGGCATGAAGGAATGGCGCAACGCCAATGACAAGGGCCTTTTGGCCACACCACAGGGTCGCTCCAGCATCATCAATCGCATTGACCGCGTTTTGCAAGTTACGATTGGCCGCGAAATGGCGCTTGTTGAAACATGGATGACCTTTCTGGCCTCCGTCAGTTCCGTTGCCCCCTTTATCGGCCTTTTTGGCACCGTTTGGGGCATCATGCGGGCCTTTATCGGCATTTCTCAGGCACAAAACACAAGCCTCGCCGTTGTCGCCCCCGGCATTGCTGAAGCCCTTCTGGCAACCGCCGTTGGCCTCGTTGCCGCCATTCCCGCAACGGCAGCGTATAACAAATTCTCGACTGAAATTGGCCGCTATGGCGCTCGTCTTGAAAACTTTGCCAACGACTTTATGGCAACCCTCTCACGCAACATGGAAGAGTAACAATCATGTCTGGAGGCACAATGCAATCCGGTGGTGGTGGGCGGCGCGGACGACGCAGCAGCTATCGCCCTGTGGCCGACATCAATGTCACGCCGCTTGTGGACGTTATGCTCGTGTTGTTAATCGTCTTCATGGTCACGGCTCCGCTGTTGACGGTCGCCGTTCCGGTTGATCTTCCCAAGGCGCAAGCCCAATCCGTCAAACAAGACAAAGAGCCGTTGGTAATTTCCGTGGACGCCAAAGGCAACGTCTATTTGCAGGAATCGCGTTCTGAGTTGGATTCCCTTGTTGCAAAGCTTCAAGCCATCACGGGGTCCAACCCTGAGGCGCGAATTTTTGTACGTGGCGATAGGGGCGTGCCCTATGGCCGAATCATGGAAGTCATGGGCACGATTAACGCGGCGGGTTTTTCAAAAGTCGCTCTTGTTGCTGAACTTCCAACCCCGGAGCCAAGCAAAAAGAAAAAATAGGGTTCAGGGGTCAGGATTCGGGGGTCAGGGAAAAGACCTCTTAGTTGTGGCACGGCTCCCTACCAACGAACAAATGAAGAAGACGAATAAAAACACACGGTGCTTCCTGAACCCTGACCCCTGAACTCTGAACCCTATGACACACCACGACGACAGCTTGCGCACTTCGCTTATCATCTCGACATCTCTGCACGTCGGCATGATGCTTGTGCTGTATTTCGGCGTGCCTGTGTTTTTCAAACCACCACCAGCCCCGCCTTGGCGTCCCGTGCCCGTGGACATCGTCGAAATCGGCGCCATCACCAACACGCGTATTCGTGATACAGAAGAACAAGAGGCTGCAAAAACAGCGCCGCAAACCAAGCCTGCTCCTGCGCCAGAAGTCAAGCCAGCTGAACCCGCCAAGATCGAGCCGTCTAAACCCGTGGAAAAGGCACAAGCCACACCGGATGACGCCGCTTTGCCAAAACCTTCGACAAAGCCCAAGCCACCAGAACCACCCAAACCCAAGGAAACGGCCAAACCGCAAAAGCCTCAAGTCGATCCTTTAGCCAGCGTCTTGAAAAATGTGGCGAAGCTGAAGCCTTCTCCGGCCCCGGTTCAAAATGCGCGCCCCGACGAAAAGAAAAATGACGGCGCAACCAATGTGGGGTCAACCAGCAACAACGGTCCCGCCCTCGCAGATCGCTTGACCATCAGCCAAGAAGATCTCCTGCGACGCCAAATTAGCGCCTGTTGGAACATGCCCATTGGCGCACGCGATGCGCAAAACCTTATTGTTGAAGTCTTGATTGAAATGAATGAGGATCGTACTGTGCGATCAGCACAAATTGTCGATCAAGTTCGCTATAACACGGATACACATTTCCGGGCCGCAGCAGAAGCCGCCTTACGCGCCCTTCGCCACCCCAAATGTACGCCGTTAGAACTGCCGCCCGACCAGTATGAACAATGGAAGACCATTCGCTTTAATTTTGACCCGAGGGATATGCTATGAACCTTGCCAAAATCATCAAACCCGTCGCCCTTCTCGCCTTCTTGCTCGGCGTGTTTATTGCCCCTGCGGCCAAAGCTGAAGTACGCATCGACATCACACGCGGTGTTGTCGAACCGATCCCCATCGCCATTCCAGCCTTCCATGGCGCAGGGGGCAATGAAGCTCAGTTTGGGCGGGATATTGCTCAAGTTGTTTCTGCCGATCTCGTCCGATCTGGCCTGTTCTCAATGGTCGATCCGAAATCCTATATCCAAGATCGCGACTCCCTGCTCGTCGCGCCTCATTTTGCCGATTGGCGCGTATTAAACACACAATCTCTTGTTGTTGGCCGCATCCAAGCGCAAGCCGATGGCCGTCTCAAAGTTGAGTTCCGTTTATGGGATGTCTTTGGCGAGCAGCAAATGACAGGCCTTGCCTATTTCACAATCCCCAACAACTGGCGTCGCGTTGCACACATCATATCCGATGCCATTTACAAACGCATCACAGGCGAAGAGGGCTATTTCGATACGCGTATCGTTTATGTCGCGGAAAGCGGCCCCGGCACAGCACGCGTCAAGCGTTTGGCCATCATGGATCAAGACGGCGAAAACCACCGCATCCTCAGCGATGGGCGGGCCCTCGTCCTGACGCCGCGTTTCTCGCCCACCTTGCAAGAAATCACCTACATGGCCTATTACAACAATCGTCCCCGCGTCTATCTGTTCAACATCGACAGTGGCCGTCAGGAAGTGTTGGGGGATTTCCAGAACATGACCTTCGCGCCACGTTTTGCTCCGAACGGGGACAAGGTTATCTTCAGCCTTTCTAAAGGCGGAAACTCGGACATCTACACAATGGATCTGCGCTCTCGCAAAACGACGCAGTTGACGAGCCACCCTTCGATTAACACGGGGCCGAGCTATGCTCCCGATGGAACGAGAATTGTGTTCGAATCTGATCGCGGTGGATCACAACAAATCTATACAATGACAGCCAACGGCAGCGACATTAAGCGCATCAGCTTTGGCGATGGTCGTTACGCCACGCCAGTCTGGTCGCCACGCGGTGACTTGATTGCCTTTACAAAGCAACAAGGCGGTCGTTTCTATATCGGGGTGATGCGCCCCGATGGAACGGGTGAACGTCTTTTAACGGAAGCTTACCACGTTGAAGGCCCAACATGGGCCCCGAATGGTCGCGTTTTGATGTATTTCAAGGATCTGCCCACAGGTCCCGGGGGACGTGTTCATCGTGCGCGCCTGTACAGCATTGACTTAACGGGCTTTAATGAACGCGAAGTCCCCACACCCATGGATGCGTCTGACCCGGCTTGGTCACCCCTTATTCCCTAAAGCAGCTCGCGATAAGGTTGGCCCCTTTTGCGCCAAGCATTCGTGTGAATCGGCTCGATAAACAATAGGATAGAGCGGTTGCATATCGTCAACAAAGCGTCAACCTAATCGGGAAACGCTGTAGAAGCGGCTAAAAAACTCATTTGCTCCGACGGGTTATACCAGCGGGTCTATGAGCGGACTCACTGGTATTATGGGTATAACACACTGATAAAATTAAGAACGGTGTCATTGCGAGGAGGCCATCCATCGCCCGCATTTTCAACGTAGGCCCATGTTGAAATAGTAGGAGATGGATCGCCACGGCCCCTGAAGAAGGGGCCTCGCGATGACGAGTCCTTTATGTTTATCACCGGTATCAACCCATAACTCGGGTTATATAACAACACTTCATCCCATCCTAAAAACGCGGATCTTTATATCCGCGTTTTTTTCAAGCACGCATCAAGGCAAGAATATGGCAAGTTCAGCTTCATTCCGCCACAATTAGGGCCAAAGTTATGCTTTCTGTTGCAGTTAAGCCACGACTCCTGCGGCAAACTCATAATAAATAAAGAATTAAAATGACTCCCCTTGATTCACAAAACCGCAAGCGTTACTTTGCTTAAGGTTCTCTCAGTTTCGGTGCAGATAATTTTGTTGTCGACAAAGAAATTGATGAACAAGCGGTGCTATACCCGGGTTCGGCTGTAGCAAAAAAACTTATATCAATCATCTCGGCCAAGGCTGAAGGCGTCAAGAAACGACTCCAGCTTAATCCGCCAGAGGTTCACGAAGGGGGAAGCTATGTTAAAGAAGTTTATGTGTCTGATGGCGGCACTGGTTATGGTCTCAGCTTGCGACACAACCGGTACTGACGACGGTTCTGCTGGTGTTGACGGCGCTGGTGCTGGCGGTAGAATGGGCGTTGCACGTCCTGGTTCACAAGAAGATTTGGTTGTCAACGTTGGCGACCGCATTTTCTTTGGCTTCGACAAGTCGGATCTTTCGGCTGAAGCACGCGCCACCATGGATCGCCAATCCGCTTGGATGAAGAAGTATCCTTCGGTCACGATCACAATGGAAGGCCATTGCGACGAACGTGGCACACGCGAATACAACCTTGCTTTGGGTGAACGTCGCGCTTCTGCCGCCAAGAACTACCTTGTTGCGTCAGGTATCTCTGCCGAACGCGTCAGGACAGTTAGCTATGGCAAAGAACGCCCCGCCGTTCTCGGTAGCAATGAAGCAGCTTGGGCTCAAAACCGCCGCGCTGTTTCTGTGATTACACAGTAAGCCTGGCTTAGCTTTACGCTAAATCAAATGCTAAAAAGGCCGTAACTCACAAAAGTTACGGCCTTTTTTTGTGCCCAAAACCTATAGCAGTCTGCTGAAAAATTCATGGAGCAACGAGCTATTTCAAAAAAGCCCTGTTGCCGCTTGCGGCTGCGTGGCGCATCGCTCATCCGGACAAGTGAAAAAGGCCCGATTGCATTTGTAAAGTAGGTTATGCAAGAGGTCTATTTTATCGTGGGATCATCTATATCTTGCCCAGACCACACAACAGCCTTAATATGAACGCATGCAAACTTCACCTTATGCGCTTATCAACCTCTCCCGCATTGCCGCCAATTACTGCTTTCTGTGCGACAACGCCTCACCGACTGAAGTCGGGGCCGCTGTCAAAGCCAATGCCTATGGTCTTGGTATGGAAGAGGTGGCGCAAACGCTTTTTGATGCCGGATGCCGCACTTTTTTCACGGCACATTTTGAAGAAGCCCTCGCCTTACGTGAAATCATTCACTACGCTGTAATCACGCCGCTTCATGGTGTTGACCCCGGCTCTTTCGAAGAAGCTGCGGAAAAGAACATCACACCGATGCTCAATCATCTAACGGCTATCAAAGCATGGGCTTCCTTTGCTCGCGAAAAAGAAATGCATCTGCCCGCGATGATCCACCTAGATACGGGCATGAATAGGCTTGGCCTTCCATCGAGTGAACAAGGGGCTCTTGCGCAAAACCCCGAGCTTCTTGACGGCATTGAGATTCTGGCTTGGGTCAGTCATTTAGCCTGCGCTGATGATGTCACAAGTCCCATGACGCCCGAACAACTGGCCCGCATGAAAGAGGCCCTTGTGCGGCTTCCCAAGGCCCCTGTGAGCCTTTGCAACTCGTCCGGCATCTTCTGGGGTGCGGACTATTTGTTTGACCTCGCGCGGCCCGGAATCGCACTTTACGGCGGCAATCCCACGCCGCATCTGCCCAACCCGATGCAGGGCGTGATCGAGCTTTGCTCGCCCATCCTGCAAGTTCATGAAGCCACGACCGAAAGCACCGTTGGCTATGGCGCAACACATCGCTTCACTCGACCGAGCCGCGTCGCCGTCATCGCACTCGGCTATGCCGATGGCTATCACCGCACCCTACACAACAAAGGCACGGTGATGATCGGCACGCACCCTGCCCCTGTTGTCGGGCGCATCTCGATGGATTTAATCACAATTGATGTGACCGACGTTCCCGAAAACGCCCTTGCGCTGGGCGCACCCGTCACGCTGATAGGACCACACCGCCCCATCGATGTTGCCGCACAAGAAGCAGGCACCATACCCTATGAACTTCTGACAGCCATCGGAAACCGCGTGCAACGCGTTTATCGAGAGGATGAAGGCGTAGCATAAGGCGGGGCAACGCGTAGGATCGCATTGGGGACAGGCTCAAATTTCTGAATAATGCGTTCAACCGTGCCGCTTGAAAGTTGCTCGGTCAACGCCGTATTTAGCATTTGCCGCAGGCGATTTTCTCCTTGCGCAATAAAAAAGACATTTCCATAAACGCGCAAAGGTTGGGACAGCACAACTTGTCTTATCTTACCCGGATTTTGAGCGTTAAATCTTGTGGCAAATGAAGGTTCAATAAACGCGATGTCAGCTTTTCCCGTTGCCACATTAATAAGCATTTCATCGGGATTAGCCGTTTCGACTAAACTCAGCAGCTTGGCCTTCGGGAAATCGCTGCGCGAAATAATTTGCGATGTGTCACCATCCATCGTTGAGATGCTGATCGAGGGATCGTTAGCCGCTTCAATCTTGTTATCAAACCGCGCATCGTCAGGTCGCACATAAGCATAATAGGGCTGATAGGACAGAGGCCCTGTTTGATCAACTTCGCGAGCACGCGCTGCGCTTGGCCACGCGCCGACGCAAAATGCATCAATGCGCCCACTTTTTAAAGCCGTAGGAAAAAGTGCCCACCCCATTTCCTCAGCCCAGTCAATCTTGAGGCTTAACGCCTTCCCCATGACTTCCATAACCTCATAACCGATGCCAGAAAGGACGCCCGTGTTTGGATCTTTCATCAGTAAAGGGGGAGCCGAAGCATACCCGCACCGGATCACACCTGTGCGCATCACACGGTCAAAAGCTGTTTCGTTTTGGGCCTCAGACGATGATGGCATTGGCGCGGCGGTGGACGCATAAAGCCACGCACCAGCAAGGCCAGCAAGAAGGGATAGGACGACGGTTGAAAGAATTTTGGTCATAAGCAAAACTGGTTCAAAGGAAACGACGTTGTTCAATACGAACATTAACACAAAGGACATCCAAATCAATGCATCGGATAATACCAACCGCCCGATGAACCGACGCGCTGGGTCATGAGCGGTTGCGAGGAGATAGCCTCTCGCCGGACAGTCCTCTCCTTAAAAAGCAAGGGGTGCCGTCCGGCAAGAGGAGTGCGAGGCGCAGAGCGAATGAGTAAAAACAACGCCACCAGTGAGTCCGCTCATAGACCCGCTGGTATAAAGCGGGTCTAAACGGGTTTGGCCAGCCGCCACAAGTACATAAACTGATTTCGGAAAGTTTCCACAACCGCCTTGTTGCGAAGAACAATGACTTGTCGTCTTTTCCAAAGAATAAGCGTCAGTCGATCAGCGTAAAGCGTGTAACATATCTTGCCCACCAATTCGTGAGGCAAAGCGCGGTAAACCTGTCGTGGGAAATTAAAAGTGTAGTCACCTTCGGGAATAAGCATTTTATGGCGCAGCAACATGCCGGTTTTCTCACACCAAGCCAGATATTCATCATTCGCCTGCCGCATATGAGGCACGCGCCGCCACATGCCTTCATCAGCCGATACCGTTAGAATTTCGGACTGAGGGTCGCGCACAGAGGCATAAATATCTTCATTCAATTTGCGCGTGAAATCAGGTCCGCTAAAGCGTATCACGCTTGTCATGTCGTCTATGAGGCGCAGCCCCCCGCCCACAAGAAACTCTATCCCCTTTTGTTCAAGCGTATCCTGCAACGCCTGCACCGTGCTTGGACGCGGTGAGCGAAGGTTGTTTTCATAAGCTCTGACCGCCGTTAGCGAAACAGAGGAAGCACGCGCCAAATCTGCTTGCTGCCAATCGAGCAAAGCGCGCGCGGCTTTCACCAAAGAGGGTGTAATCAAAAAGTCGTTCATAATCCTTATTTATATCATAACAGACTTTAATAATCCGTTACGACCCCTTTCCTTTTTGCTTTCACCGAGCTTGCCGGAGAATGCCCCGATAAGTTAACGCGACATATAAAAACCAAGGGGGAGCCTTATGAAAGTCGGATATTTGACGTTACTGATTACTGCGACAATGGGGCTTGGCTTTGCCGCTATGCGTCACACAACATTAGGCACAAGAACACACACTGAAACAGCATTGGAAAGAATAGAGCGCACCCGTACGATCCGCTGCGGGTATGTCGTTTCCGAACCCTATTTGCTGCGCGATCCAAATACGGGATCGTTTTCTGGAATTGCGTTTGATTATATGTCCGCCCTCGCCAAAGAACTGGACGTCAAAGTGGTATGGACAGAAGAAACGGGGTGGGGAAGCTTTCATGAAGGCTTGAACGCTGGTAAATTCGACGTAATGTGCGTACCCGTTTATCAATCTGGCGCTCGCGCACGCATAGCTCTGCTATCGCAAGCGGTGTTCTACACGGGGCTCTATGTAACAGAACGGGCTGACAGCAGCCGCTTTGCTACGATTGAAAGCATAAATAAACCGAATGTCCGCATCAAAATCGTCGATAACGCGACACTTGCCGTCAAGCAAAGGCTGTTTCCTCAGGCGCAAGAAGATTTAGCCATTCAAGCCGTCGATGAAACACAGCTCTATCTGGATGTCGCATTCAAGAGGGCCGATATTGGTTTTGGCAACCCAGGCGGGCTGCGTCGCTTTAATGCGCATTCGGATGTGAAACTCAAACTCGCCTTGAGCGGCAAACCTGTGCGGCTGTACGGCACGTCGTTAGCGGTCAAAAGGGCCGAAACAGATCTGAAAAACACGCTGGACTCAACCATCGCTGCCCTCAACGCAAGCGGCGAAGCCGCCTCTATCGTCAAAGCT
Organism: Alphaproteobacteria bacterium; assembly: GCA_028691835.1. Classification (GTDB taxonomy): domain Bacteria; phylum Pseudomonadota; class Alphaproteobacteria; order UBA9219; family UBA9219; genus UBA8914. Next base: position 6,312 of record JAQUYN010000042.1, on the reverse strand, counting down.
TATGCGCCGGATTTTCAAACGGCAGCAGAGTTACCTTATACCAACCCTCGAATGAAAGCATCCAATCAGGTCACGAGTGGTTGCGAGGAGGGATCCTCTCACCGGACAGACCTAAACAAAGCACCCGTCCGGCAAGAGGCGTGCGAGGCGCAGAGCGAGTGATTGAGAGCAGCCCTTTCAATGAGTCCGTTCATAGGCTCGCTGGTATTAGAGCGTGTTTATGATCTTTTGAGCAAATGCGCCCACAAGAGCCATCCCGTTGAAAAACGGGATGGTTGTATCGGTCAAATTCCGCTTCAAGATCATAAACTGACTTTTAATGCTTAGCCGTCAAAACTGCGTGTGTATGACGTGAAATCACAACCTCTTCATTGGTTGGGATAACCCAAATCTGAATCTTGCTGTCCGGCAGAGAAATCATAGCTTCCTCCCCGTGAGCCAAGCTCACATTCTTTTCCATGTCGTAGGTAACGCCAAGCCAAGCCAGCGAGTTCAAAATTTGCGCGCGAATCTCACCGGAATTCTCACCCATGCCACCCGTAAAGACGATGGCATCCGTGCCGCCCATCAAGCTGATAAGGCCACCGGCATCTTTCGTAATGCGCAGGCAAAACAGATCAATCGCTTCACGTGCATGGGGATTGTCACTTGCCAACAACACACTCATGTCGTTGCTGATGCCCGACACGCCGCGCAACCCTGAATCATGATAAAGCATGCGTTCGATTGCAGGCTCATCAAGTTTGGCTTCACGTAAGAAATAAAGGATAACACCGGGATCTAAGGCACCGGGACGCGTCCCCATGATCAGGCCATCGATAACGGAAAAGCCCATCGTCGTGCTGAAACTGAGGCCGCCTTCCATGGCGCACATACTGGCCCCGTTCCCCAAATGCATAACCAAGGTCTTGCCTTGGTAGGAGTTTGGCGAAAGGTCTTTGATGCGGCCTGCAATAAACTCATAAGACAAACCATGGAACCCATAACGACGAACACCCTTGTCATGCCAAATACGCGGCAGCGCAAAGCGCGTTTGAATATTCGGCATCGTCGTATGAAAGGCCGTATCAAAGCAGGCCACTTGTGGCACGCTCGGCCTGATTTGCTGCAAAAACTCGATAATATCGAGGTTAAACGGCTGATGCAGCGGGGCCAAGGGGATCAGAGTCTTTAGATAAGCAAGAATATACGGGCGAACAATCGTATGCTTACCCAAATCACCGCCATGAACAACACGATGACCAACGCCAATCAAGTTCATGTCCGGCATAATAACGTCCAGCCATTCAAGAAGAAGCCGCGCACCTTCCGATGGCGACGTGCAATTCTCATCATCGACCTGTGGCAACGTTTTGCCATCGAAACCGGGGCCCTTGGCGACAAAAACGGCCTTCGTGCCAATGCCCGTAATTGACCCACGGCCAATACATTCATCACTTGCCGCAACAAACAGGGCGAACTTCAAACTTGAAGAGCCGGCATTCATCACGAGAACGGCAGATTTCTGGTCCATAGGTTATTCTCCGAGACGACTCTTTTGTTCAACATTGGACAACACAGCCAGCGCTGCAGACGCAAGGCGCGCATGAGGAGGATCGGCACGGCTTGTCAACATAACGGGCACTTTTGCACCCAACACAATGCCTGCGGCCTCAGCGGCGCCAAGATAAGCCAATTGCTTGGCCAACATATTGCCCGACTCGATGTTGGGAACAACCAGAACATCGGCTTGCCCTGCGACAGGTGAATCAATGCCCTTAATCCGCGCAGCTTCAAGACTAATCGCATTATCAAAAGCCAAAGGTCCGTCCATCGTCGCGCCGACAATCTGTCCACGATTGGCCATTTTGCAAAGCGCGGCCGCATCCAGCGTAGCTGGCATATTGAGGTTGACCGTTTCCGAAGCCGCCAAAATGGCAACCTTGGGATCCGACAAGCCGAGCGCATGGGCCATATAAATGGCGTTTTGCGTGATATACTTTTTGCATTCAAGGTCTGGCGCAATGTTGATCGCAGCATCTGTGATCAGAAGGGGGAACTTATAAGTTGGCACATCCATCACGAACACGTGGCTCATGCGGCTTTCAGTCCGCAAGCCCTTTTCGCGATGAACAACGGCGGCCATCAGTTCGTCCGTGTGAAGGCTGCCCTTCATCAAGGCGCCAACATTGCCCTCCTTGGCCAAAGCAACCGCTGTGATTGCCGCCGCGTGGCTGTGTTCAACATCGACGATTTCACAACCATCCAAAGGAATATTTGCAGCAAGAGCGGCCGCTCGAATTTTAGCCTCAGGCCCGACAAGGACAGGGATGATAAGACCAGCAACCTTGGCGTCGTGCATACCTTCAAGCGATGTGGCATCACAAGGATGGACAACAGCCGTACGCAACGGATCATAACTCTTCGCCTTTTCGATCAGCAAGCTCATGCGGTCATGATGCAGAATGTTAGCTTCCGGCAATCCGGCATAGCTGTGACGGATCTTTTCCGTCGGCGCAAGCACCGTGGCAATGCCAATGACGACTTCTTGGCCCTTTTGGTTCACGCCGATACAGTTCAACGAAAGTGTTCCGTGCTCCGCATCCTTCGAAGCAACCGTGACCGTGACTTCAATTGTGTCATCAGGGCGAACGGGCTTTAGGAATTTGATCCCTTGATCAAGATAAATAGTGCCAGGTCCGGGAAGCTTCGTCCCCAACACAGCCGAAAACATCGCGCCGGAAAGCATGCCATGCGCAATAACGCCGTGGAAACGGCTTTTGAATGAATATTCATCATCCAAATGGGCGGGGTTAATGTCACCAGAAACAATCGCGAAAAGCTCAATATCGCGACGCGTTAATTTGCGTGTAATCTTAGCAAAATCGCCAACATTAATTTCATCAAACGTCTTGTTTTCAATTAAAGTTTCGGTCATGGCAGCATCCACCTACAAGGTCAAAGATCGCGGAAAACTCATACCCAGAGGGAAGGAAAGACGGGGGCAGAGCGCATAAGAGTGATTCTCTTTTACATTAACCATAACGGTTTGTCAGCTTGTTCTTCATGGCTTTAGACAACAAAATAGCGGCGTGTGCATGAAAGCCACGTTTTGGCAAATGTGAGGATTCAATACAACAGGTGGCGGTAGGTTTATGCTGCGGCTAAGATCTGCCGCACAACGGAAGGCGTCACCTCGCCTCGCTCGCCCAAGGCGCTGAGCCCATGGCGGTCAAGTTGAGCGACAACCTTGTCGATGTCACAGGTTACGCCATACCCTTCTAGCTTGGAAGGAAAACCGAGAGAGACAAAGAACGCACGTGTGCGATCAATCGCTTGATCAATCAGAACCTCCTCGTTCACTTCTGTCAGCCCCCAAACACGGTGAGCATACTGAACGAGCTTCGCGTGCTTGGCTTCGCGTCGTGCCTGCATCACACAAGGCAAAACAACCGCCAAGGTTTGCCCATGATCCAGCCCATAAAGCACCGTCAATTCATGACCGATGCGATGAGACGACCAATCCTGCCCGACGCCCTGCCCGATCAGCTGGTTCAACGCCATCGTCGCGCACCACATCAAGCTAGCACGGGCCTCGTAATCCGTTGGGTTTGCCAATGTTTTGGGGCCATCCTCGATAAGTGTCTGCAAAATACTTTCGGCAAAGCGATCTTGCAAAGCGGACTCACTGGGACTTACCAAATACTGTTCCATCACATGCACAAACGCGTCACAGATGCCGTTCGAAATCTGACGCGGCGGCAAGGAATACGTCACCGTGGGATCAAGGACCGAGAAAAGCGGCAACACGAGCGGCGAGCGAAAGGCCAGTTTATCCTGCGTGCTCTTACGACTGATGACAGCACCGCCATTCATTTCAGAACCCGTCGCGGGGAGTGTCAGCACGGTACCAATGGACACAGCAGACGTTAACGCAAGCCCCTTGGTAACAATATCCCACGGCTCGCCATCGAACGGCGCGGCGGCGGCAATAAACTTGGTGCCATCAATCACCGATCCCCCACCAACAGCCAACAAAAAATCAATCTTTTGCGTCCGCACAACCTCGACGCCTTTCATCAACGTCTCATAGGTCGGGTTCGGTTCGATCCCACGAAAAATCTCGAATGTGTGGTTCTTCAAAGCGGCGCGGACTTGATCCATCGTGCCGTTTTTCTCGGCGCTGCCACCACCGCACGTGATGAGGACCTTCGCTGAAGCCGGAATTTCTGCAACGATAGCGGCGATTTGCCCCTTGCCGAACAAGATCTTCACACTGTTTTGGAAAACAAAATTTTGCATAAGATTAGCCTTTCTTGTCAGCGATCAATTTTTCATAAAGCTTGATCATTTTATCCGTTACAACTTTACGCGTATAGCTGCGGCTATAGGTATTAAATCCATCGGCAATCATGCGACGACGTAGAGCCTCATCCTTGACAACACGATCCAAAGCCTTCGCCAAAGCCTGATGATCATCGATAGGGACCAACAGGCCGTTCTTTTCATCCGTTACATAAGCGGCAGGTCCCGCGCTTCGCGCAGCGACAAGCGGCGTTCCGGCGGCCCAAGCTTCAAGCAAGACCGTACCAAAGGGCTCATAGCGCGAAGGAAGAACGCAAACATCCGCTGCACGGAGCAACGCGCCGCGATCCGTGCGCCAGCCAAGGAAACGAACCCGATCTTCAAGCCCCAGCTTGCGCGTCATTTTCTCAAGCTTCTCGCGCAAGGGCCCCTCACCCGCCAACCAAAAATACACGCCGGGCAAAAGCTTGGCAGCCTGCAACAACGTATCGAGCCCCTTCTTCTTGTGCAGGCGTGACAGCGCCAAAACGGCGGGAGCTCCGGCAGGCGTGTTTAAAGCGGCGCGGTCGGTGGCAACCTCGTCTTTCACATCAGGAAATGTTGGCACATAAAAGGCATGGTCAAAAGGGATGCCTTTCGCGATTTGATGATCGACAATTCCCTGTGTCACGCCGACAAAATCCGTACACCGCGTGAAGTTCTTGGGATCGTAATAACCGCCAAACCAGCCGATAACGGGGCCGTCTTGCCAATCAGGCATCAGGCTTGCGGCGCGGCGCATCCAGCAATGGATAAGATCTGGTTTTTCTTTGGCGATCAGCTTTTTTAATTTCCACCGCTGATATGGGCGAAAAGGAAAGGACAGCACGTCCGTTGACAACCGAACCCCACTGGCACGAAGTTCCGGGGTGCGCGGCGCATCATCAGCGACGACGGCACATTGATCAATGCCACGTGACTGAAGGCTGAGCATAATGTCAGTCGCGTACGTTTCTGCACCGCCGAGTCCACGGCCCGCCATAATATGAAGAATGCGCATAAAGCCTCAACGTTTGTTGGTCAGGCAAGTCCATGATGGGGGCTTGCCAACAAAAAGGGCGGAAGAAATCTGATAATCTCTTTCCGCCCCAAAATGTACAGAACTCCGACTGATTCGTCGCGTCTTTCTTTATTCGCTTTCTTTCGAGGCTTCTCCGCCGAGACCTTTATTAAACTTACTCGCCATGCCTTCGATGTAAGCCGTAATATCCTCTGGCAGTTTCAGTTTGGTAACATCAGCTTCCGCATCTTCAACGCCCCCAACCTTCGGCACAACAGCCGTATCAATTTCCTGAGGCATAAAGCCGCGAGACGTGCCAGAAGCACCACGGCCAGCAGCTGATGTGGCAGAGGTCCGCGCAGCCGTCTCGCCATAATCATCATCTTCATAGGAGCCTGTCTCCACACTTTGATCTGTCTCCGCCGGAGCCCACGTCACAGGCTGCGCAGCCCTGCCTTCTGAAGAAGCCCCAGTTGAGGAAGCCTTCCCAGCTGGGGGCCTTTCGTCATCAAACATACGTGGGGCTTCTGTCACAATTTCAGGAACACCGCCAACAGCGGCCATGGCCGCCTGTGCCGCCGTTTTCCCCGCAGACGTAGCTGCCGCATAAACCTTAGCAAGGCGGGCGATTTCCGGGGGCGTTTTGGCCGCCGCAGAGATAGACGCAGCCGTCCATTCAAGATCATTCAACCGCGTCGCAACTTCACTAATCGCACGCTCACGCTTGACTGTTGTGGGAAGTGTCGGGGGCAATGGCAGCATCTTGTGCACACGCAAAGCCTGCACGCGATCCGCAATGGCATAAAACATACGGGCACGAACCAACCATTCAGCAAAGAACATATGAACTTCACCTTCGCGCTGATTGCGCAAATGGTCATAACAGGCGCGAACACGCAAAACGGGGCCTGTCGATCCATAGTTATCATAGAAAGGTTTGTTCATGAACAAACCTGAAATCGTATCGGTCTTGGCCGTCATACCGTTTG
>JAQUYN010000117.1 GCA_028691835.1 Alphaproteobacteria bacterium | reverse complement strand
GCCAGTCTGATAACAACGCGCCGCTTGATGAAGCTGGAAACCCCGTTGTTAAGCCTGTCCGTGAGCCTCAAGTGTGGAATGCGGATCGTGTTGGCGTTCTTGAGAAGTTGTGGGGGGAGGGGCATGCTTTGCCCGGAGGCGACGCTTATTTGACTGCGCTTTCAAGTCCTCTGGGGATCAACTCTGATATGAGCGTCCTTGATCTCGGTGCTGGCCTTGGTGACCTTGCCCGCTTACTTGTGGATGAATATAAAACTTATGTTACGGGTATGGAGGCGGACGGGACACTTGCCGCACGTGGCATGGTCATGTCGATTGCATCGGGAAAAAGCAAAACGGCAAGCATTGTTCCCTATGATTCTGTCAATTTTACGGCGTCACGCAAGTTTGACTGCATTTTTGCGCGTGAGATTTTCTATAAGACAATTGGAAAGGATAAGTTCTTTAAGGCCATTGATGCGAGCATTAAGACTGGAGGTGGCCAGATTGTTTTTACTGACTATATTCTTGATCCTGTGGCTCGTGAGAAACCTGCCATTGTTCAGTGGTTGAAACGTGAGAATGGGGCTGCGCCTCTTTCCTCTATCGAAATGATCAAGCAGTGGAAAGGCATGGGGTATGATTTGCGCGTTGCCGAGGATCAAACTGACGCCTATCGCGCCATGATTTTGACCGGACTTAAGAACCTTGTTGATTTTATGATTATGAATAGACCCGATATTCCGACAAAATTAATTGTTGTTCGTGAAGTTGATTTATGGGTTCGCCGCGTCGAAGCTTTTGGGCAAGGACTTAAATATTATCGCTTTTTCGGTATCCGGCACTGATTTTCTCCAATTTTGATGTCTATTCTTGTTGGAAGATATGCTGAAAGTCCATTAACGACTTATCTTTCTTGAAATTTTCATTCTTTTTGCGCATTCTCCTCTTTCTATGGGCTCATTTTTCGTGGTTGGTGCGATGACAATAGGCGCGACGGCTTCAGTTTCTTATTCTTTGCTTTCTGGTGGGGCTGCCGCTCTTGATCAGGCTTTGTCTGGCAGTGCGGAGGCTCTCGCTCAATTGCAAAAAGACGATGGGCATTGGTGCTTTGAGCTTGAGGCTGATGCGACCATTCCGGCCGAGTTTGTTTTACTGGATCATTTCTTGGGTGATGTGCGGCAAGAGTTACATGACCGCATGGGCAACTATCTGCGTTCGATTCAAGAAGATGAACATGGCGGTTGGCCTTTATTTCATCGCGGCTCTTTCGATATGAGCGCCAGTGTTAAGGCCTACTTCGCCTTGAAATGTATTGGCGACGATGTTCATGCTCCTCATATGGTGCGCGCACGTCAGGCTATTTTGGCGCATGGCGGGGCTGAAAGAAGCAACGTCTTTACGCGGATCCAAATGGCTCTGTTTGGTTCCGTGCCTTGGAAGGCCGTGCCTGTTATGCCTGTCGAGATTATGATCTTGCCGCGCTGGTTCCCGTTTCACTTAAACAAGATTGCCTATTGGTCGCGTACGGTTATTGTGCCGCTTCTTGTTTTGTCTGCGCTGAAGCCGTTGGCGAAAAACCCCAAGGGTATTACAATTGATGAGCTGTTTGTTACGCCGCCTTATGAAGTCAAGAATTGGCACAGCAATCCTTCTGGCTCGTTCTTTGTGCCGTTCTTTAGGGTTGCCGATGCTGTGTTGAGAGTAGCCGAGCCTTTTTCCCCAAAGGGTCTGCGCCAGAAGTCAATTGATAAAGCCGTTGACTGGGTTAAGACGCGCCTGAACGGTATCGATGGGCTTGGTGCGATCTATCCCGCCATGGCCAACACGACGATGATGTTTAATGCGCTTGGCCGTTCTATGAACGATTCTGATTTTGTTATAGCTCGCAAGTCGATTGATCATATGGTTGTTGATTTGCCAGAGCGGACCTATTGCCAGCCATGCTTTTCGCCAGTGTGGGATACGGCGTTGTCCGCACATGCTGTTATGGAAGCTGGGTTAGATAAAGATATTCCGAGCCAAGCGTGCGATTGGCTAATTGGCCGACAGATTTTGGATGTGGTCGGGGATTGGTCCGTGTGGCGGCCAAATGTTCGTCCTGGTGGTTGGGCTTTTCAGTATAATAATGCCTATTATCCTGATCTTGACGACACGGCTGTTGTTGTGATGGCCTTGGATCGTTTGGATCATGATAAATATCGTGTTGCAATTGATCGTGCCGTTGAGTGGGTCTTGGGCCTTCAATCCAAGAATGGTGGTTGGGGCGCTTTTGATGCCGATAATGATTATTACTATCTCAACCACATACCGTTCGCAGACCATGGGGCGCTGCTTGACCCGCCAAGCGCGGATGTTTCTGCGCGGTGTTTGTCGATGTTGGCTCAGCTCGGGTATAAGAAGGATCATCCTAGCGTTGCGGCCTCTATTGATTATTTACGTCGAGAACAAGAGCCGGAGGGTTGTTGGTTCGGGCGATGGGGTACTAACTATATCTATGGGACGTGGTCGGTTCTTTGCGCGCTGAACGCAATAGGCATTGATCATCAAGATCCCATGATCCGTCGTGCTGTGGACTGGCTTCTTTCCGTTCAACAAGAAGATGGCGGCTGGGGCGAAAGCGGCGCGAGTTATTATAAGGGACAGCCCAAGGGACAGGGTATTCCGAGTACGCCGACACAGACATCGTGGGCTTTGCTCGCCTTACTGGCTGCGGGTGAGGTGGATCATGTTGGCGTTGCTAAAGGTATCGAGCATCTCATAGTGACGCAAAACGATGATGGGTCATGGCAGGAAGAACATTGCACCGCTGTTGGGTTCCCGCGCGTTTTTTATCTGAGTTATCGCGGGTATAAACAGTTCTTTCCGTTGTGGACGTTAGCGCGGTATAAGAACTTAAAACAGGGCAATTCTGCCCATGTTCTTTATGGGATGTGAGGAACATGATTGGAATTCTATGCGGCCTTAAAAGTGAAGCGAAGATCGCAGACAGAATTCCGGGCGTGCTTGTGGGCTGTTCAGCATCAAAGCCCGATCTTGCCCGTGCGCTTGTCCAACAGATGATTGATCAGGGCGTGACCCGCTTGATAAGCTTTGGTTTGTGCGGCGGCTTGAGCTCTGATCTTGTCGCGGGCGATCTTTTGCTGGGCATGACTGTTATGGTTGCCAGAGGTGCTTGGGAATCAGATGATCTTTGGAATAAGAAATTTCGTGATAAACTTCCCGGCACGTTAAGTGTCCCAATATGGGGGAGCGACCATATGGCGACGACGGTTGAAGATAAGGCTTTGATTTTTCGCCGTACCGGATGCCTTGCTGTCGATATGGAAAGTCATATCGTCGCACGCGCAGCGGATAACTGTGGGATTTCTTTTAATGTTGTGCGTGCCGTTTCAGACTCTTTTGATACGTCGCTTCCCGCTGCTGCGTGTGTGCCTTTATTGGCCGATGGCGGCATCGATTATCGTGCAGTTTACGACTCTGTTAAAAAGGATCCGCGCCAAATTCCAGAACTTATACGTCTTGGATTCAGCACGCAACGTGCCATGCGCTCTTTGCGCCGCGCCGTCGATGTGATGCGCGACATTGCAAGAGAAGCCTAGCTTCTCTGTGTTATACCAGCGGACTTATGAAATGACTCATTGAAAGGGCCGCTCTCAATACGTCAGTTCATAGAACGGATTGGTATTAAGCGCACTTATACCAAGAAACGCATGAACGGAACGCAAGCCCAACATCACTCGCTCCGCGCCTCGCAGGACGCTTGCTGGGCTTCACCCTTGTTTGTAATTTCTTTTCCGCTCCAGCGAGCGTCCTCTTCCTCGCGACCGCTCGTGACCCTAAGAGTCACTTCATCTGATCGTTGGTATTATTTCTTTCCGCAGCAACAGGAACAACAACCACAAGCATGATCATCCTCGGTTGACACCTCTGACATTTCGCTGTTGTCGGTGACGGTACGGGCTTTGCCTAACTTGATGGCTTCCAATGTTTCTTCGACGTGCTTGCTGAAGACGAACTCGGCGGGGCGTTGCTTGCTTGTGTCCAGTTCCGGGGCAAAGGGGCCTTCTGTGCGAGGACCGCGTAACGCGACGAACATCGATTTTAGGGGATGCTGAAGCGCATCTTCGGCTGCGGTCGGTTCATAGCCGCAATGGACCATGCAGTCTGCACACTTTTCATAGCGGCCCGTGCCGTACTTATCCCACTCTGTTGTCTCCATCAGCTCTTTATAAGATTTTACGAATCCTTCACCTATAAGATAGCAAGGGCGCTGCCATCCGAAGACGTTATAGGTTGGTGTGCCCCATGGCGTGCATTCATAGGTTTGGTTCCCACATAGATAATCAAGGAAGAGTGACGACTGGCTGAAACGCCATTTC
>JAQUYN010000116.1 GCA_028691835.1 Alphaproteobacteria bacterium | reverse complement strand
AGAACGCGCAACATGCCACACATTTGTATATGCTGCAGTGCAACAGACACCCACAACATAAAATTCGTCGTTAACCTTGTCAAGGATGTAAGCGATAGGATTCCAAAAAAAATGTTCGCCTTGCTTTTGTGCCACTTTACTTACATCTTGCTGTCTGTTTCGCTGTGAGTCGTTGGGTTTGGGTTTCATGTTTTTCGTGCGTATGGACCAAAAGAGTTGGCATATTCGACGAGTATGTGTCGGCTTTGTTTTTCTTGCCATCCTTTGCGTTGGGGGGGCAGATCCTGCGCTAGCCAAAAAGCAAGAGAAAACAAAGGCGCGCCGTCCCTCCGTCCAAACGACGGAGACTTACGCTGCCCTTGTTCTTGACGCTGACAGTGGCGAGGTTCTTTATGAGCGGAACAGTCGCGGACGGCGTTATCCGGCTTCCTTGACCAAAATGATGACGCTTTACCTGACTTTTCAAGCGATTGAGGGGGGGCGTGTCCGGCTGGATACCCAGCTTCCTGTGTCTGCGAAGGCTGCATCACAATCTCCGTCCAAGCTCGGGCTGCGTGCTGGCCAAACTATTGCGGTCAAAGACGCAATTTTGGGGTTGATTACAGAGTCTGCGAACGATGCTGCCGTCGTACTTGCTGAAGGTCTGGCTGGAAATACGTCCCGGTTTGCAACCTTGATGACCACGCAGGCGCGCGCGTTGGGGATGGAGGGAACAGTCTTTCAAAACCCAAACGGGTTACCGGACAAAAACCAATATACAACGGCTCGAGACATGGCCATGCTGGCTTATAGCCTAATCAATCATTATCCCGGCATGTACCCTTATTTCAGCACGCAAAAGTTCCGTTATCGTGGACGCGTTCATGTCAGTCATAATCACTTGATGAAGCGCTGTTCGGGAATGGATGGCATAAAGACGGGCTACATCCGTGCCTCGGGGTTTAATCTTGTGGCCTCTGTAGAGAGGCGTGGGGCGCGGATTATCGCCATCGTTTTTGGTGGCAAATCAGCGGCTTCGCGTGATGCGCACTTGGAAAAGCTTATTGATGAGGCTTTCGTGTTACTAAACAAGGCGAACCGTAAAACAGCAAGCTACGTATCTTTTCCGACAGCGAAGGTGGCTGCGGCTTTCCCGTCGCGGCAACTCGAAGCACCCGTATCTTCAAAACGCGTTGCCCAACAGCGACCAGAGAAGGCTTCTGCACAAATAGCTGAGCCGAAGAGGCCGGAAATGGTGCCGGTCTCTGTTTTAAAGCCCCCCGAAAGTCCATATGGAGGGTGGGGCGTTCAGGTGGGCGCTTTTAGCGATGTAGATTCGGCACAAAAAGCCCTTTCATACATGTCTGCGACGCTTTCCTCCTTGTTGGGCGGGGCAGAGCAAAGCCTGCAGAAAGTTACGATGAAGGATGGTTCTGCTGTATATCGTGCGCGATTTACAGGATTAGACCAAAACACGGCACGACAAGTTTGTTCCTATCTCGTTCGGCGAGGACATGGTTGTCTAGTTGTTTCAGGCCTTTGAGTTATAATAAAAAATCATCCGCAAGCTTTGGCGCTGCCTCATTCATCATAGGACAGTAGGGTGTGAATAGGCATCGACACTTTATTACGGCCGCCCAAAAAGGGGAGCTCGATTACAAAAGCGGCAGAGGTTATCGTTGCCCCGGCTTCTGTTGCCAGATGATGGGCTGCGTGGGCCGTTCCTCCCGTTGCCAAGAGGTCATCGACCAAAACACCTCGGGAGCCTTTCGGAAAAATACCATCCTGAATTTCTATGGTGTCTGAGCCGTATTCAAGGTCGTAATGATAGCTGCAGGTAGCGCCGGGCAGCTTTCCTTTTTTTCGGATCATTACCATGCCAATGCCTAAGCGTGCAGCGATCGGCGCGGCAACAAGAAAACCGCGTGATTCTATGGCAAATAAGAGATCTGGCTTGTCCGGCTCAATGAGTGCTGTCATACGCTCGACCGTTTCTTTCCAGGCTGGGCCGTGTGCGAGCAAAGTTCCTATATCGTAGAATAAAATTCCTTCCTTGGGAAAATCGGGGACTGTTCGAATATGTTCTTTGAGATTCATGTTTGTTTTTCCCTTGCGGCCAGAGGTCTTCTTGATCAAAACACACCACTTTATGAGCGGTGGCGCACATATGTAGCAAATTTAAGAAATTAACAATATAGCAAATTTTAGCAAAGATAGTTTACTCTATGACTGAGCGCCCTCCGCTGATCGGGGGAGTTCGGACTTGGCTCTGGGGAGTGTTTTATGTCGTCGCATTTGTCGAAAGAAGACGTTCAACGATTAATCGAAGAACCGTCTGCTACTGTTCGTGCTGAAGTTGCCACGAAGTTGGCGCGCGATATTGAAAACCCAGTGCTGTCAGAAAGCGAATTGGTCCTTGCTTACGAGGTCGTTCGCTTGATGGCAAAGGATGTGGAATCCTCCGTAAGGCAAGCTCTATCGGAGAATTTACGTCATGCGGCACGTTTGCCGCATGACGTCGCTGTCCAATTGGCGAATGACATCGAGTCGGTTGCTCTTCCTATTCTCAAGGAATCCGAGGTTCTGACAGAAAAGGATCTGTTGGAGATTATTTCAAAAGGTTCTGCCAACAAACAAGAGGCCATTGCGACAAGAGCCATCGTGACACCAGCCATCTCGGATGCACTAATTACGCAAGCTGGCGAAAAAGCTGTTACGAAGCTGATGGAAAATGTTGGTGCCCAGATTTCGGACACGAGTTATGGCAAGGCCATAGAACGCTTTAACAGCAGCGAAGCCGTTAAGGAAGCAATGGTCAAGAGGCCCCAATTACCGATTACTGTTGCTGAGCACTTAACCGCCATTGTTTCGAATCAGTTACGAGATTATCTTGTCTCCCATCACGAGTTGTCTCCAAGCGTTGCGGCGGACCTTGTTTTGCAAAGTCGCGAGCGTACGATTGTGGAAATGGTTTCTGGTTCAACCGAGCAAGAAATGGAAAAGCTTGTTGGACAGATGAATTCTCATGGCAGACTAACACCCTCTATCGTTTTGCGTGCGCTATGTATGGGTGATGTTCTGTTTTTTGAAGCAGCTTTGGCGTCCCTTGCCAATATTCCTTTGCTCAATGCGAGAATTTTGATCCACGATGGCGGCAAGCTTGGGCTAAAGACTTTATATGAACGAGCCCAAATGCCGCCAAGCATGTTTTCTGTTGTTACAGCGGCTCTTGATGTTGTGCATGAAACGGAAATGGATGGTGAAAAAGGCGACTTGCCTCGTTACCGCGCCCGTGTGATTGAGCGCGTCTTGACACGCTTTGAAGATGTTGGTTCAGATGACTTTGATTATTTGATTACCAAGCTTGGCGACATTTTATCGCATGAAAAGATGGCATGAGGCATCGGGGGTCGAAAGACAGGAAACCAAAAGCCTCCACTGCGCAGTCTTGAACTAAATGTTAACGATTCAACTTGCAAACTGATCTGGGTTCCGGCGAACCCGTGCGCTTGCGCTTAGTTGCACAGGCGTGCCCGTCGGTGTGCGTAATACAATCTGGGTTCAAGGTAGCGTGTCGTCTATTCGAAGAACTGAGGATACCAGCAACTTTTCGGGTCCGTGATAATGATCGGTCCGGGAAAGCAAAGGATGCTGGAAAAAAGGCGGCTTGCTAATCGGAAGCTGTGCGCGAATCACTTTGCGCAAGCCTCGGCTTTCCTGACCACGCGCCATCGCCATCAAAGCGGATTTGCTATTGCCCCGGTTTTGTATTTGTTGGTGTTGGCTGGTGTTGCCTCTAGCGTCCTCTTCGGTGGATATAGCCAGATTTTACGTGGTAACGTAAGTGTTACGAATTCGCAGATCGTCAAAACGGATTTATCCGGCAGTTTGACGACTCTGGCTGCTTCGGCAAAGTTGAGCACCGATGGCCTTTTGTTCTGTCCGCCGGGCAGTTCAACGCGTAGTGTAGAGTGCACGCCTGCGCCCGAAAAGCTGGTTTTGTTTGCAAATGTTCCGGCGGCAGACTCTGCAAAACTTCCCAATAATTATAGCAATGTAACCACAGCAGGCTCTCCATATGAGGCAGGCGTTTTTAGTGCGGGTTCGGGCCTGAAGCAAATCGATCCGTGGGGACACTTCTATATATATTGTCGTTGGGAGAATGCCCGGGCCACGCCAGATGCGCCCGCGATTGTTCTTATTTCCGCGGGCAAGAATGCACAGGTTGAAACGACGTGCGGCAGCACAGAGCCAGTCGGTGACGACCAGATGCAGTTTATTTCAGTTGGCGCGGCCATCCAACGTGCAGCCATCTGGCAGGAAAGCGGCTCGAATGTCGAATATGGTCAGACTGGGCAAAAAGTTATTATCAGCAATGAAGGCGACATCGAGGCCGAAAACATCCTTGTTCATGGGACGGCGACATTTGATTCCCTTCATTTGACGCAGCCGCTACCCATCGTGAGCGGTGGTACCGCCGCCGACAATATTATCGATGCGCGCATCAATCTTGGCGCAGG
>JAQUYN010000115.1 GCA_028691835.1 Alphaproteobacteria bacterium | reverse complement strand
GGTAAGCTGATCGCGTTTTGTCCCGACGACCAAGCCAACAGGCTTTTGGCAGTTATGCAAGCGCACGAGCAGGGGGGCGATGCCGCCATCATCGGAACCGTTGTTCAGGATGAGCACCATTTTGTTGAGATGAAAACAACCCTTGGTGGCACCCGTATGGTGGATTGGCTCGCAGGTGAGCAGTTGCCTCGGATTTGTTAGAGCTATAAAAATCAGTCTTTTTTTCGTTTTACTGGATCCCCTCGGCTTGCGTCGGTGTGACGATGTTGAGATTATGCAAGTGGCCTATTATACCAGCAGTCGGGTCAACGCCTCACGAACCTTTGGGCCGGTCTCTGGGTTATCCAGTGAGAAGGCGATGTTGGCCTCAAGGAAACCGATCTTGTTACCGCAATCGTAACGCGTGCCTTCATAGTGGAGGCCGTGGAAAGGCTGATGGCCAATTAGGCGTGCCATGCCGTCGGTTAACTGGATTTCTCCCCCCGCGCCGACGCGGCCTGATTCAAGTTCGCCAAAGATTTCAGGTTGCAAGATATAACGGCCAATGATGGAAAGTGTTGAGGGGGCCAATTCCGGGGCTGGCTTTTCGACGAGGCCTTTGATTTTGGCCATACGACCATTATCGCTCTCGACATCAAGGATTCCATAGCGGTTCGTTTGTTCTTTTGGTACATCAACGACCGCGACAAGGTTTCCGCCCACTTCGTCATAGGCCTCGATCATTTGCTTAAGACAGGGTGTTTTGGCGAGGACAACATCATCGGGCAACAGAATGGCAAAGGGTTCGTTGCCGACAAGATGGCGGGCGCACCATACGGCGTGCCCAAGGCCAAGTGGATCGCGCTGCCGTGTAAAGAGAAGATCGCCAGAGGGGATTTCTGTTGTCTGAAGGATTGCAAGTTCTTTTTGCTTGCCCCGGGCGTCAAGCGTGCGTTCGAGGTCGTTGTTGCTATCAAAGTGGTCCTCAAGCGCTCCTTTGCCACGGCTGGTCACAAAGATGAATTGTTCAATACCCGCAGCGCGAGCTTCGTCCACAGCGTGCTGGATAAGAGGGCGATCTACCAATGTGAGCATTTCTTTTGGCATCACTTTGGTCGCGGGTAGGAATCGTGAGCCAAGTCCGGCAACAGGGAATACGGCTTTGCGAATACGTTGTTTCATAATAGGCTCCTGTTATGCTGTGTCGATTTTTTTTGTTTACGGCTTTGGTTGTTTTTCTGTTGATATTTTGATGACGTCACTTACAGCATCACAAATTTCTTCCAGTGAAAAAGGTTTGGCTATAATGCGGTGGACAAGCGCATCCAGATTATGAGCCCTCATTCGTTCTTGGGCGTAACCGGAAATCATGACAATTTTAAGATCCGGGTATTGGCGTACCGCTTTAAGCGCCAAGGCAATGCCATCCACATTAGGCATGACAATATCGGTAATAAGAACGTCATAATGTTCTTTGTCGAGAGCATCCAAGGCTTGTTGGCCATCCGCCACGGCTGTGACGCTTACACCAAGTGATTGGATGGCGCGTTCCACGAATTCGCGCACAGCGGGGTTGTCTTCGGCGACAAGGACTTTTGTTCGTGAATCCATGGGGGCCTCACTGTTCATCATGCGGCGGTTCAACGAAACTAAGATTGACTTCAACAACTGTCTCTGCGGGAGAAAGGAAAGAAGTCGAAAAGTTGGTCGTTGTCCCGGATTTGATTGTAGCCGTTGGCGGCGCGATACGCCAGCTTTCGATAATATGGCCGTCTGGGCCAAGGGCTTCGATGGCTAAGTCCGGGATAACTTGAGTTTTTTGGGCATCGCTATGGATCTCCCCCGTTATAATGAGCTGCATGGCCCCGTCAATATAGCGTCGTTCGGATACAATGTTTCGCAAGAACAAGCTGTCTTTCGACGGGTCTTGGGCTAGACCAAAATCGATATATAGAGCCTGCATCTGAGGCCATCTTTCGATAATCAGGCTATGTCCTGCAACGATAACAGCTGCCGTAAAAAGAAGACAGCCCATTACGATGACCAGTGCAATCGCTATAAGGTTTTTGAATCCACTGAGCCATTGCGTGAGTGAGATTTTCTCGCGAGTGGATTCTGTCTGCTCTGACTGGGATTCAGAGGATAGTGAATCGGGTGGAATCGCCATCTCTGTTCCCAAGTCTATGGGCGTTATGCTCCTTTGGTGTTGAGATGGGGTTGGCACAGGCATTGACTTTGGCCCCGGTTTAGGGCGCGGTCCCTTGGTCGGGGGCAGTTCTTTCCATACAGATTTGCAAACACCACAACGCACCGTTCGCGCCCCCGTTGAAAACGTGGAGGACGGTACGATAAATGAGGCGCGACAATTTTTACAAACGATGATCATCTGATTCTTTGGATGGAGTCGTTGTTGATAATGGACAAGACAACCCTTAAAGAAAAGATGATTTTATCCTTTATAGGCAGCTTGATCTTCTTCGCTAATCTCATAGTTGCCGAAAATATTTTGAACGTCATCATTATCTTCGAGAATATCAACCAGTTTCAGGATAAGTTGAGCTGCATCACCTGTGACGGGAATATCATTTTTGGCATACCAGACAAGTTTTGCGCTCGACGGTTCGCCAAACTGGGCTTCAAGCGCAGAACGGACAGTGCCGAAATCTTCGACATTCATCGTGATGTAGTGTGCGTCTTCTTCAGAGTCGACATTGTCGGCCCCAGCTTCGATGACGGCCTCGAACATTGCGTCAGCAGTTGCCTTTGACGCAGGATAGGTAATTTCAGCCAAACGATCAAACATGAAGCTGACAGAGCCTGTTTCACCAAGATTGCCGCCATTCTTCGCTAGTGCAGTGCGGATTTCGGCAGCCGTGCGATTGCGGTTGTCGGTCAAGCCTTCGATGATAAGCGCCGTTCCGCCGGGACCATAGGCTTCGTAACGCACTTCTTCGTAGGTGCTCTTGTCGTCTGATCCGGGTATTCCGGACTTGATGGCACGATCAATACGATCCTTGGTCATGTTTTTGACGCGGGCATCAGCCAAAGCTGCACGTAGGCGCGGGTTGTGCGCAGGATCTGGTGAGCCTAGCTTAACCGCGACCATGATCTCGCGTGCAATTTTGTTGAAGACTTTGCCCTTCTTGGCATCGCTGATGCCTTTGGAGTGCATAACGTTTTTAGCGTGTGAATGTCCAGCCATAGCTCGTCTCGTTTATGGTTATACGTTGAACTTAAAGTGGAAAATATCGCCATCGTTGACGATATAGTCTTTGCCTTCTTGACGCAACTTGCCCGCCTCACGGGCTCCTGCTTCGCCCTTAAAGCTGATGAAGCTGTCGTAATCGATGGTTTCAGCCTTGATGAAGCCGCGCTGGAAGTCCGTGTGGATGACCCCTGCGGCCATCGGTGCCGTCGCATTCCGGCGAACTGTCCACGCGCGAGCTTCCTGAGGTCCAACGGTGAAGAAGGTCAGCAGATCAAGGCGGCGGTAGCCAGCGCGGATGATCTTATTCAGGCCCGGTTCCGTAAGCCCAAGCGCATCAAGGTACTCTTTTTTGTCAGCCTCGGTTTCAAGGGTCGAGACTTCAGCTTCGATAGCTGCCGCAATGACGACGCACTCGGTACCTTCCGCTTTGGCTTTGGCAATGACTTTTTCAGAAAGGGCATTTCCTGTCGCAGCATCGGATTCCGCAACATTGGCGATGTAAAGAACGGGTTTTGATGTTACAATTTGAAGTTGCTTTAAGATGGTGGCTTCTTCGGGAGAAAGTGTTTCAAATAGGACGCGGGCTGGTTTCCCTTCTTGAAGGACTTTCAGCGCGGGTTCCATTACGGCCAGTTGTTCTTTGGCTTCGCTATCGCCGCCTTTCGCTTTTTTCTGCGCCGCGTACACGCGCTTTTCGAGGCTTTCCATATCAGCCAGCATCAATTCAGTTTCCACCGTTTCAGCATCGCGGATTGGGTCAATAGAGTTTTCAACATGTGTGATGTCGTCATCCTCAAAACAACGTAGCACATGAATGATGGCATCAACTTCACGGATATGAGCGAGAAACTTGTTGCCTAGACCCTCACCACGGGCAGCACCGCGAACGAGCCCTGCAATGTCAACAAACTCAAGCTGCGTCGGAATGATTTTGGCTGAACCAGCGATTGCCGCCAATTTGTCCAAACGTTCATCAGGAACGCCGACGCGACCGACGTTCGGTTCAATCGTACAAAAAGGATAATTGGCGGCTTGCGCTGCCGCTGTTGCTGTGAGTGCGTTGAAAAGGGTCGATTTGCCTACATTTGGCAGTCCGACAATACCGCAATTGAAACCCATGATTATTCCTGTTTTGTTTGGCCTGAAAAAGCTGTTTATAGTGTATGATCGCGAGAAGAGCTATAGTTTTTAAGTATTGTGTTGTCCCACTGCTGTCCGGCAATTAGGCGAATAGATTCAGTTGGGTAGGAAACTCGCCCTCAAAACTTTGTAGGGCCCTATCGTTAAGCAGCTGATCTAACGGCGTTTTCTCGAAAAGGGTGAGGCTCAAAAT
>JAQUYN010000041.1 GCA_028691835.1 Alphaproteobacteria bacterium | reverse complement strand
AAAGCTTGACATTATAAGCCTCTCTGCCTATTCGTACCCCCCTCTGGCGGCAGCGTAGCTCAGTGGTAGAGCAGGGGAATCATAATCCCTTGGTCGGGGGTTCAAATCCCTCCGCTGCTACCAATTTTATCTAAAAATATCAAAGCGTTACAAGCTGCGTGTAAGCGCGGCTGAGGCGCCTTTTTGACTTCTGGAAGCACTGTGGAAGCAAGAGGGAGCGTAATCCGGCTAATCCTTGTGTGTAGGGAGTACCGGTGCCTCCGAGAAAAGGTAATTAAATTAGCGCGTATTAAACGTATTTAAATGGCAAAGAAATCCAAATCTCACGCCGCTTGGCCCGGAAGTAATCGGAGTATCTCGAAAACTGGTCGTGTTAGCTCTCGGTGATGCAGACATTACTTGCATCAGCCACCCCCAATCTTTTCCGAAATGCACTTCTAGACGAGATGAGATGTCCAAGGGCTCCACATTGCTTAAAACCCGACAACGCATTATGGGGTCGTCGGGCGTTGCGCCAAATACAAAGACCTTCTTTGCCGCCAAAACGTAGAATACTGCGAGATTAAGTCCCATGTAGCTCGGCGACGCCTGCACAACGGTGAATTCGCAATTTTCACCGGACGCACCAAAATCGATTTGGTCATTCAGGTCGAGATTGAAATCGTCCGCTGCCGACCTAGGCCAATCGAAAAACATGTCGCAATATGCAGATTGCCTGAAGTGTTCAAGGCGGTCGCTCAGCACGTAAGCAAATCCACCAACACTCAGCACGTCCCGGTCCGAAATAACCCGCCGCATCGTCGAATATAGATCACTCGCCGGTGAGTCTTTAATTTCGTCCGCAAACATCACGGCGTTTATTGCCCGACCAGCCTCAGGAAATTGACGCAGCCGTTTTTCGTACTCCCGAAAGCGGTCGTATGCAAATGCGTCGCCGATCCACTGTGTGGTTGCATCGCTGCGCGATCTTATCCCATTTGATATTTTCACAAGCTTCGCGTGTTTCGCAAAGGCAATCAGATACTCGTTTTCCGAGTTAGCACTCGCCCGCTCAAAGTGCGCGACTGTATTAGCGAACCCTGTGCCTTGCGGATAGGCATCTGCAAAACTGGCAATGTCCCGTGCAGCAAGTTCCGGCGAATTGGAGAACGAAACACATATACCGGGCAGCATGGTTGTTTTCACAACCCCGCTCGTTACTGGCAGCGTCATACCATGTTCCGTAATTTGAGTGTCCGAGACGACGGCAATTCTCCGCCCGGCGACTCTGCCTACAACCAAAGTCAATTTGCGATCCTAATGTTGTTTCGGCTGTTTGTTGTCGAAAACATTATATACCATATGGGTAACGTATATCCATCCTGTCAGACATCAGTGATATTTGGCCCCAACTCGGTATAACAGCGAACCTTATCCCCAACTTTTTTGCTCCCCATCAAAGCGCTGCGGGATCCTGAAGGTTTCTTCGAAAACCGTGATTATTGTTTGTTTTTCGTGCCTTTTCTACAATGTGGGCATGACACAAACGCTTGCCCCTATCGTCCGGATCATCCTTTTTTCGTCAAAGCATCGTCGTGCCACCCCGACACTTTTGGCGGCTTTTCGGTATGTAACCCCTGTTGGAAAACGAGGAACCATGGGAGGGGTGGCATATGGCATTGCCTGAACGTGAATACTTTTACCTCGACGAGATCATGGCCAAATTGCAGATGTCGCGGCGGGATGTTCAGTATTGGATCGGCCATGGCAATCTGCTGGTTGCGGTGTGGGTTCCTGAAACGATCTTTTTGCAAAAAAGCGAAGATGGGGCGTCCCCTGTTTGCCATCACGGCTTTTTGACGCTGGATCCCGAAGCGTCGTTCGTTTTATTCAACCACGGTGAGGTTATGGAGCGGCGGTTTTATGCGTCCTATCCGGATCGGCGTTTTGATCTGCCGGAATCCCATCCCGGAATATTGATCACCGAAAAAGGTCTCGTGGTTTTTAGGACGGCGTTGGATGCCTTCATGAAAACTTTCTGCATCGAGCCAACCGATCAGAAGAAAGCCGCAGGTAGGCCGCGCCTGATTGATCCCTATATCGAAGAACATAAAGCGCGCATTCAGCGCGGTATTGCCAAGAAAACGAACTCTTCTGAAAGCGCGGAACTTCATAAATGGGGATGTCAGGCTTTCTCGCCGCAAGCGGCCTTGAGCGCCAGCACGATCCGCAATGCGCTGGCTCAAGAGAAAAGAAAGTCTGCCTAAAACAAAATCATTTTGTGCAATTTCATGCGTCTTTTTTAGTCATCTCCGCGAAGAGATGATGGCCTCCGACAATTTCAAAGACGGAGGCCAGAACATATGTCGGAAATCAAGCATCTCAATCAAGTCGAGCTGTCGCGTAGGATGGATATTTCATGCCGAACGCTGGAGCGGTGGCGGTGGATTGGCGCAGGGCCGAAGTTCATTAAGGTCGGCGGACGCGTCAAATATCGCCTTGCCGATGTTGAAGCATATGAACAGTCACGGCTCTGTCAATCGACAGCGGATATTCATTATGCCCCGTCTGCGCGCGTGGTTCTGCCATGAACGATGTACCGCAAACAGCCGAGCATCTGAAGGCTCTTTTGACAGCTTCGCAGGATTTTGGCGTTCGCCTTTGCGTTCTTATGCCGCAGTCCGCGCCGACGGCTTTTCCATCTGCGAATAATCATCGACCCTTTATCGCGATCGTTCTTGATGACGATGAATGCCCCGTGGGGCCGAATGGGTTTGATCGGGAGTCCTTTTCTGCCCTTGTTCAAACTGTCGATTGCGCGGCAGTTGTTTCTACGGCACCTGTGCCGGACATCTACAAACTGATGGCGTTGATGCCGAGTTATCTGCGTGCCGGAACGCTGATTATCGAAACACGGGCCTCCCACGATCTTGAATGGGCGAGGTTTCTTCAAGGATTGAAACCCAACCTTCCGATCATTTGCAGCACGCCCGAACCCAAAAAGATGATGGGGGCGCAGGCATGAAATCCTCAGGATCAGACATCGCCGCAGAACTGAACCGCCGGATGCAAAGTTTGGCGCGGCATCTTTTGGGAGAACCCAACCGCGCGCTAAGCAGCAAACAGCAATGGCGATACGGCAACAAAGGAAGCCTCGCCGTCGAGATCGCTGGTCAGAAGGCCGGAACGTGGTTCGACCATGAAGAAGGCGTCGGCGGCAACGCGCTGGATCTTGTGGCAAGGCAATGTGGCCTTTGTAACGGCGCGGTCTTTGATTGGGCGCGGCAATGGCTCGGACAATCCATATCTTATAAGGGGGAAAGGCATGATCAGACGATCTCTTCTGACAAACAAAATCCATGCGCGCATGAAAACATTGAACCAACCCAAGGTGCCAAGACACCAGAGCAGCTTGCCGCCAAAGTTGCGGAAATTGTTGCATCCTGCACCGAGGTCGAAGGCACGCCCGCCCAACACTACCTGCAACGGCGCGGCATCGTCACCCCAGTCCCCGATTGTCTCCGGTTCCGTCCCAACGCCTTCAACGGATACGGCGCGCTTGTCGTCTTTGCCGCCGATGACACAGGCAACGTCCTTGCCGTCCAACAAATCTATCTGACCAATGATGGGCGCAAGGCTCCGGTCGATGTCGTCAAACGAACAAACAAAGCAACCGAGAATTGGGCAGAGAAAGCTGCCGTTCGCTTCCCCGGCACAGCGCCGATTGTTTTGGCCGAAGGCGTTGAGACGGCCTTGTCCATCTGGCAAACAACGGGACATGAAACATGGGCCTGTCTTGGCATCAACAATATAAGGTCTGCGCCGCTTCCAAAGAAAACCAAAGTCATTGTCGCCCGCGATGGCGATATAGAGGGCAGCAAGGCGGATAACCAGATCAAGCGAGCCGTTGCGCATTTGCAATCGCGCGGCCTGACGGTTTCTGTCGCGACGCCGCCGGAGGGCAAAGACTTTAACGATCTTCTCCTTACGGATGGGGAAGAAGCTGTGCGCGACCTGATCAACGGGGCCAAATCCTTTATCCTTTCGGGGTCTGGCGATCAGGCGCGCACAGTCTTCATCGGCTCGGATGTTGAGATCGCGGGGCGTGTTCGCGAGGATCTAATCGAACAATACGGGCAAATCGTTCATGCCGAAGGCTCTTTCTGGCGTTATGATAAGACGCATTGGACCTCTATTCCCGATCATGAATTGCGGCTTGCCACGCATGCCTATGATGGCGCGCTTTATGAAACACCCAAGGGAGAGCCAACCCGCGTCAAACTTGGTAAGGGCCGCGTGGATTCTGTCCTCAATGAACTGTCCGCGCTTGCGGAAAGCAAAGGGTTCTTTGCCTCGGCGCCCATAGGCATCAACTGCGCGAACGGCTTTATTCGTTTTTCGCAAGACGGCACGCCGTCATTGGCTCCCCATCATCCGGATCACAAATGCCGCCACACCTTGCCCGGCAAATGGCGCGCAGAAGAAACGCGACAAGACCAACCCCTGACGTTCCTCGACCGTTTGCTGAAAGGCGTGTTTTGCGACGATCAGGACGCGGTTGAGAAAACGACGCTTTTATCCGAGATCTGCGGCTGTGCGGCTTTGGGATATGCCACAAAACTGGTTCAGCCCCGCGCCATAATCCTGAAAGGCGAACGAGCCGAGAATGGCAAGAGCCAAATCCTCGATCTGGCACGCGGCCTTTTGCCGCAAACTGCCATCAGCTCCGTCCCCGCCGCGCGCATGGGCGATGAGCGGCATGTGATCGGCCTTGTCGGTAAGCTGCTCAATGCAAGCGACGAGCTTTCATCCTCCTCCGCCATCGCTTCGGACACGTTCAAAGCCGTGGTCACGGGCGAACCTATCGATGGGCGCGATGTTTATAAAAGCCGGTTGGAGTTCCGCCCCATTGCGCAGCACATCTTCGCCACCAACACGCTTCCGCCGTTTCAGGGCGGCATGGATCGCGGGGTGCAAAGGCGGCTTTTGGTCATCACCTTCAACCGCGTTATTCCTCTGCAGGAGCGCGTCGAAGGCATCGGGCGACGGATTGCGACTGACGAGGCCGACCTTCTTTTGACATGGGCGGTCCAAGGGGCCTCGCGCCTCATCCGGCAGCGCAATTTCACAATCCCATCCAGCAGCAAGGTTGCTCTGACGGATTGGATCTTGGGCGCGGATCCTGTGTTGGCGTGGCTGGATGAATGCGTCGAGGTCAAAGCCCATGTCGGCGGCTTTCCGAACATCAGCACACGCACCGCCTATGAACGCTTTCATGCGTGGGCGGTTGCGGAAGGATTTAACAAAGACAAATTGCCCGCCATCAACGGTTTTGTTCAGCGCGTGCAAGCCAACGCGGCGGGCATTGAATCCAAACGCACCAGCAGCGGTCGCGTTTTGCTTGGGCTTTCTCTCAAATACGCACCCACAGGGCAAATGCCCTATGGCTCGAAAGATTGGTGACGCATGAGTGACGCTAAAATGACGGTTTTTCGGGTGCATCTCTTTGATTGTGTTGGGATGACGCACCCAAGGGTCAACCATCGCGAATGTAGAGTAAATGAGGGGAATATATACCCCATCTATAAAAGGGGTGTACCGCCAGTGCGTCATCTTTGCACAAACAAGGGCTTACACCTGATTTCCCCATCACAACTGCGTCATTCATGCGTCATTCCGCCGACCGCGCCGACGGGGCGCGCCTTCACCCGTCAGGCCGCTGCAGCCTTTCTGCAGCCATCATCCGAAAGGAAAGAACCATGAGACACGATACCGAAAAACAAATCGCCGCGACGATCAAGGCGTTCAAACCCATTGAGGCCTATCTTCAACAAAAGAAGAAGCTGTCGGATGCTTTTGCCGCGCTGGAAGCCAAGGTTGCGAAGACCGAGGAAGATCACAAGGCGTTCATGCAAAAGGCAGGCGCACGCGAAGCACAACGCTTGCTGGGCGAATGCGATGATGTCGATGCCTCGTCCCTTGACGCAGGCATGCTTGAAATCCGCGACCAGCGCGACAGGCTGGAGGCGGCGCGTCAGGCGCTCAGCCTTCAACAGGATGCGTTGTCTAAACAAAGCGCAAGTCTTTTCAATCAGGCGTCGCAATCATTGTCCACGTTGGCAGGAGTCGTTGAAGCAGACCTGAACGAAGAACTGCGTCAAGCGGCCTTGCAGGTTTCGTCGATCGTCAACAAGTTGTACGCGTTCTCGACAGCGACACATTTTGGGCGCACAAACAACGGCATCATGGACATCAAAATCCCGTCGATTGTGGATGGCAGCAACCTATTCCAACGTCCGGCGCGGTATCATCCCCTGCAAAACACTTTGCTCGACTCAAATTGGGAAAAAGACGCCGAGGCCAAAGCCCTGCATGACAAGCTTGAGGCCGTCGGCTCCATGTTCAAGATCTTGGATCGTGAAGGCCGTGAGCGTGACTATGCCGCCCAACGCCATGAACGGGAGCGCAACGCAGCCGCACAACGCGCCTCTGCGTAACGCCGAGAATTTCTTGGGTCCTTCCCGCCCGAAACCCTATACGGGCGGGCAAGGCCCGGGACATCGCTAGCGCCAGCCCCGCAAAACGGGTTACATCGGCGGTTACAGGTTACAGGTGCTGGATTTCCACATTCCGCACTCTTGCCGCTAGCATACGAAAACGCGCGGGAAAGACCCGTGGCTCGATTAGAGTTATCTGGAAGTCTTTTGAGCTGCGTTACGGTTCACGATAGAGACAACGCATCGTTCACAATATTCCATTGCCAAGTCACTTTGCTCCATTTGTTGTAACGCAGAGAAATCGTATGCATCTCGCATAAATTCAAGCAGACGATCCTTTGGTGTTGCCTGATAGGATTCCATAAAAAACTCGAACAATTCATATGGATCTTCAGTGTTTCGTCCAACATGCTGAATTTTTCCAAAAAAAGATTCTGGATGGGCCTTGTAATCACTTAATGCTTCGTCAGACATGGGCTGCCGTAACATGCAGCTTTTTCCATCTGCGGTCGATACCGAGCAGTAAATTGTCTTTTCATTTTCCAGCACACAGGCGGACGTGACCATCCCAATAATTCCGTTCTCTCCAATGTCATTAAAGTGATACGTCTCGCCAATGATCAGTCTGTCATAGGGTTTTCCGTAAGTGTTTGATGGAAGGTTGCCGTCAAAGGTTGGAGGGATTTGAGGATATTTTCTGAAAGCTTCAAGGATGTCATGAGCATCAATGTGCTTTTGCTTTCTCCGATACTTTTCGGACAAACGATATGCCCCAGGTCTTGCAAAATCTGCAATACCAAAACCATGAGCCAAAATGGCATGTCCTTGATGCTCGCTTTCTAGGGTGCGATGAAAGGGAATGTTTGTTACGAAGACGTAGGCTCGATCTTCTGATGTGCAGTTCTTTTCTCTTGTCTCGAGTTTTTTAGCAGCCCGCTCTACCCATATTGGTTTCGTCTTGCCGTCAAAAGGTTCCGTATTCAGATCGATAAAAATGAACCGTTCGTCTGTGGCGGGTTTCTTCAATGCCGCGTTCAGGTGTTTGATGAGCTCGGATGTGGCATCTGGCTTTTTGGTGCCGTCGTACTCCGTTTTTCCCAATATGCCTTGGACGCTGCGCATCTTGGCTTCGACCCAATATTTCTTTTTTGTTTTTTTTGATACGGCAGAAAACTCACAGTGTTTTGTCAATCCATCTGTCTCGTCTTCCAATGCCAGATCAAAGCCAGCCCGTATCAATGTATTGGCGACAATCAACTCGTAATAAGCTCCTTGAAAATTCGATGGATCTTTGAGCCTCTTAATTAGGCGATCCTGAAGCTCGACATTATGCTTCAGAAGAAAGAGACTGTAGGCAAGCCCAAGATAACAATACACAACGCCTGTCATTGGGGCCGATTTGATAACGTCAGGACCGCCCGGCATGCTGCGCTGGAACTGACAGTAAGAGTCATACCACTGCAAAATCGGATGGCGCGCGGTAAGCGGTTTTTGAATTTCCGAATTTCCCCATTCCGAGCCAAGCACCATGCATAGATAATCCGAGAGAAAATCTGGAACCGTTTTCCATTTTGGAGAATGATAAAGAGTGTTCCCTGCCGCGACAATTTTGTGGCCTTTCATATTCATAGAGATGATGGGGCGCCCAAGTCCTTGCTGCTGTTGGCGGATTAGCTCGTCCGCCTTGTGGCGTTCGAGCGCAGAAAATATTTCAGGGGGCAGTTCCCCGCGTAAAATATTAGGTGACGTGATCTGTTCTTTTAGCGGGCTGCCACAGCAACGCTTATATTTTTTATTGCTTCCACAAGGGCATGGCTGGTTTCTTGATATTTTCACGCTGTCACATATAGGTTGTTGACAGAATCACTTCATATAACATATATATCAAACATGACAAAAAATCAATCCCTCGATGTATCTCCGGTTTTGCGGGCGATTCGCGCGAAACTTGATCTAACCCAAGAACAGCTTGCCGAGCGGCTGGGGGTCTCCTTTGCTACTGTAAATAGATGGGAGGGCGGATCGAAGCCGCAAAAGGCGGCGCGCGATGTCATTGTCGCCCTTGCTCACGAGGCAGGCGTTGATATGTCAGGCAGCGATAGCGCGGCAGCGGAGTCAGCCGCTGGGGTTGTGCGACGGCGCCGTGGCGTGGCACCAGCGCCAACGACAAAGCCGATGGAGCAGATGCTTTGGGATGCAGCTTGCTCGATCCGGGGCGAGAAGGAAGCCGCCAAGTTTAAGGACTATCTTCTGCCTCTGTTGTTCCTGAAGCGGTTGTCAGATGTCTTTGACGATGAGATCAGCCGTCTGGCGGAAGATTATGGCGACCGAGAAACGGCGCTTGAGATTGCCGAGAGCGATACCAAGCTGCTGCGTTTCTATCTGCCGCCGGAAGCACGATGGAGCATTATCAGCGGTCGTGACACTTATGAGTGGCCGGTCGATGAAAAAGGTCAAAGCACGAGGCCGAAAGATATCGGTGAGCATTTAACGAAAGCCGTCCGCGCCGTTGTTAAACAAAACCCGGTTTTGTCAGGCGTGCTGGATGTCGTGGACTTTGCGGCGGAACGCAATGGTGAGCGTGACATCAACCCCGCAAAGCTACGCGGTGTGGTCGAGATTTTCTCAGATCCTCGATACCGTTTGGGGCTGGCGGATGTGGAGCCGGATTTTCTGGGACGTGCCTATGAATATCTGCTGCGGAAATTTGCCGAAGGTTCCGGCCAAAGCGCTGGGGAATTCTTTACGCCGACCGAGGTTGGTTTTCTTATGGCGCACATCCTGCGCCCGCGCCCGGGTGAAGAATGTCATGATTATGCCTGCGGCTCTGCCGGATTGTTGGTGAAGCTGCAGCTTGTCTCGAAAGAGCTTGATCCACTGAATAAGGTGCCACTCAAACTGACGGGACAGGAATTGCAGGCGGAAAGCTATGCCGTCGCCAATATGAACGGCATTATCCACGACATGGACATCGAAATCGCGCGGGGCGATACGATGATCAATCCGAAATTCCGCAATGCCGATGGCAAGATCAAAACCTTTGATGTCGTCGTTGCCAATCCGATGTGGAATCAACCGTTTAATCCCGACATTTTTGCGAACGACCCGTTTGACCGCTTCCGCACCGCTGGCGGTGTTACAACTGGCAAGGGTGACTGGGCTTGGTTACAGCACACGCTGGCCTGCCTTAATGATAAGGGGCGCGCGGCGGTTGTTCTCGATACCGGTGCCGTCACGCGCGGTTCTGGCTCCAAGAACGATGATAAAGAGCGCAGCATTCGCAAATGGTTTGTGGATCGCGATCTGATCGACGGCATTATATTGCTGCCCGACAATCTTTTTTATAACACAACGGCAGCGGGCATCATTGTCGTTCTGAACAAGCGCAAACCCGCCACACGCAAAGACAAGATCGTGCTGCTGAACGCCAGCCGACATTTGAAAAAAGGAAAGCCCAAGAATTACATCCCCGAAGAAGGTATCCGCCCGCTCGCTGCTTCCTATCTGAAAGGTGAGCCTATTGATGGCGAGATTGTCATCATTACGCGGCAACAAGCGGAAGAAGCGGATTACAATCTCAGCCCCAGCCGGTGGGTGGGGCAAAGCGAGGACATAGAACACCGATCCATTAAAGATATCGTCGCTGAATTGTTAAAGCTTGGTGAGATGACGCGAGAAACTGATGCCACTCTTGCACGCATGTTGGCACGCTTATGATCAATGCAAACTGGAAAACTGAGCCGCTTGGCAAGCTTTTTGAGATCGGTGCTGGAAAAACCATGTCCGCTGCTGCGCGGAACGGCGCTGTTAAGACGCCATTCTTACGAACATCGAATGTTTTTTGGGATGAGATTGACCTTGCGCAAGTTGACGAAATGGCAATGTCGCCTCAAGAAGTTGCGGAGAAAAGTTTGCGTCCCGGCGATCTCTTGGTTTGTGAGGGTGGAGAAATTGGTCGTGCGGCGGTATGGGACGGCCAAGTAAACGTGATGTCTTTTCAGAACCACCTACATCGGCTCCGTCCGGTCGCAGACGATGTCGAACCAAGATTTTATGTTTATTTTTTGCAGTCTGGATTTACGCAGCTTGGCATATTTGAAGGGGCCGGGAATAAAACAACAATTCCAAATCTTTCGCGCAACAGGCTGGCGGCGCTCGATATGCCGCATCCTTCGCTCGACGAACAGAAAAACATTGTTTCCGCTCTGTCTACGGTTAGATCAGCGATAAAATCTCACGCCAAGTCTATCTCTTTAGCTCAAGAGCTGAAAAACACCACGATGCGCGAGTTGTTCACGCGCGGGCTGCGTGGTGAGGCGCAGAAAGAAACTGAGATCGGGCTCGCACCTGAGAGTTGGAGCGTCGTAAACTTTGAATCTGTACGCGAGTGGTTACAATATGGCACATCAATACGATGCAGCTTGCAGCCGGGATCTTATCCCGTTCTGCGGATTCCAAACATTGAACAGAGTCGAGTCAATACTGAAGAGTTAAAGTATTGCGACCTTCAACCACATGAGGCAGATAACTATCGTCTTGAAAACGGAGACATGATTTTTATTCGCACAAACGGTGTATTAGAGCGCTTAGGGTCCTGCGCCGTATATGCTGGTGATCCTCAGAATGCGTTGTTCGCTTCCTATCTTATTCGCGCTCGTGTTTTTCGAGATAAAGTTGAACCTCGCTTTGCTGCCTATTTCTTTGGTTCTCAGCAAGGAACTGAACTGATCGCTGGCAGAGCCACGCCAGCAGCAGATGGGAAATACAACCTGAATACTGGAACAATAGATTCAATTCCACTGCCTTTACCCCCAACCCTTGAGGAGCAACGCGAAATCGTCGAAATTCTCGATGCCATCGATCAGAAAATCGACCTGCACAAACGGAAGAAAACCGTTCTCGAAGAACTTTTCAAATCCCTGCTGCACAAACTGATGACCGGCAAAATCCGTGTGGCGGATTTGGATCTGTCGCTTCTACAGATGGAGGAGTCAGCATGATGGATGCATGTCTTAGTTCATCGCGTTTTATTGCTTTCTTTGACGAATGTGGCGACCACTCCCTTGTCAAAGTTGATCGGGACTTCCCGCTTTTTCTTCTTTGTACGGTTGTCGTTGAACGAGAGACCTATGCCAAGCAAATTGTGCCAGCGGTGGCCGATCTTAAAATGCGCTATTTTGCACACGAGGGCATCAATCTGCACAGCCGCGACATCCGTAAAGCAGAAGGCCCTTACACAATTCTGCAAAACGCAACCATTAGAGAAAGGTTTCTTGGTGACCTAAGCTCTTTGATAGCAGCCATGCCCTTTACGCTGTTCACCACGGCCATCAAAAAGATTCCTTATGCCGCACGTTATGGTGACGGGGCAAGGAATCCCTACGATGTTGCTTTGGAATACAGCTTTGAGCGCGTTCTTCACTTTATGGAAGCTCACGGTGAGGAAAACCTTCCTGTTATTGCAGAGGCCAGAGGAAAACAAGAAGATGACTCGTTGAAAGCGAGTTTTTATCATCTGATGAGTGACGGCACCTATTACAATGACAGTAAACGGTTTCAGAAGCTTCGCTGCCCAATATCATTCCGGCGCAAGCATGATAATATATGTGGCATACAGCTTGCTGATTTATGTGCCTATCCAACGGCTCGGCATATTTTAAACCCGAGCGGTAGCAACAGGGTTTTTGATATTGTAAAAGAGCATTTTTATAGTTCAGGGCGGGTCTATGGACTGAAGGAATTCCCCAAATGAAAACGGACGCGCCCAGTTTCACCAAGCAACGTCCGCCGACCGGGAATTCCCAATCCATGTATCCATTGTCCATTTTTTGCAGTCAAAAGGCAAGAGAATTCGCGGTTAACCCACAACCCACTGATATTCAACCCATTGAGATGATTAACTTTTTCTTAATGGGGCCTTTTGTCCTTCAGGAGCGCGGTGGAATCAGAAATTCCAGTAGTCAAGGATTCCTTGACTACTGCCATAAAATGTAAGGGTAAAATATATGAGCGATCTGCGTATTAGTGAAGCCGGTTCTGTTCAATTCCCAATGGTCAAGCATGCCGTTGAAATTGGCTGGACTTCTTTGACGCCAGACGCAGCCAAGGAGCTGCGCGGCGGCGAAGACGGAATGTATCTTCGTTCGGTTCTGACAAACAAGCTATTAGCTTTCAACAACTGGCTTTCTGCCGACGCGGCACGTTCAGTTGTCGAAACGCTTGAGGCAATTCCGGCGACAATTGAAGGAAATCGTGATGTCCTGACGTGGCTGCGCGGTGAACGCCAATGGTACGACGAAAATGAAAAACGCCATCGTGCTGTTCGCTTGATCGATTTTGAGCAGACAGATGCCAACGATTTTCATGTTACTTGGGAATGGAAAATCAAACCTCCAGCCCGCAAGGGAAACCGCGCCGATGTGATGTTTCTGGTCAACGGCGTTCCGGTTTGTATCGTCGAGCATAAAAACCCCAAAGATGGCGATGCTATTGAGCGCGCTATCAAACAATTGCGCCGTTACGAGATAGAGACGCCTGAGCTTATCGGTTCAGCTCAAATGTTTAATGTCACGCATCTGCTTGATTATTGGTATGGCGTGACGTGGAACGCGACCCGGCGCGATATGGCGCGATGGAAACAAACGCCTGACGAGGCTTATCGGTTTGCTGTTCAGTCGTTTTTTGAACGTACCGATTTTCTGCGCACGCTTCAGCATTGGATTCTGTTCTATGTTCAGGATAGCGAGACCCGCAAATCTATTCTGCGGCAACACCAACGGCGCGCTATCGACGCAGTCATTGTTCGTTGTGCTGATCCGAAGAAAAATCGCGGACTTGTTTGGCATACGCAGGGATCGGGGAAGACATTTACCCTTTTGACAACGGCAAGGCTGATTTTAGAGCAAAAAGTCAGGTTTCAGAACGCCACCGTTGTTCTCGTTGTTGATCGCACAGAATTGGAAGGTCAGCTTAAGGGCTGGGTTGAGCGGTTGCTTGGCGAAATGCAACGTCAAGACATTGCGACCGAACGGGCTTATTCAAAGACCCGCCTTCAGGAACTGTTGGATGCCGATTTCCGTGGCCTCATCATCGCGATGATCCATAAGTTTGAGGATATTCGAAAAGACAGTTGTCTGCGCGATAACGTTTTTGTTTTTATCGACGAAGCCCACCGATCTGTTGCCAAGGACTTGGGGACGTATTTGATGGCGTCCGTTCCCAAGGCAACCATAATCGGCTTCACAGGCACGCCAATCGATAAAACGGCACAGGGCGAAGGTACCTTTAAGATTTTCGGTGCGCAGGACGAAAAAGGTTATCTCGACAAATACTCGATCAAGGAATCCATCGACGATGAGACGACACTTCCCATCAAGCATGTACTCGCGCCCAGCAGCATGACGCTGCCTGCCGAGCAGCTTGATAAGGAATTCTTTTCCCTTGCCGATGCTGAAGGTATCACGGATGTCGAGGAACTGAACCGCGTGTTAGATCGCGCTGTTGGCATCAGGACATTTCTCACGGCGGACGAGCATATTGAACAGGTATCGAAGTTTGTCGCTGAGCATTTTAAGGAAAATGTACTGCCGCTTGGATACAAAGCCTTCCTCGTCGCGGTCAATCGCGAGGCGTGCGCTAAATACAAACAAGCGCTCGACAAGATTTTGCCGCCGGAATGGACGGAAGCGGTTTATACGCAAAATGCGGCTGATGCCGTTGACCGTCCTCTTGTTGCCAAGTTGCAACTTAGCGACGAACGCGAGGAAGATGTTCGCACCCTATTCAAGAAGTCTGCGGAACTTCCAAAAATTCTTATCGTCACGGACAAGCTTTTAACAGGATATGATGCGCCGCTTCTGTATTGCCTCTATCTCGACAAGCCGATGCGCGATCACGTCTTGTTGCAAGCGTTGGCTCGCGTAAATCGTCCCTATATCGATGCAAATGGCGTTCAGAAAAAGGTCGGGCTTGTTATTGATTTTGTCAGTGTGCTTCAAAATCTTAAAAAGGCCCTGCAATTTGATTCCTCCGACGTCAATGGTGTGATCGAGGATCTCGATTTGCTCTTGCAGGATTTTCAGGCGAAAATTGCGAAAGCCAGCCAAGAATATCTAGATGCTGGTGATGGCGGCGATGCCGACGAGCGCCTCGAAAAGATAGTTTATGGGCGTTTTCTTGATCCAGATGTCCGAAAGGTGTTTTTTGAGACGTATAAAGATATTGAAAGCCTTTGGGAAATTCTTTCGCCGTCCCCGGAACTCCGCGATCATATTGAAACGTTTAAGCATCTTGCCCAGCTCTATGCGACTGTGCGCAATGCCTACGCAGAGAAAATCGGGTTTATTGCCGATCTCGCTTATAAGACACGACGCTTGGTCGAAGAAAACGCGTCGCAAGCTGGTTTGGGCCGACTGACAAAAACGGTTACCTTTGATTCCAAAACACTTGAGGGACTGCGCTCGGAGAAAGGTTCCGACGAGGGCAAGGTTTTCAATCTCGTGCGCGGCCTACAGAAGGAAATTGACGAGGATCCCAACAAAGCTCCCATTCTCCAGCCTTTGAAAGAAAGGGCGGAGCGCATTCTGAAAGACATGGAAAGCCGCCATACGACCGGCATGGTCGCTATGGATCTTCTGGCTGCCATTGCCATTGAAAAAGACCAAGCTGCGCAAGAAGCGAAAGATTCGGGGCTTTCTACAAAGGCATTTGCCATTTTTTGGACGCTACGCAATGAAATGGCTCTGAAAGATGTTGGGTTGTCTGCAATTGAACTTGCAAAAGAGGTCGAAACGCAGCTTCTTCGTTTTCCTAATGCTGCCGTTAATTCTGACGAGCATCGGCAACTAAGGGCAAACATCTATCGTCCCTTGCTGCCTTTGCCAAAGGAAGAGCGAAGCCGCATCGTCGATTTAATTATGGAATCGATCTTACGATGAAAAAGAAGCTTCCTATTGCCGACAGGGCAACCCTACTGAAACGAAGGGTTAGCGTATGGGGGATCAAGCTGAAGGTTAACCCCAAGGTGATCCGTGTACAGCGTATGACCCGTAAGTGGGGGTCTTGTTCAAGTGGCGGCATCGTAACTCTTGCTTATGATCTTTGTGATCAGGATCACAAATTTCAGGACTTTGTGATCGTTCATGAACTGCTGCATTTTCGTATCCCCACTCACAACCGTCTTTTTAAGGCGCTTATGACGGCGCATGTGCCGGGGTGGAGAAAACACGATGTCACAAGATAGCGCGAGTCACTTTTATTTAGAATTCACTTTATTAAAGGAAATGGCGCTATCCTTTAATAGGACAGCACTTCAGACGGGAAGCTTTTGCGATGAAATCCTTTGCTGAAATTGAAAAGGAGTATGAAAAGATCCCCATCGACTATGTGCGAGATGGAACAAAGACTTCTGGCGTCTTATCTCTCAGCAGAAGAAAGTCAGATATCATCCTTTCATCCGAACAGTCCTTGAACTTTCACGCCGAAGGGAATGGTTGGTTTGACTTTCGTGTGAAGGCTGCTAATGGAAAAACCATTCTCTTCCATAATGCCCTTATGGGCGCAGGCACTCAATATCATTCCATGTATAATTCGCTTCAATGCGAGGAACACATATTTCCTAATGTCGTCGTTGTTAACCCCGAGAATCTAGCCGAAGCTGAAAAAGTCAAATCTTTGACTTTTCAGATCTCTGGTCTGGAGACGTTCTTCCATTATAATCATGTCACCCATTGTTCTCTGCATAAGTTGCCATCAGAGGACATGGCACTTTTACAGAGGATTGTCGGAGAACAAAACAAACTCGATGCGTTTTTTGACCCATCGGACCTATACATTACGCACCATCCGCAGCAAGCGTTTAAGCTTCAATATGAGAAAGATGTTTATGAGATCAGTTTTAGCGGAACTTTTAATGGCGGCTGGGGAAGCAAAATAAGACATAGCTATCAGCCCATAGCTCGGATCATTTTTGAAGTGCCCCGATCAATTGATGACGCTTTAGATGCAATATGGGAATGGAAACGGTTTTTTTCACAATTGGCCATGGCAGATTTATCTGTCACAGCGATTGCTTTTTATGGAACGGAAGAATCTTTTGGCGGTGATGCCAGTGTATATCTGCCCAATGTAGTATTGCCATATGAAGGTGACGTCAATAACGCAAGGCTTCATCCGGGCGACATTCCTTTAAATTTATGGGAAGATCGGGACAGATTAAAGGAGGCAACGGCTTCTTGGCTGTCGCGGAACAACACAAGGCAACAATTTCGCTGTTCAATCAGCTCCGTTCTAAGGAAAATGGATCAACGGGTTTCTCCAGACGACATCGTTACCTTGTGTTCTGCCGTCGATAGCCTTAAAGAGCTTGTTCCTTCTTCTTTGCCTTCAAAGGAAGAAGTCAGAATCTTGGCGCGGGCGGCAAGGTCTGCAGCAAAGACAGCACGAATTAATATTAAGGAAGATCGTATTTCTGGCGTTCTTGCTTCCCTACGTTCTCCAAGCCTAGAAACGAAACTCAATTTGCTGATGGAACACATCTCGGAAATTCTCTTAGAAGCGGATGCCAAAATTTTGATAAGAAGTGTGATTAAGATCAGGAATAATACCGCCCATGGAGGCTCTATTTACGAGGAAACAATGCCATTGGTGGGGCCAACAACAGAAGCGCTAGCAGGGGCGTGCGTCATGTTTGACCTGTTGAGTTGTGGAATTCCGATTAAGGCAAAACCTCACTCATTAATTTATTCAGCGCAGAAAGTTAAACAGGCCCTTAAGGCAATGAAGGAGACCGGCATTTAATAATACATGTTTTTATTATCAACTACGGAGAAAAGAATGAAACAGGTATTTACACGAAAGGATCTTTATGACCTTGTATGGTCGAAGCCTATGACAAAAGTTGCTGAGGACTTTGGCTTATCGGATGTCGCGCTGCATAAAATCTGCAAGAAACACCGCGTTCCCAACCCCGGGCTTGGCTATTGGGCCAAGGTAGCTGCGAACAAGCCTGCAAAGAAAACCCCGTTGTTTGAAACCAAGAATGTTGATTTGAACAAAATAGTTATCCGTGAAGGATTCGCACACTCTTTGCCGGATGAAATCAGAACAGCGCATGCAGAGGTCAAACAGAAGCTAAGAGATCAAAAGATAAATCTCCCATCAAAGGATCAAAAACAACTTCATTCATACGCAGAGCTTCTTAAGAAGAAGCTATCTTCCTATAAGCCCGGATCAGGACAATGGGTTAAAATTGCAGGCCCTGACTTCTTCTCTTTCTCAATTTCAAGCGTCACCGCTGATCGCGTTGTAGGGCTTGCTAACAACACAATGCAAGAAGCTGAACGAGCAGGATTCCGACTCTTTTCGGCAGAAGCAGGGTTGCATATTGAGATTGACGGAGAGTTGATCCCTGTTTCAATCACAGAAAAGACCGAACGGGTAAAACACACCCCAACAGATACAGAGGCCAAGGCGCTCAAAAAGTGGGAAGATGAATGCGAACGAGAACGCAGGCATGGCCGTCCGGTTCTGATGGCCTTTAATCGCCCCAATGTTCCTGAATGGGATAACAAGCCGAGCGGCCAGTTAATTCTTGAAATTGATGATCATAGTCACTGGGATAGCATTCCAAGAAAATTCTCGGATCGCCAGTCCTCTCGCATTGAAAAGCGACTTTCATGGATAATTAGCTCCGCCGCCGCATGTGCTGCAGCTGCTAAAGTTCGCAAACAAGAATCTGCCCGACGCGCTGAAGAGGAAAGGCTCCGCGAAATAGCGCGCAGAAAGAAAGCTCTTGAAGAAAAAAGGTTCGAGGATTTGGACGAAAAGATGGGTCATTGGACCAAAGCTGAAACAATGAGGGGATTTGCGGCTGCAGCCCAGAAGGCATACCCAAACCCTTCTGTCCAAACACAGGCTTGGATAGACTGGATTCTAGCTGCCGCGAATAGGCTCGATCCGTTGATATCTCGAACTTCTCCAAGATTATTGGAAGATAGCGACATTTCTCCATGGGAAAACAATTAGTAGAATGATCATGCCCTCATACAAAATTTGAATGAAATGAAAGAAAACTCAAGAATCTGACCATACAGAGATGTTCTATTATGATTTCTACAATTATGACCTACGTGAATTTATAAGGATGTTATCAGATAAGCTGAGGAGTTATTCAAACAGCAGCAAACCTATCCAGGTCCTCCAGCGTATAGCGCACGTTGTTGCCGACTTTGACGTATCTGGGACCTTTCTTGCGCCAGCGCCAGTCGTCGAGCAGGCGTGGGTTAAGGTTTAGATATTTGGCGGCTTGGGCGGATGTCATAAAGCGGGGCAGCGCGTTTAGATCTTCCACAGCCAGCTGTTCCACCAAAGGCGCCGGACAGTCGGGGGCAACAACCGTGGCAACGCCATCGATTGTGATGCCTTCATCCGGCTTTGGAAGGGCGAGAAGGTCGCCAAGCTGATCCGTCACCTTGCTGGCTGCTTCGAG
The DNA here is from genome assembly GCA_028691835.1 of Alphaproteobacteria bacterium. Lineage (GTDB taxonomy): Bacteria > Pseudomonadota > Alphaproteobacteria > UBA9219 > UBA9219 > UBA8914. The sequence continues at coordinate 3,031 of JAQUYN010000041.1, read as the reverse complement.
AACCGGATCCATGGCAAGATGGGCATAACGCGCCGTTGTCTGCGTCTGCGTGTGGCCAAGTAGTTTTCCGATCATGGGCAGGCTCATGCCCATCGCCACGGCGTTTGACGCAAAGGTGTGGCGTAGATCGTGGATATGAACATCTTCCAGCTTTGCCCATTTCTTGATAAGCCGCCATGTGTTCTGAAGATCGTTGACGGGTTCTCCGGTTTTGTGTTCCGAGCATATCAGATAAGGATTCCCCGCCACGCGCGGCATGGTGCGCAAAACTTCGATGGCGGTGCGCCCGAGGTGAATATAGCGCGGGCCGGTTTTTGAATCCGGCAAGCGTATGAATCCTCGATCGAGATGAACATATTCCCAACGGCAACGCTGGATCTCGCCAAGGCGCGCGCCCGTCAGGATCAGAAGCCGGAAGGCTGCTATGGCGAAGGGCGAGCAGAGCGAGGCTTCCCCTGCCATATGCAGCGCCTCACCAAGGCGACGCATTTCCTTGGGGGACAAAAAGCGTTCGCGCTTTCTCTCTTTGTATTTCTTGATATGGCGACATGGATTTGTGTTTTCGGCACGCAGCCCCCATGCCTCGGCCATATTGAACATCTTGGAAAGGAGCGCCAGCGTCTGGTTCGCGCTTGATGGCATCTTGCTCATTGAAAAATGAACCTGAAGAATATGGGCGCGGGTGACTTCGACAACTTTTAAGCGCCCCAGCATCGGAACAAGGTGGTTCTTAATGATCCCTTCGTAGCGTTGGCGGGTGCAGGGTTTCAGGTGGACGGCGGCGTGGATTTCCATAAAGCGCTGAAAATACTCTTTCATGCTGGGGCAAGCGGCGAAGGCTTGTTTCTCTTGCATGGGGTCTTCGCCGTCGCGGATCGCGGCAAGGTTCTTGAATGCTTTGTCGCGAGCCTGTTCCGCCGTGATGGCCGGATAATAGCCAAGCGTCAGGCGGCGCGTGCGGGTGCCGATGCGGTATTGCAGGATAAGGTTCTTACGACCCGACGGTAGCACGCGCAGGCCAAAGCCAGAGAGTTCGTCGTCAAAGATCATGTAATCTTTGGCCCGAACCTCCGCCGCTTCGATCACCCGTTTTGTCAGTCGCGCCATGCTTTCCCGTCAGCTTGTGCCGTTGGCCTTGCGCGGTGTTGGAAGCTCTATGGAAGCAAGAGGGTTCTAAACCGCGCGAAAACCTGTTAGGGTCATGAAGCAAAAAGCGGCGCGATAAGTCAACTAACATACTGATATATCGAAATAATTAGCAATTCTTCGTAGTGGCGCGCAAAGCGCGTTTCACAGATCATAACCTGAAGGTCAGAGGTTCAAATCCTCTCCCCGCAACCAAATTTCAGACAACATATCAAACGGTTAGGCGATCCCATCGCCGCGCATGCCGTTACAAAACCCTCCCAATCCAAACCACAAGATTTCAAAGACTTACGCAGCCTGTCGTCTGCTCCGTGCAACACGGATGCAACATGGGGGGGGGCGTGCTATCCCCACAAACTTAAAGTGACCGGTATAGGGGGCGAGAGCGCTTTTATAAAAAAGGAAGCATTCGGTAACAAATGGCCTTCAATTGAACCAAGGGGTAAGATTGCGATACCGAATCGGTTGACAAAGGAATATCTGGATGAACGAAGCTGCCCCCGAACAAACCCCACCCCAGAATGCAAACAGTAATGCTGAGGTCAATGCCCTAGCCGATGGGCTTAGCGATGCGGCTCATACCCAGATTCTTGAACAAGAAAGAAAGGCGGCTGCACAGCAGCTTGCAAAAACACGCAAACAGATCCAAACCCTGACATCAGATTTTGATGAACTGAAAGCAAAGTTTGATGATCTGCGCAAAGAGGAGGATGTTCTCCGTACCTTCGTCAATGAAATTTCAACGATTAAGACTTCTGCTGAAGCGAGCCAAGATGGCATCGAAGGTATTCAAAAAGAAGTGACGGCAAGAAAAGAACAAATCGACGAAATCACGAAACAGACAGAAAAAGCGCAAACCGACATAACATTGGCAAAAGAAAAAGTTTTTGCCACGCAGGCTAAGGTTGATGAAGAAACTGAAAAAGCAACAGCTGAATTGCAAAAACTAACGGAACAACAAGAAGTACTGAAATCTGAAATCGTTGAGCTTAAAAAAGAGCGTGACTCACTTCAAGGCGTTTTGGACGAGATAAAGACAATCAAGGCTAACGCTGGAGAGAGCAACGCCTCCGTTCAATCAGACATTCAAGCCATTAGTCAGTCAAAGCAACAATTTGAAGAAATGAAGACACAGGCGCAGGCATCAAAAGATGACTTGGCAAACAAGCATAATGAGATCGCAGGAAAGATAGCAGAGATAAATAGCGCTTATGATCGCGTCATACAGGAGCATTCAAGCCTGCTAGAAGACAAAACGCTTGAAGATGGCAATACGGTAAAATGCATAGTCAGTCAGATAAGGGATACGAACAGTCAATCAAAGGCATTGCTCGACGAAACAAGAAAACAGAGCGAGACCTCACAGAAATCCTTGTCTGAATTGATGTCTCAAACGAAGGCATCAATCGAAGACGTGAAAACAAAAACAGGAAACGATCTTGAAGAGTTTATGAAGCGATCCGAAGATCAGGTCCAAGAATTAAAAACATCTCTTGAAAGAGAGATAAGGTCATTGTTGCCGGGGGCTGGGGCAGCGGGTCTTGCGGGCGCGTATGTTGATGCGAAAAACAAATATGCTCCTGGAAAATTTGAATATATTGGAGATCGTCAGGCCAAATATTTTTGGCTTCGATATACAGCTTCTTGGCTATGGCATTGCGCGAGAAATTCAGTCCCACATATTTTCTTCTATGCGATGTTTTTATGCCCCCTCGTATTCATTGCGTACAATTTTTATGACCTCTTTAATACATTTAAAGAGGCACCAAAAGAATTCAATATGGACTTTTGGCTCTTTCGCAGTTCGCTTTCCATACCTATGGCCGCGATCAGTCTGTTTGGTTGGTCATCTATCAGACTGTATAGGCGCCTTTATGAGGAGTAT
>JAQUYN010000040.1 GCA_028691835.1 Alphaproteobacteria bacterium | reverse complement strand
AATCATCACGTACCCTTGCTCTGTCTGGGCAACCAAAGCCTGTTCGGGAACCGCCTGCCCGCGATGCTCGCCCACCATCGCTGGCAAAAGAAAAAGGCGGGGCGCAATTTCGAGAGGTTCTGCCTCCCCCTCAATCACTGCCGCGCCCAATGCCATAACTTGTTCCTTACGTGCCACCGATGTCGGCGAAGGCAAATGGACGTTCACGCCCTTGCCGCGCTGCGCCAACAAACCATCAAGCCCGCCGATATGATCCCAGTGATCGTGTGAGATCACATCCTTTGCTATATTGGCCACATCAACCCGCGCCGCCTTCAGCCTTTGCGACAACACATCAAAGTTCGCGAACGTATCGAACAAGACCGTATCATCAATCAAGACCGAGAGGCCCCAGTACCGCCGCAAAACCTGCCAAGGCCGCGAGCCCACCGCCAGAACTTGAAGTTTCATACGTTTTCCTTCCCCCACAGACTATTACCATAGAGCGTTTCCCGATTAGGTGGACGCATCATTGACTACATGCAGCCGCTCTATCCCATTGCTTACCGAGCAAAAGCCTGTCCGGCGAGCGGATCCCTCCTCGCAACCGTTCATAACCAGACCGGAATTCTCGCGAAGTCTGGGTATATTACCACAAAGATGAAAGAGTGGGAGATGGATTGCTCCCCCCCATAAAGGGGGCTCGCAATGACGCCAAACACAAAAACGCTGCCATTACCGCAAATGGCAGCCCATAAAAAATGCGCCTCAAGCTTCCTCAAGCTCCAGACGCACCACCCCGTAGGAGTGTCAATACCATAACCCCTTGATGTTTGTCAACAGAAAAATCACCTTCCACGAAAGATTTTTCTTGCTGTGGTTAACGCCAATACCTTGCCCCAAAGAAAAGGGAGCACGCTAACGGCCCCCTCTCCTCAAGGCTAGAGCGTTTCCCGATTAGGTGGACGCATCGTTGACTGCGTGCAGCCGCTCTATCCTATTATATTTATCGAGCCGATTCACGCGAACGATTGGCGCAAAAGGCGTCAACCTTATCGTGATCTGCTCTAGATGCTCAATGCATCTACGTCATATACTGGCCGCCATTCACATTGAACGTTGCGCCCGTCGTAAAGCCGTTATGCTCATCGGCCAAAAACGCGACGAGACGAGCGATACCCTCGGCATTCCCAAGCTTCTTAACAGGGATCTTGGCCACGATTTTTTCAAGGAGAGAAGGATCAATCGCCCGCACCATATCCGTGTCGATATAGCCCGGCGCGATGACGTTGACCGTGACGCCCTTGGCGGCGACTTCTAAAGCCAATGACTTGGAAAAACCGATAATACCGGCCTTAGCCGCTGAATAATTCGCCTGCCCCATTGCGCCGGAAAGACCGTTGATCGAACTGAGCGAAATCACACGGCCAAAACCGCGATCACGCATGCCGCCAATGACAAGCTGAGTCATATTAAAAACAGAATCCAGATTGGTGCGCAAAACTTCATGCCATTGCTTGGGTGTCATTTTGTGCAAAAAGCTGTCCCGTGTAATGCCTGCATTGTTGACAAGAATATCAACGGGCCCAAGCTTCTTTTCGATAAGCGCGATGTTGTCAACGCACGCGTCATAGTCCGACACATCGAATTTAAAAACGGCGTCAATGCCAGTCTTCGTTTTAAATTCTTCAGCGGCTTTATCATTCCCCATATAAGTTGCCGCAACTTTATATCCAAACTTATGCAATGTTTCGCTAATAGCGGCCCCAATGCCCCGCGTACCGCCCGTAACAATGGCGACACGGGCTTTCTCAATCTTCCTCGTCATAGGTATGCGTTCCTCAGTACTTTAAGTTGATTTTGGATTTTTCGTTTTCGTCACGAATGAATCCACATGCAAGCGGCCAGCTGTAGCGTATTGATCCTTGTCCATTTCATTGATGACAATGCAAATCGACTCGGGCGACACGCCCAACGCATCAACAATAGCATCCGTGACGGCCAGCGCAAGTTTACGCTTGGCCGCCAACGGACGCTTGATAATATCGATATGAACGACGGGCATTTTTACGGACGTTCAACACACATGGCAATCCCCATCCCGCCGCCGATGCACAATGTGGCAAGGCCTTTCTTAACGGAACGCTTTTGCATTTCATGGATCAGTGTAACAAGAACGCGTGCACCTGAAGCGCCGATAGGATGGCCCAAAGCAATCGCGCCGCCATTGACGTTGACCTTGGCAACATCCCAGCCCATTTCTTTATTCACGGCAATCGATTGAACGGCGAAGGCTTCGTTGGCTTCGATAAGGTCGAGATCGCCAACAGCCCAGCCTGCCTTTTGCAAAGCCATGCGGCTTGCAGGGATAGGCCCAACGCCCATGACCTTGGGATCGACACCAGCGGTTGCCCATGACGCGATACGAACCAACGGAGTCAACCCACGCTTGGCGGCTTCTTCTTCAGTCATCAAAACAAGCGCAGCTGCGCCATCATTAATGCCAGAAGCGTTACCCGCTGTAACCGTACCGTCCTTTTTGAACGCAGGCTTCAACTTGGCCATGTTTTCGACTGACGCACCAAAGCGAGGATATTCGTCCTGAGCAACAGTCACGTCGCCCTTCTTGTTCGAAATGATAATAGGCAGAATTTCGTCAACGAACTTTCCGGCCTTGATGGCGGCCTCAGCCTTCAGTTGCGATTCAACAGCAAAGATGTCTTGCATCTCGCGTGTGATCCCATATTGCTCGGCAACGTTTTCAGCTGTGACGCCCATGTGATAATTATTGAAAACATCGGACAAACCATCATTGACCATCGTGTCAACGAGCGTGCCATTGCCCATACGCACGCCATCGCGCAGGAAGATTGCATGACGCGATTGGCTCATGCTTTCCATACCACCAGCGACAATAATCTGCGCATCGCCAGCTTTGATCGCCATGCACCCATTAGCGACGGCGCGAAGGCCTGAACCACAAATCTGATTGACGGCATAGGCCGTTTTTTCAACAGGAACGCCAGCAGCAATCGCAGCCTGACGAGCGGGGCCCATACCAAGACCAGCCGAAAGAATTTGTCCCAAGATAACTTCACACACATCGGAGGGCTGAAGTTTTGCGCGTGAGATGGCTTCCTTGACGACTTCGCCACCAAGCTGTGCCGCAGAACGTGAACTTAAAGCACCATTGAACGAACCAATAGCGGTACGCGTTGCGCTGACAATGACAATATTCGACATAGGATCAAAACTCCCTGAACAGAAGGTAAGGAAAAAGCTGCAAAAAATCCAAGGCAGAACGCCAAGGCCTGAGCAGCCCGAGAAAAAGCTTGGTAACCATAACGCGTAAACATTAACAAAGCAACAAAAACACAAGGAAAATCAGCGCAGAATTGGTACGCACGTATGCTGCGATGCAATAAGGTCTTTTACAAAACAGCTTTTATGGTCCCGTTATGCCAAGAGAATCTCTACATATTTTTCACCAGCAGCCCTCTCCTTTTGCGACAATCCCGGCTTACGCCGGGGCGTTGGGGATGTATCGTTGAGTCATTTTTTGAGTTTTTCAGCAAACTGCTAATCCTCATCCATCGCGGGCAAAACCACGATAAACCGGGCCCCGATCACATGCCCTTGCGCGTCCATACGGTTTTCGGCCCAGATGCGCCCATGACGAGCCTCGACGATTTGCTTAGAGATGCTGAGTCCAAGCCCTGAGTGCGTCCCAAACTTTTCAGCCTTAGGGCGCTCGCTATAAAAACGATCAAAGATGGCCTCCAGCTTATTTTCGGGGATGCCGCCGCCCTCATCCTCAACCCTGATCTCGACAGAACCCCCCTTCGTTTCATGCACCGAAACAGTAACTTGAGTATCCGGCGGCGCAAAAGACAAAGCATTTGAAATCAGATTTTGCATCACCTGCACCAAACGCGCTTCAATGCCAGAGACTCTAAGACCACTCTTCGGTGGCGGATCCAGAACAACACGAGAGGACAAGCCACCGCTAGATCCCTTATCTTGAGCATAAAAGCCGACCAACGTTTCCAACATTTGCGCAATTTCAACGACCGAAGCTTCATCGCGCGTCAATTCGGCATCCAAACGCGAGGCCTGTGAAATATCTGAAATCAAACGATCCAAACGATCCACATCATCACGGATCACCTGCATGAGTTTTTTTTGACGCTCTGGGTCACTCACCTTTCCCGCTGTCTCCACGGCACTGCGCAAAGAGGTCAGCGGGTTTTTAATCTCGTGAGCCACATCAGCGGCAAAATTCTCAATCGCACCGATGCGCGCGGCCAAAGCCGACGTCATCTCACGCAAGGCAATAGACAAATCACCAATCTCATCTTGTCTGCGACTGAAATCGGGAATGGCGTTGTGGTTGAGAAGACGCGCCGTTCCGCTAAGCCCCACCATTTGCGTTTGCCCACGACGCACACCTTCAACGGCTTTGGCCAACAATTTGAGTGGACGGCCAATGGCGCGGGCCAGATAAACAGAAAGCAGAACCGTAATCATAAGCGTAACGCCAAAAATTTTCAGCGTATCAAGGCGCACTTCCTGAATCGCGGCGTTGATCTTGGTATCGGGACGCGTCAACATCACCGTTCCCAAAACCTGTTTATAACGTTGCACAGGAACAGCGGCGGACAAAAGAAGCCCCCCTTCAGGCAGTCGCCAAACCTGCGTAACAGGACCTTCTGCTTGTGCGCGGCTGACCACTTCATATTGATCGCCGTGTTGAATTTCTTCTTCGGGATAAAGTGGATACTCGCGCTTTTGAAGAAGCCTGTCGGTCAGATCGAAAAAGCTTGTAATGCGCAAAGCTTCTGTAAAGTCGGTGGAGGACGGCAGTTTTTTCGCCTGCACCTTACCTGCGGGATCAAGCAAAATCCGGCTGTCGGCCAAAAGCGAGTCATCAAGATCAAACAAACGCGTGCGGGTCGCGCTGGCTTCAACCAAACGACGGATCATCAACCGCGCCAAGAGGGGTGACAAAATATTCCGCTCATCACGATCAAGAACAACAGCACCTTCAGCAACGGCGCTCGCAGAAAGTCGAGCCTGCATCAAAAGCCCATCAAGCTCTGTTGAAATCAAGCGATCTTGATAGCGCCCCAAATAAAGCAAACTGCCCACGAGAATCGCAAGGGCCATCACATTCACAGCCAAAATGCGCCATGTCAGCGGCGATAATCCCGCTGTGTGCTTACGTCTCCACATACTGCGAGGCCACGCGCAAGCCTTGCGCGCTTCGCAGCGACCCGGCCAATGTCTGGGATACCAAATTTCCATCCTACACCAATTTGTCCAACCGAGATCAACTAAAAATGCCGCTGGTATTAACACCTGCTAAAAAACTAACAAAGATAGTCTTGGCACTTTATAATAACGTCATCCCGGCGCAAGCCAGGATCCAGAAACCAAAAACACTCAGGCCAGTTCAAAAAAATCTGGATTCCGGCTTACGCTGGAATGACGGCTATAGACTTACTGCTTCTGGCTAGCCCCACTCACTCTTCCTTATAGCGATACCCCACACCATACAACGTTTCAATCATCGAGAAATTGTCATCCACGACGCGAAACTTTTTGCGCAAGCGTTTAATGTGACTGTCAATCGTGCGATCATCGACATAGATACTCTCGCCGTACGCGGCATCCATAAGCTGGTCACGACTTTTGACATGGCCAACCCTCTGCGCGAGCGCCTTCACAAGCAAAAACTCAGTCACCGTCAAGTCAACAGCCTTGCCCTTCCATGTGCATTGGTGACGGGCGCTGTCCAACACCAAATCACCGCGCGTGAGAATCTGGGCGGCATCAGGTCCGGGTGGATTGAGGCGCAATTGTTCGCGGCGCAAGATGGCGCGAATGCGCTCAAGCAAGAGGCGCTGGGAAAAAGGCTTGGTGATATAATCATCCGCGCCCATCGACAGCCCCATAATCTCGTCCACCTCTTCGTCTTTCGATGTCAAAAAAATAACAGGCATCGACTGAGTGGTTGGGTTCTGACGCAAGCGCTGCAAAAGCTCCATCCCGGTTAAGCGCGGCATTTTGATGTCGAGAACCGCCATATCAGCGGGACGCTGGATCAGGCCGCGCAAAGCTTCTTCCGCATCCGAATAGGTACGAACCTGAAAGCCCTCAGCTTCAAGGGCCATGCTGACCGAAGTGAGGATGTTGCGGTCATCATCAACGAGAACGATTGTTTGGGACAAGGAGGCCTCCGTAGGGGTCAGGATTTAAGATTCGGGGGTCAGGAAGAAAACCGTCCCTTCCCCCACAAACCTATCATACTTTTCAAACTATGGCATAATTTGGTGAACATTAAGACATTTATCAAGGTGCCTTTCTTAAGCCGCCCCTTCCCTGCAGGGCAAAGAACTCAGATTAAAAAACGGTAAATGGGATGCCAGCCTTCGCTGGCATGACGGCTCCTTTGGGCTCATACAGGCCAACTTTCCGCTGATTTTGGTAATAATGGCAACAACAAAAACCGTCATGCCAGCGAAGGCTGGCATCCCATTTGTTTTTGGTAGCCATTATTCATATTTTGTTTACCTCAGTTCGGGGCCCTGCCCTTCCCCGCCCCCGCCCCTCTTCCTTTCCCCTTGCCCCTCCTCCCCCCATGTGTTAATCGTCAGCGCCATCATAAAGAGAGCCAACCATAGGGGGCATAGATGGCCAATTTCCGCGAAGCATTAACATTTGACGACGTTTTACTCGTTCCGGCCGCCTCAAACGTTTTACCCTCTGATGTGAGCACAGCCACTCGTTTTTCCCGCAATGTTCAGCTTGGCATCCCGCTTGTTTCAGCCGCCATGGATACCGTCACCGAAAGCAACCTTGCGATAGCCTTGGCGCAGGCTGGCGGCATCGGCGTTATTCACCGCAACATGTCCCCCGCCGCACAGGCTGAAGAGGTCCGCAAAGTCAAACGCTTTGAATCAGGCATGGTCATGAACCCCGTCACCATCGCACCGGAAGCGCCCCTTGCCGCTGCGCTCAACCTGATGAACGAATACAGAATCTCAGGCATTCCTGTTGTCGAACAACCCTCGGGTAAATTGGTGGGCATCATCACGCATCGTGATGTTCGCTTTGCCGTGAATCCCCAACAGCCTGTTTGCGAATTGATGACAAAAGAAAACCTCGTCACCATCGGCTTGAATGTTGAGCGCGATCAATGCCAAAGCCTTCTGCATAAAAATCGCATCGAAAAGCTCATTGTCGTTGACGAGGATTATCGCTGCATCGGCCTTCTGACCGTCAAAGACATCGAAAAAGCACAACTCCACCCCAATTCTTCCAAAGACAGCTCTGGTCGCTTGCGCGCTGCCGCCGCCATCGGAACAGGCCCCGACTCGATGGAACGTGTCGAAGCTTTAAGCGATGCAGGCGTTGACGTTATCGTCGTTGATACAGCCCACGGTCATTCGGCAGGCGTTCTCAAATCCGTCAGCCTTGTCCGCCAGCATGCGGCCAAGAGCGTTGATATTGTCGCAGGAAACATTGCCACAGGCGCGGCGGCGCAGGATCTAATCGATGCGGGCGCAGATGCTGTGAAAGTTGGCATCGGGCCCGGCTCAATCTGCACCACGCGTATCGTCGCGGGTGTTGGCGTGCCTCAGCTGACCGCTGTCATGGACGCTGCCGAAGTTTGCCGCAAACACGGCATCCCCGTTATCGCAGATGGCGGAATCAAGTTCTCGGGCGAAATCGCAAAGGCCATTGCAGCTGGCGCAGATTGTGTGATGCTCGGCTCATTATTTGCCGGGACCGACGAAGTCCCCGGCGATGTGATCTTGTATCAGGGCCGCTCGTATAAAGGTTATCGCGGCATGGGAAGCATGGGCGCGATGGTTGAAGGTTCGGCGGATCGCTATTTCCAAAAAGCCGACAGCAACAATCCCAACAAGCTCGTTCCCGAAGGCATTGAAGGCCGCGTGCCTTATAAGGGGGCCGCATCAAACGTGATCCATCAACTGATTGGCGGCTTGCGTGCTTCTATGGGTTACACAGGTTGCGGCACAATTGCCGAGATGCAAACCAAGGCCGAGTTCGTGCGTATCACAGGAGCAGGCCTTCGTGAAAGTCATGTTCATGACGTGACGATCACAGCCGAAGCCCCGAATTATCGAGCAGAATAGTTTGGCAGTTAGGCTTCGAAAGAATGATCTGTTCGCGTAGGCTTCATCGAGAAGAAAACACATGCAATATAATTGATCCAAAATAAAATGATGAAGCGCAGATAATAGACCTCTTGCATAACCTGAATTCGAAGTGATAGCAAAACTCTCCATGTGTTATTCCGGGGAAACTTTCTCTTCGGGTCGCCCACAGGCGCGATGCTCGTCCGGAATTTGTCAAAAGGTTGAGTTTGATTTCATACTTCACTCAGGTCAGGCAAGGCTTCAATACCGACGATAGCCAAGATCAGATAAAACGATCCTAAAAAGGAACCAAATGGGACACGGCCTTCGCTGGGGTGACGGTTCTTGTGTTCCATCGCAATATTATACCAATCCGTCTATGAACTGACATATTGAGAGCGGCCCTTTCAACGAGTCCGTTCATAGGCCCGCTGGTCTAAATGCCGACTGCCGCTAAAACCTCGTCCACACTGATCTCGGACATGGGTTTGCCGCCAAGCCATTGCGTGTGCGGACCACGCGGAGACGACCAAAGCGGATCGACCCTTTCAGACATCAGCGCAATCGTTTTGCCGCCGACAGCGGCGGCAAGATGCGTCGGCCCCGTATCATTGCCCACCACAATCTCGGCGCGGCGCGCCAACGCGGCAACCTGCCCCAACGAAGTCTGGCCCGACAAATCGACAACATCAGGGGCGAGCGCCTGCACCTCGGCAATGCCATAAGCATCGGCTTTTGTGCCAATAGCGATGGACGCAATACCCTTTTCGGCAAGCTTCACCGCCAACGCGGCAAAATACGCGACAGGCCATTTCTTGTGCGGATGCTGGGGCGAACAGCCTGTAATCAACAACGCAAACTTTTCCGGCAACCCCAAATCCTCCAACGGGCCATCAAGCCAAGAAAGATCAGGAATCAAAAAAGAACTGTCATCGTAAAAGCCTTCAGGTCCGTGGCGATCCATCGCACAATCTTGGCACGCCCCAACAGTTGACAGTTCAGGAGATGGATTGCCGCGCCCCCCCAAGTGGGAAGACTCGCAATGACAGCCTGTATTGGGTCCCTTGCTCAAAGAGCCTGATTGCACGATGCCAGCTGCCTTCAACTGCGCGGCGAGAAAATCTGTGTAATGCATGCCTTTGACAGGCGGCCACAAACGCGGATGGCTGCACCCTTTAACAGCGCCAGACCATTGAGGCTTACCAAGTGCATAATACAAAATCGACTGGCGCGGTTTGCCTTGAAAGTCGTAAACGCGGGTCGGCGCAAAAGCACGCACCGCACGGATCAAATCAAACCATTTACGCAGTTGCGTAACCTTGGGACGCGGATCACAAAGAACCGTATCAAACCACGGCATCTGCCGCCCAAACCCTGCAAACGCCGGTCCTGTGAGCAAAGCGATCTCTGCATCAGGATGATGGGCGCGGATCGCGGCAAATGAGGCGCTACATAAAACAAGATCACCCAAGGCCCCAAGTTTGATAACGAGAATTCGCTCTTTCATTTTTTATGACTTTCTTTACTAACATCATCATACACGGCCAGCGTTTGCGCCACCATCGCATGGTCCGAAAAATGGTCCTCGACATAAGCCCGCGCTATCTGCGCCATCCTGCGGTGCTCAGACGGCGAAAGCGAAAGCGCCTGTTCGATACGCTGCGCCCACAAGACAGGATCTTTGGGCGGAAGAAGCCATCCCGTTTCCCCCTCAATCACCGTATCTTGTGTCGCGCCAAGGTTGCTCGCGATCACAGGAACGCCCATGGCCATCGATTCAACAGGCACGCGGCCAAAACCTTCGGGTATCTTTGAGGGCATAACAACCAACGATGCAAAACTCAAAGCCGCTGGCATATCGGAACAAGCCCCAACCAACTTAACGTGTTTGGTCAATGAGGCTTTGCGAATATGCGCATGCAGGCCTTCCGAATAAGCAAGGCGGCCCTGATCGTCGCCCACAAAACAAACAACAGGAAGCGCCTTTTTTTGTCGCTTCAAAACGACCATCGCTTCAATGATAAGCTCATGGTTCTTGATGGGGCTTAACCGACCGGGCAGTAAAATGATTTTGTCCGTTGCCTTCAAGCCCCAATCTTTTAACAACGTGTCTTTGCGTTCTTGACTGACCATGGTCGGGGTCAACGCGTCAATATCAACACCACGATTGACCAACGGAATCTTTGCCAACGGCACACCGTAATTCTCATGGATATGTCGTTGGATAAAAGGCGATACCGCTATAACACGCGCCCCACGAGCCATGACGCGATTATAAAATTTCTTCGGTAATGACGAAAATTTATAAGCCGCATGAAACGTCGTTACATAGGAACACCCCGTCATCCGGCACGCAAGCCAGGCACTCCACGCTGGGGCACGACTGCGTGCGTGGACAACATCGACGTGATGGCTCTTGATAACTTTGGCAAGCCAAAATGCATTTTGAATGATATGGATCGGATTTTTTGTGGCCACTTCACATAAAACGTGCCGTGCGCCGGCTTTTTCAACTTCGGCCACGCGCCGCCCGCCTGAAGAAACAACAATCGCAGCATCACCACGCTGCATCAAAGCACCAGCAATATCAACGCAGGCCTGTTCGGCCCCGCCCGTTCCTAATGCTGGTATAATTTGAAGAACCGTAAGCGACACAAAAATACTCCTAAATGGAATTCGAACGCAGTCATTCTACCTTTTTTCATAGAAGCAAGACAAGAAAACTATTTCTGAGAGGGGAAGGACACAACGCGCCACACAGTATCGGCGGCCCTATCGGAGGGAATAAACTGACCACGGCCAAGCCATTCGCCAATTGACGTCAACTCTTTTACGCGTTCATCATATTTTTTACGGTTAAGAAGAAGATCCAACAAAGCTGGCGCCAAATGTTCCGGCGTGCATTTCTCCTGCAAAAACTCGGGCATGATCTCCTTGTTCTGCATGATGTTGACCAAGGTTGCATAGCGCGTTTTAATCAAACGACGATAAAGCATCGCTGTCAACGTCCCGATCTTGTACGCGATGACAGTCGGAAGCGCCGCCAGAGCCAGCTCAACCGACACTGTCCCCGAACAAGCAAGAGCTGCACTGCAGGCGGCAAAAGCATCATACTTGTCAGCATCATTATCTACAAAATGAGCTGGAATGGGCCATTTTTTGATCTCATCCCGCACATATGTATCAAGATGCGGTACGGTTGGCACGACGATGTGGAGGCCCGGAAACTGAGCATAAACCTGCATCAGCGTCTCTTTAAAAATAGGAAGAAGACGCTTCACTTCCCCTATACGGCTGCCCGGCAAAATAGCCAAAAGAGGCACACTATCCCCGACCTTAAACTTGTCGCGAAAACGCACCGCCACCCCTTGGCCTGCGCCACCTTCCACAAGAGGATGTCCGACAAAAGTACAGGCCAAACCTGCTTTCGTAAAATAGGGTGGCTCAAAGGGCAAAAGCGTCAAGAGGTGATCCAGAAAGCGAGCGATCTTCTTGGCCCGCCCCGGACGCCAAGCCCACACAGTGGGGGCAACATAATGGATCAAGGGAATCCCCTGCCCCTTAAGCTTCTTGGCCACACGAAAACTGAAGTCTGGCGAATCAATGGTAATCAAAGCCGCTGGACGGCTTGTCTTAATGGCCTCAATCGTCTGACGAATACGCCGCAACAAAAGCGGCAAATGCCGCACCAGCTCGAACAGGCCCATATGTGCCAAGTCAGATTGAGGAAAGAGAAGATCGATTCCCTCAGTCACCATGCGAGGCCCACCGACTCCAGCAAAACGCACATGACCATCTGTGCGTTTTCTCAAGGCCTGCATCAACCGTGCGCCGAGCAAATCGCCGGACGATTCACCAGCAACCAAAAAGAACAGAGGCGCAGCATCGGTCATAGCTTTTCATCCTGTTCAAAACCAGTGATAAAGAGGCCGAGATCGTTGGCGGTTTCAATCATCTTTTCACGATCTAAAAGCAAGCTGCGTCCGGCTTCAATCGCCACACCTGCAAATCCTGCATCCCGTAACTGTATAATCGTATCAACGCCAATGGAAGGAAGATCATAACGATGATCCTGCTGGGGTTTGGCAAGTTTTACAAGCACCCCGCCGCCGCCGTCACGTTTAAACGCGCCAGCCCGCGCAATGAGCGCCGCCGTGCCCTCAATCGCTTCCACGCCCAAAACGAGGCCCTGCTGAACAATGACGGCCTGTCCGACATCGAGAAGGCCGAGAGCATGTGCAACACTAACCCCTCGCGCCATATCAGCTTGCGCTTGAGCCTCAGGTCTGCGCACCGTCAAAACACCAACAGGTGTCAAAAGATCCGTCATAATATCCGCAATGCCGATGACACGCACGCCGCACTCATCTTCGAGGGCTTTACCCAAGCTGCGCAACAAGCCATCATCGCCCAAAGCATGAAGACCAATTTTCGTCAGCATCTTGAGCGCGAGCCAATCCGGTTTAATTTCCGACAGCGATGGCCGGCGCACATGCCCGATCATCACAATTTCAGCAATTGATTCCCGCAGGCAGATTTCTTTGAACGTCTGCAACGCGCCCAGCGGCAAGAAGACATGCGGCCACCCCTCCCCCAAATCAGGAGAAGCATGGCCTTCCAGACAAAACACAAAGAACGGACGCCCCATCGCCTGACACGCCTGAATGACTTGAAGTGGCGCACGTCCACCTCCGGCCAAAATACCTAGCTTGGACTTGGACGTGTCATGCATGGATGTTTTCCACCTACTCGCCGTTATGAGGCTGACACAACGCACGCGACGCACGCGAACGGACAAACTCGACCATACCGTCAACCAACGTTTTTGACGCATAATGCTGCGCGACATCTTCCAGACGCTCGGCCATTGTGCCTTCTTTGGAAAACAAAGTGCGGTAAGCGCTGCGCAGCGCATGAATGTCATCGCGACCAAAGCCTCGACGCTCAAGACCAACAATGTTCAAGCCCGCCAAATGCGCGCGCTCGCCTTTGACCATGCCATAGGGGATCACATCGTTTTCAACGCCCGACATGCCGCCAATCATTGCATGCGGCCCGATGCGCACGAACTGATGAACAGCCGCCAGCCCGCCGATTACAACAAAGTCGCCAACGACGACATGCCCGGCAAGCGTAGCATTATTCGCCATGATCACATTGTTCCCGACGTTACAATCATGCGCCACATGCGAACCAACCATGAACAGGCCGTTGTTGCCGACACGCGTGAGCATCCCACCGCCTTCGGTGCCGGGGTTCATCGTGACATGTTCGCGAATTTGGTTGTTCTCACCGATTTCCAGCGCGGAAAGTTCGCCGTGATATTTTAGATCCTGCGGGCGTTGCCCGATAGAAGCAAACGGATAGACAACCGTCCCCGCCCCCATCGTTGTGCGTCCATCAACGACAACATGAGCGACAAGACGAACCTTATCCCCCAATTGAACATCAGGCCCGACAACGCAATAAGGCCCGATTTCGACATCCGCGCCGATCTTGGCTTTGGCATCAACGATAGCCGTTGCATGAATTTGTGTGGCCATTATTAAACCGTCCGATCAGAATCGGGAACAAGCATCGCCGTGAACACGGCTTCAGCCACAAGGCCGTCATCGACATAAGCCTCGCCCCGGAATTTCCACACCGCCCCACGATTACGCTCTTTCTTCACCTTGATGTGAAGCTGATCGCCGGGAAGAACGGGTTTGCGAAACCGCGCCTCTTCGACGCTCATAAAATAAACGACATGCGTACCAGAATCGACGCCAGAGATAGAATCAACCACCAACGTTGCCGCCGTTTGCGCCATCGCTTCGACAATCAAAACGCCGGGCATGATCGGATGACCGGGGAAATGGCCCTGAAAGAAGGGTTCATTCACAGACACATTCTTGATGCCCGTGCAGCTTTCGCCATGCACAATGTCGATCACGCGATCAATCATCAAAAACGGATAACGATGCGGAATCCGCTTCATAATCCCGTTCACATCAATGCTTGTCATTTTCTCTTCGTTTTCTTTTTTCTCTTCCGTCATACGCGCGCTCTCCATAACGAATAAACAGGCAATCTCAGGCCACTGACCCTTGTAGCGTGAAAGGCGGGGGCGTTCAAGGGGGCGATCCCCAATTTTGTCCTTTACATCGGCCCTCTTGCATCCCCCCCCAGCCGTCACCCGGCCCTTTTTACTGTTGAGGGGCCAGCTTCGTCTCAAACGGCTTGGCGACGCGATAGAAGCTGCCGGGATATTTTTCGTACTTGGTCAAAATGCGCTCGATCACACCCGAGAACAACAGCTCGTCGGTCGTAATGTCGATCATGTTCAGGAAATCCTGTTGGCCTTTTTTAACGGCCATCGCATTGGCCCCGATCCGCACCGGATTTTCGGGATGCATCATTTTGATCTTCCCCGGATTATTTTTCATGAACTCCAGCCCAATTGTCACATCCGTAAACGCAATGTCAGCCTTCCCTTCGGCGACATTGGAGACCATCAGACCAAGGTCGGACATTTGCGGCAGGGAAAATATCTTGGCGCGTGGAAAATCTTGTTTCGCGATAAGAAGAGCCATATCCCCATCGATTGTTGCAATGGTATAGGCCGGATCGTCAAGCTTGCTTAGGCTCTCATCAAAGCGCACATCATCGGCGCGAACAAAGGCGGCAATCGCCGTATATTCGATAGGATGCGAGAAATCGGCCTGTTTGGATCTGGGCGCATTCGGCCAGACACCACACATCATATCGATGCGGTCGCCATTCAAGGCCTCAATAAAGGAACCATAGCCTACCTCTTCCGACCATTCGACTTTAAGCTCAAGAGCCTTGCCAACTTCATTCATGTAATCAACATTTATGCCTGACATGGTGCCGGTATTTGGGTCCTTCATGTCAAATTGAGGCCACGTACCATATCCACACCGGATCGTGCCCGTGCGCATCACGCGCTCATACACGGTTTCCTTTTTGACCTGCCCAACATCCTGTACTTTGTTGGCAAAGAAAAAAATGAGCGCGAAAAGCGCGGCGACAAGAGCAAGAATGGACAGCTTATACATAGATATACCTATCACAGTTTAAGAGTTGGGACGTAAAAACTAGAGCGTTTCCCGATGAGGTTGACGCATCGTTGACGGCACGCAGCCGCTCTATCCTATTGTTTGCCGGGCAAATTCACGCGAACGTTTGGCGCAAAAGGCGTCAACCTTATCGCGATCTGCTCTAACAACATTCTCTGAACTCAAAAACCAACGCTTCATTCGCGATTGGCATACAAATCCAGATTACTTGCTTTTCTTGTGCCCCGGCGTAGGCCCCGTGGGTTTAAGCGGCAACGTTTTATCTGACTTTTCTTCTTCTGCGGCGATATTCACCTGAACGTTAGGCAGGGCCTTATCCAGCCGCGTTAAAACTTCATCCGTAATATCGATATTTTGGTCATTCCAAATAACTTGCTGCTTAACGATCACAAGATTGACGCCCTGTTCCTTGGCAATCTCAGACACAATATCAATCAAAGCCGTCCGCACGGCGTTCATAGAATCCGTAAAAGCTTGGTCCAAAGATTTACGGCGAGATTGCACATGCTGCTCCACCGTCAAAAAGCGTTGCTGCAGTTTTTGTTCCTGCTCAACGTAATCATTGGCTTTTGCGGTTTCACGAAGTGCGCTCAGTTTCTTTTCAGCATCGCGCAAGTCCGTTTCTTCCGCAGCAATTTCCGTCTGGAATTTAGAGCGTTGCGTATCAAGCTGTTGTTGAACGCTCTTAGCGGCCTTTGACGCCTGTAAGATACGTTGCACATCGACAATTGCGACAATCGAGGGTTTGACCTCAGGCGCAGGCGCGCTCGCCGCAACAACGGCCCCGCCCCAAAACAGCATAAAAACAAGAAGTCCAATATGGCAAAATCTTTTGCCCATCAAAACCTCGTACCAAAACTAAAGTGGATATGCTCAATGTCGTCATAAGACTGTTTCAAGACAGGCTGGGCATAATCCAACCGCACAAGGCCAAAGGGCGACTGCCAAGAAACGCCAAGACCAATACTGCCGCGAATTTTTTCATCCGACATAAAGAGTTCGCCAGCTGAAGCTTTTTCGTCATTTTTCCCCAAAACGCCGACATCGCCAAACAAATGGCCCTTAAATCCAAGATCCTCGGGCATAAAGGTCGGGAACGACATTTCGAGTGAACCCCGAGCAAAACGATTGCCGCCGAGAGCATCATCCGCCCCATTGGTCAAATCACGAGGCCCGATCCCGCCATAAGCAAAGCCGCGCAAAGTGTCGCCGCCAAGGAAGAAGCGATCATTGATATGAACGTCTTGATTAAAGCCTTCGATGACGCCAACCTCACCCGTCGCACTCAACGTAATCTTCTCAACCGGGGTATAGTACTGAACGCCTGTCAGCTTTGCGCGGACATACTGGCGATTGCCGCCAGCGCCAGCCACGTCCGTCTTTAACTTTGTGACAAAGCCTTCCGTCGGTTCAATCTTGCTGTCCCGCTCATCATAAACAAGCTCTTGCGAAACCATCGATGTAACGCTCGTTCCGACCTGATCGCGAATAAACCGCGAGGCCGTGGACGACACATTGCTGATCTTATCCTGACGCAAGGTATAGCTCAGATTCTGACGCAGTTGCTCAGACAGAGGATAGCCCATACGCAAGGTGAAACCCGTATTAGTCTCATCATACGCGCTTTGTCTTTGTTCATCGCTACGCACATGGAAAATATCCGCGCCCGCCGACAAATCACGGTCCAAGAAATAAGGCTCGGTAAAGCTGAAATCAAATTGTTTCGTGACGCCCGAAATCGTGGCCCCGAGGCGAACATCTTGCCCCTTGCCAAGGAAGTTACGCTCACGAATCGAGAAATCACCCAACGGCCCGTCTGTCGAGGAGAACCCAGCCCCCATCGAAATCTCGCCCGTGGACTTTTCTTTGACTTCAACCTTCAGGTCAGAACGATCAGGTTGAGCGCCCGGCTCTGGCATGACTTTAACATCCTCGAAAAAGCCCAAGTCCCTGATCTTTTGTTCAGAGCGCTTAACCTTGGACACGCTGAACGGGTCGCCTTCGGCAACCTGCATTTCACGACGGATAATTTTATCAAGCGTTCGTGTGTTGCCGGAAACATCAATGCGCCCGATATAGACCCGCTCGCCCGGCTTGATGTGATAAACAAGATCAACCGTTTTCGCATCCTTGTTCTTTTCAATCTCGGGTTCAATCGTCACAAAGGCATATTGCTTGTCGCCCAGAACGGTTGTGAGTTTGGTAATCGTTTTCTCGACATGATCCGCATTGTACCAGTCGGCTTCTTTGGTCGTCAAATATTGTTGCAACAGGGCTTCGTCCAAGCCCTTAATGTCGTTCTTAATCGTGATTTTGCCAAACTTATAACGTTCGCCTTCGTCCACGGTAAAGGTCAAGAAAAAGTCTTCACGATCCGGCGTCATTTCAGCAACGGCTGAAACAACACGAAAATCGACATACCCCTCATTCATGTAAAAACGGCGCAGCAGTTCACGGTCATAATTCGTGCGGTCGGGATCATAAAAATCGGCGCTCGAAAAAAACTTCCACCACGCGCTTTCTTCGGTATTAATCGCGCCGCGCAGGTCGGTTTCATCAAAATGATCGTTGCCGACAAACTTGATGCGGCGAACGCCTGTATGGCTACCTTCAACAATTTCAAAAATGACATCAACGCGGTTTTGATCAAGCTGAACGATCTTAGGCTCTACCGTCGCGGCAAAACGCCCCGAACGACGATACAAATCTAAAATTCGCTGCACATCGCTTTGCACTTTGGGAAGCGTATAAACAAGGCGTGGCTTAAGCTGGACTTCTTTTTCCAGATCATCCTGAGAAATTGAATCTTGCCCCTCATAGGCGATACGATTCACGATTGGATTTTCAACAATCTTTACAACAAGCGTGTTCTCTTCCATTGCCACATGAACATCGGCAAACAATCCTGTCGCGTAAAGCGCTTTTAATGACGCGTCCAGTTTATCTTCAGAAACCACATCGCCCTTGGCAATCGTGAGATAAGACAAAACAGTCTCACGCTCCAACCGTTGCGCGCCATCGACTCTGATATCGGAAACAGACGGACCGCTGATAGCCTCCGCCTCGTCAGCCGAGGCTTCAACCGCCATGACGGGCGCGGCAGCAGGCGTTTCGCTCAAGGCGAAGGCCGGGACTGCTTGCAAGCAAAAGGCCAAAAGAAACGGTGCGGACAAAACACTCCGTCGAACGGCAGAGAGTTTTAACAAAGCGCGAAAGCGAAGATCAATGGTCAGGTTCATGTCAAGAAAACAGCCCGCGAATAAAGGAAACAACACGCAAATGCACCAAATCGTTCCATGTTGCAAAAACCATCAGGGATAAAACGAGAAACGCACCCAACCGCGCCCCATATTCCTGAATCCGTTCGCTTACCGGACGACCTTGCAACCCTTCTGCCACGTAGAATAGCAGATGCCCTCCATCAAGCAAGGGGATGGGGAACAAGTTAATAAGGCCTAAATTGATAGAAATGACAACAATAAACCAAAACAGAGCAAAAACACCGTCTTGGGCGACCTTTCCCGACATCTCGGCGATACGAAGAGGCCCGCCAAGCTCATCAGCGGCGCGAATCCCCATAATCATCTGGCCCACACCGCGAAGCGTCCCCGTCGTGATGTTCCACGTCTCCAACACTGATTCGCGGACGGCAGCAAAGGGTCCCAGATCACGGAAATGACGTTCGGAAGAAGAAAGCCCCAAACGGCCTAGGCTGTGTTCACCCCCCAAACGATCCGTCGTCTTCACAACATCAGGGGTAACAGAAACATCCAAGGACGCCCCCGCCCGATCAACAACGATTGTGATCGGAGTCCCTGCATTCAGGGCAATCACGCGCTGCAAGCTTTCAAAGCTTTGCATATTTTCGCCGTCAACAGACAGGATTTTGTCGCCCGGTTTGAACCCAGCCCTTTGTGCGGCGCTGTTTTCAAGAACGGTGCTGACCACAGGGGCCGTATAAGGCTGGCCGTTCACCATAAAGAGCCCGGCCAACACGATGATCGCGAACAAATAATTAAAGCCGGGACCTGCGGCGACAATAGCAAACCGTTTACGCACTGGCTGCGAGAAGAAAGCCACTTTCTTTTCATCATCCGTCATCTTGGGCGCATCTTCACTGGGGCCAAAGCTCGTAGGGTCGGCATCGCCAAACATTTTGACATAGCCGCCAAGCGGCAAGATAGCCACGCGCCAATGCGTGCCGTGCTTATCATTCCAGCCGTAAATCTCGGGCCCAAAGCCAATCGAGAACGTCTCGATCTTGACGCCACAACGCCGTGCGACCCAGAAATGGCCGAATTCATGGACAAAAACGACAATGCCCAAAACAATCAGGAACGGAATCAAATAATGTCCGCCCTGCGCAATTGTTGCTAAAATTTGTTCCATTTTTCCGTCGTCCTTTTACTTCTTTGCGAGCTTCGCAACGTGTTCGCCAGCATAGGCACGCGCCGCCGCATCAGCATCCATCAAAACATCCAAGTCCGTCAACGCCACGACAGGGCCCTGCCCCAATGTGGCCTCGATTATCTTTTCAATATCCAAAAAGCCAATCCGGCCATCAAGAAAAGCCTGCACAGCTACCTCGTTGGCCGCGTTCATCAACGCTGGCGCCGTGCCGCTGAGCTTCAGCGCTTCACGTCCCAAGCGTAGGGCTGGGAATCGCACAGGGTCCGGCTCTTCAAACGTCAGTTGACCGATCTTGACCAAATCCAGCTTAGGGGCTGGCGTTGTCATGCGATCCGGCCACGCCAAGCAATAACCGATGGGAATACGCATATCGGGGGAGCCCAGCTGCGCCAAGGTCGAGCCATCCTTATATTCCACCATGCTGTGAATGACGGATTGCGGATGCACCAACACATCAATCAACTCTGAGGGCATTTGGAACAAATAGGCAGCCTCAATCACCTCAAGCGTCTTGTTCATCAACGTCGCGCTGTCGATGCAAATTTTCGCCCCCATGTTCCAAACGGGATGCTTGCCCGCCTGCTCGGGTGTGGCCTTTTCCATGTGTTCCCGCGACCATGTGCGGAACGGGCCACCAGAGGCCGTGATAATCAGGCGGGCGATGCCCTCGCGATGCTCTTCATCAAAAACCTGATAGATGGCGTTATGTTCGCTGTCCACGGGCAAAAGCTTGCAGCCATGCTTGGCCACGAGGTCCATCATCAAGGGTCCCGCACACACAAGCGTCTCTTTGTTGGCAAAGGCCAGCTTCGCGCCGCGCTTGGCCGCCGCAATCGTGGAAGGCAACCCAGCCGCGCCAACAATGGCCGCCATCACCCAGTCGCTGTTCATCTCAGCCGCTTCAACAACAGCAACCGCCCCAGCCGCGACCTTCACGCCCGGAAGGTCGGCCACGGCGTCTTTCATCTCCAGATATTTAGACTCGTCAGCAACCACGACAAGTTCAGGATTCAACGCGTGCGCCTGCTCCGCCAAAAGCTTGACATTTTGACGCGCCGCCAAAGCAACGACCTGATACTTATCTGGTTCTCGCGCAATAAGCTCAATGGTTTGCGTGCCCACAGACCCTGTTGAACCTAAAATAGCCACGCGACGTGGCGGCGCCTCACTTTGCGCGCCCGGCATGGACGCAGCCGAAGAATTTGTCATCAACACGAAACCTTACCCCCACATAATCTCAATCACAGCCAAAAACAAAGAGGCCGCAATCAATCCATCAACGCGATCCAACACGCCCCCATGTCCGGGGATCAATGTGCCGCTGTCCTTAGCCCCGGCCCGACGCTTAACGTAGGACTCAAGAAAGTCCCCCGCCTGAGCCACAACAGCCATAACCATGGCAACACCGACTGCGGCCAGCAAACGAGAATCGCCGAAACCCTGCGCGACACCGTAGCCTATCACGCCCGCAAACACCATGCCGCCGATCAATCCCGCCCAAGTCTTTTTGGGACTGATTGATGGCAAAAGTTTGGGGCCACCGATCAAGCGCCCAGAAAAATACGCCCCCGTATCGGTTCCCCACACAATAAGGAGGAGATAGACCGTCATCGCCAATCCATTTTCGGGAAGCTGTCGCAGATAAAGAAGCGCCATGCCGCTGAAGGCCAAATACAGCACCCCAAAGGCAGGCCAAAGCGCCGAGCCGATCCCTTTGGACGATTCGCTTTTGTGCGCAAAGGTCCCCACCATCAGGCAGGCCAAGACCGCCAAACCAAGGGCCTGCGGCGTGCCTTTCAAAACGACAGCGACAAAAACCAAAAGCAATCCGATAAGGGACACGATTCGCGCCCTTCGAGGCAGTTTAGGAGCCGTGAGAAGCATCCATTCGTGCATTCCAATGCCACAAATGAGCATGATAAGGCATAAAAAGGCCCATTCCCCGACCCAAACGGCCCCCAAAACAACAGGAATCAACGCCAAAGCGGATAAAACGCGCTGAACCAAATTTGAGGTTAATAGAGATGGAGACGACGGAGTCATGGAATCTCACCACTAAGTTAGGAAGAGGAAACAAATGATTAGAGATAGGCTTTCATTTAGGGCATGCAGGTTTTCAAGTATGGTCGCGTGGAATCCCTGTTTCACAAAATTACTGTCATCAGGCACGGCCTTGTCACCAAAATCAAGCCTTTTCGATGACCTCATGCAATAGATGAATCCAGAACCATAAAGCTGTTCCTTATGAAGGAGATAAAGGAAGACATTCACCCCCTACACAAGACAGGGCAAAGAACTCAGATTAAAAAACAGTAAATGGGATGTCAGCCTTCGCTGGCATGACGACTCCTTTGGGCTCATACAGGTCAACTTTCCGCTGATTTTGGTAATAATGGCAACAACAAAAACCGTCATGCCAGCGAAGGCTGGCATCCCATTTGTTTTTGGTAGCCATTATACCAGCGAGCCTATGAACGGACTCACTGGTGGCGTTGTTTTTACTCATTCGCTCTGCGCCTCGCACTCCTCTTGCCGGACGGCACCCCTTGCTTTTTAAGGAGAGGA
>JAQUYN010000114.1 GCA_028691835.1 Alphaproteobacteria bacterium | reverse complement strand
ACTAACCCAAAACTAATCTTTATTTGGATGTCCTTCTGCCTTATCATATGCGTCCTACTGAACGCAACACACTTTGGTGGTATGGGATATGACGATCGAAACAAGAAAATATTGCCTCAAAGGGCCTTCTGACAACGGACAGGTTTCAGACCTCTTGGAAGGAATGAGCGATAAGGAGAGCCGCCAGAGGCTGCAAGCATTAATTGCCGAATGGCTTCGGATGGAAAATCTCGTGGTTCTTTCTGCGGCCGGATGTTCCAAGGCTTGCGGTGGTAAGAGTATCTCGGAGTTGGAAAAGGTTGTTTTGGAAGCCTCTAACGAAATCCCTTCAAAAATTAATGGTAAGACAGCTCTATCCAAAGAAGTAAAAACCATTATTACAGAACGGCTGAAAGATTACCAAAGTCGACAGGCTTGGGCTCAAGCTGGTTTTGAGGATTGGTTGTCTTATCTGGTGAATGCGGTTTACTTGGGAACTGAGGAAAAATCGCCCATTGAATCGCTTAAGTGGAAGAACGGCAACATTTCGCTTGCCGATGTAAACCTCTTATTGGACTACAGGGCTCGTGCAATTTACGCAGAATGCGCCCTTGAGCTTCCAGATGAGACTAGCTCACCTAAAGGGGAACAGGAAATTGCACCGCATCTGTCTTTTCTTGCGAAGCTTGTAACCAGAGACAGTAATTTGGGTCGCACACATCTTTTTACTCTCAACTATGACACTTTGTTTGAGCAAGCGCTCGATCTTTTAGGTATTCAGTATTTCGATGGTTTTACAGGCCGCGCGAATGCGCGATTCGATCCTTCCGTCTATGGCCTTGATGTTTATTACCCAGGTGAAATTGCGGAGGGGCGTGTGCGTCGTTTTGATAAGTTTTTGCATTTTTATAAACTTCACGGGTCGATTCACTGGAGAATTATTGGTGGTGAATTAAGAGCCAGACACGAGCAGCTGTCGGAATTTGCTAGGTATCGAACACAAGCGGTCAAAGAAAAAGCCGCTGAACTTATAAAATCTGGCTTTGCGCATGGCCATAAAGAATTTGGGATTCTTCCAACGGCAAATAAATTTGTGCAGACGCTAGAGATGCCTTATGCGCATCTTTTTCGATCATTTAATGCAAGACTAAGTGCTCCTCAAACCTTTTTGCTCGTCCTTGGATATGGATTTGGGGATGAGCATGTGACAAAGATTATTGAAACTGCGCTTATGAATCCTGCTTTGGTCATGTTGGTTGTTGAGCCTAATCCTGAAAGCCATACAGTAAAGCGAGTTAGCGAATATAAAGAGCTTGGGAAGCGAGTGTTTGTTTTGACGCCAACGGAAGAGGCGTTTAAAAAAGAACCTTTTAAATATGCAACTTTTAATGATTTTTCAAAATTTGTTATGCCGGACGTCCAATGGTTGGATGACTTTTTGCGCCTCAGGCGCTTTGAGAAACAGCTTCAGAGCTCCCAAGAGACCGAAGGACTTCAAGACAAAAAACCTGCGGGAGTTTGATGGTGGAAAACCCTCGCGTTATTGGCCATGTAGTTTCTGTAAATGGTTTTAGATTGAAAGTCGAACTTCTCACCGAAGCTCGTTCGTCGTCACGAGCAACGCTTGATGGCGTTCAGACAGCCGTTGCTATCAATGCCTATTTAACATTCTCAATTGGTTCGGGGCTTTCTGTGATCGGCGTTATTACCGAACTGGAGGCGCATGAAAGCTATGACCCAGCCTCTGGCGAAGAGTTTTCACTTGAGCTTATCAAGGCTCGCAGAATAGCCATTGTGCAACTTTTAGGAACGATTGAGAAGGATGGAGAAAAATGGTGCTTTAATCCTGGTATAACAATTTTGCCTACACTAGATGCTCCCGCTGAAGTTGGCTCTCCAAAAATGCTCAGTGCGGTATTTGAAACCCCTCCTCAGAAGAATAGACCTGAAAATTGCAATCATGATGATTATGACTTTGACCTAGTTCTTGGCTATCCCACGGGGCAACGTAATAACCAAGTTAAGGCCTCTTACAACGACCTGTTCTCTCGGCCTTTAGCCATTGTGGGAAATACTGGTTCTGGGAAATCTTACAGCGTTGCAAGTCTTCTGCAGAAGGCCATGAAGGAGCTAGGTGACGACGAAACGAATGCGCCGCACACATTCATTCTTGATATTAACGGTGAGTATGCGCGAGCTTTTCTGACGGAGGAAATTTCAAAGCTTCCACGCCAGCCAAATCATGTTTACCTAAACGGAGAGGAATTTGGTATTCCTATATGGTTTTTAAACGCTCAGGAGATATGTTCCTGGCTGAGTGCCGCAGAGCAAACGCAGGAGCCAGTCCTCAAGGATTGGTGGGCGATTTGTAAGGCAAGGAATAACGCATCTTCCTCTCCTACTATTGATAATTCGTTGCGTTACGCTTTAACCAAAGTGGATTATCTCATCCAGTCATTAGATGACAGAAATGGTCCCAAGAAGTTAAATATATGTACATATGCCAATGTAATGAAAAATTACATCGGAAGTGCCGTTGTTGATGGCGTTGCGAATCTGGAGTCAGAGCTGGCACAGCACCGTTCGGCTACAGATCGAGACTGGACGCCTCCTCAGAACGAGGTGTCAATTCGAAAGGCGGCTTTAAGAATTCAAGCATCATTGAGACTGTTGATTTCTGCTCAAATGCAGGCTTCGGATGAGATATCGGGAACGGCAGATACCCCTCTTTTGATATCGCGAATGGATCTCGATGACCCTACGCTTATTAGCCGTTCCGTGTCGCAAGAAGACACCAATCGAATAGAGTCGCACTTGACTACTTTGAAGCTCCGTTTAAAGACGCGTTTAGACGACAAAAGATGGAAATCTTTTTTGAATTATGAAAAAACAGAAACGGCATTTAAAAGCCTTGAGGATTGGCTCAAAAAGTTCAATTTTCAAGAAAAGAAATCTCAAAGAGTTTCCGTCGTCGATCTGTCCATGCTGAGTCATGAAACATTGCCTTATGCTTGTGGTGTAATTGGGCGAATTCTTTTGGAAGCCAGAGAGCGCCTCCCTGCGGGCGAGCGTTTTCATCATCCTCGGGTTTTAGTATTGGAAGAAGCTCATAACTATGCAAGGCCTGCGCGCCAAGATGAAGACCGTGGACAAGAATTGTCAAGAATTGCGTTTGAAAGGATTGCAAAAGAGGGTAGGAAATTCGGTTTATCTCTTATTGTCGCGAGTCAACGGCCAAGTGAAATTAGCCCTACGATTATTAGTCAGTGCGCCAATTTTTTAAGTCACCGTCTTCAGAATCCAGATGATATAGAGCATTTTCGCCGTATTATTCCTATGCAAGCAAGAAGATTATTGGATCAAGTAACTGTTTTATCGGCCGGAGAGGCGATTGTTTTTGGTAGCGCTTTTCACATTCCTGCTCGCGTTCAAATTGATATTCCGAGACCAGCGCCTTGGAGTCAAACAGCGGCCCCATATTTGGAGTGGAAAACAAGAAAAGTTAGTTTCCCCGTTGAAACTGTTATAACAAATTGGGGTCTTAAACTGGTGGGAGAAGAAGCGCCAACTAAACAAAATGCAGCAACCGATTCTCCATCCGGGGCGGAGGATATTTTTTCTTAAGAGATGTGCTGTTTTTCTAAAGGGCTTCAATCCGGCATTTTCTATTGTTTGTGATATTAAGTAGACGAAGACCAATCTACTCCTGTCTAATCATCTGCGACATGACGCTGTCGCGCCTGCCTTGTAAGATTCATCCCTAAAGGTTTGCCAGGAAAAGTCGGTGTTTTAGCGGTCATTCCTTGGTATAATTTGGTCAATTTTTGCAAGGCAATTTTGGGCTTAACTCAAGGACGCTCAATGACTGACAAGTGGCTGACAATCGAACAGATTGCTGACTATCTCCAAGTCTCTCGAGAAAAGATCTATCGGCTTTGCCAGAAAGGGAAAATGCCTGCCTCTAAGATTGGTGGGCAATGGCGGTTTGATTTGAAGGAAGTGGATGCTTGGGTCAGGAAGCAGAGACCTGTAAAGACACGGAGATAATAAATGGCAAATAATGGCAACACAACTAAAGAGCAGGAACGCGCTGAACTGCACCGAGCCATCTGGCAGATCGCCAACGACCTGCGTGGCAGCGTGGATGGCTGGGACTTCAAGCAATATGTCTTGGGGATGCTTTTTTATCGTTTCATTAGCGAAAATCTCACCAGCTACATCAATGAAGACGAGCAGCGTAGCGCCAAGAAAAACTTTGATTACGCCAAACTTTCAGATAAAGAAGCGGAGTTTGGTCGTGCTGATACGGTAAAGGAAAAAGGATTTTATATCTTACCGAGCGAGCTTTTTGTCAATGTCCGCGCCAAAGCGCGTCAAGACGCCAATCTTAATGAAACGCTGGCCGCCGTTTTCCACAACATTGAGAATTCGGCAAAAGGCTCGGACAGCGAGGACGATCTCAAAGGTTTGTTTGATGATCTTGATGTTAATGCTGGCAAGCTTGGGCCAACTGTAGAAAAGAGAAACCAGAAACTGGTCAAGCTTTTAGAAGCCATTGGAGATTTGCAGCTGGGCAATTATTACGACAATACGATAGACGCCTTCGGCGACGCCTATGAGTTTTTGATGACCATGTATGCCGCCAATGCCGGC
>JAQUYN010000113.1 GCA_028691835.1 Alphaproteobacteria bacterium | reverse complement strand
AAGCAAAATTAGGCGTACTATATATTTCAGCATATTGCATAGATGTGTTTTGCGAAGTTGCACCACTGCCAGATGACGGGCAGAGGCAAACAGCACGCGCAAAATGCCCAAAGCAAAAAAAATTTCAACTGATACAAATGGCGCAAAACAGCGCCAACAGCGGATTTAAGGCAAGGACACACAGATATGAAAGCGAACGACCAAAAGAATTTTACAAATTTTCTTGACAGTCAGAGGCGTTGCGCTTACTTATATCTTCTCGCAGCGAGAAACGCTGTGTGTGTCGCGGGGTGGAGCAGCTCGGTAGCTCGTCGGGCTCATAACCCGAAGGCCGTAGGTTCAAATCCTGCCCCCGCAACCAGATAATTCAAGCCCTTACGAAGACGAGTCGTAAGGGCTTTTTTGTTTTTCCAACCATATTTCCAACATTCCAAGTACAACTACGTAGCAACGCATAGCTCAACAATTAATAGCCAGACCACCCCCAAAGGACCCTTCGGCAAAATGCCGAGGGGTCCTTTTCTATTTTCAATCCGCAGTCTTCAAAATTTCACACCAAAAAATTCATTTGGTATCCGTGCATATTTTTTCATTTCAGATTTTATTCTGGCCATCGCCCTTCCAAGGAGGCCAAACATGAATGCAACAGAGATTTCCCCTCTCCCTCAAACCAAGAATTACGTTAATTTTTGGGTAAATGAGTTGGATGCAGCTCACATTCTCGGACTAAGTGTGCATACGCTCAGGGCAATGCGAGCAAAAGGACGGCAGGGGCCAACATATTCAAAAGTGGGGAGATCTGTACGCTATTCGTATGACGATCTAGATGAATTTATGCAATCACGACGA
Source organism: Alphaproteobacteria bacterium (assembly GCA_028691835.1). Lineage (GTDB taxonomy): Bacteria > Pseudomonadota > Alphaproteobacteria > UBA9219 > UBA9219 > UBA8914. Next base: position 3,830 of record JAQUYN010000113.1, on the reverse strand, counting down.
ATTTCGAATAACTGACTATTTTAATACAACAAAATGATCAACTCATGCCCGTTCAGACGCACGCCATCCTCCACCAAAAGTGGAAAACAAAGGGAGCCATTCATGAAAGAAAGCAACCAAACCATGCCACCTCAAAAAAATGAAACACTATCCCCCATCATCGAAGGAGAGCCAATAAGGCCCCTCACCCTAACAAAACGCAGGAATCGTCTTTCAGCCAAGGATAAAAAGGCAAAACGTGAAGCCGTAGCGGCTGATTGCCGCGCAGGGCATCCACGACGCGCAATTATGCTGCGGCATCACCTCAGCAAGTCCCAGCTAAACGACTTTCTTGCGCAGCTGCTCATGGCAGGGGAACTCACCCCTACTGACCCTTCGTACGAACTGGCTCTGGCATCTACGCCAATACGGTCAGTGCTCACAGTTGCTGACGATTCTGTTGAATACATTCGCGTGGAGCATACCGAGCGTGGCACGCTCTTAACCCCTTACAGGACTGGAGACGAAAATGAACTCGCTTGCTAATACAGGCAACATGACTTTTCAAAAAAATGAATCTATTGATGTGGAAATTCTTTCACCGGAAGTTTGCGAGACGCAAGATATAGGCAGTGCAGTTCGCATAGCGACGGAAAATTTAATCAAATCTGCGTTCAATACAGTTGCTGACTTAGATCCAACCAGGGAAATAAAAGTTAAAAAAATAATTCTACAACAGCATTTTGCTGTAATTCCAACACGTATTACCTGCAGCGTAGACCTGAAGGATTAACGCAAACTAGAATTAACTTTTTGCCTAGCGGGGAGAATCCCCGCTAGGCATGCAAGCCAGTTAGGAAGTCGCCATGGATCACTTCGATATTAATCAACTTGTTGACAAAACGGAACGTGAAGGCAGGGGGATTACCCAAGCCATTTCCGTTTCGCACTCTATAACCCTTGAGAAAAAAGAAATGCCAGGACAAAGCCCCGTCAGCACCTCTATATTTAAAGACCCTCCGACGGGACCTTCACCTTTGGCGAAATACATTCCTTCGATTGAGCTTGATACTAGCAACGATAACGATGATCTGCTTTGGAAGCTAGAAAAAGAAAATCGGCTGGCTAAGGCTCTGAAGGAAGGCAAGAACAATAATGAAGAAAGGACCCGCAGGCTAAACATCGCTCGGGAGCAGCAAGATCTTGCCAGGTACAAAATCAGGCCGCTTTTGCAACCAAGATTTAATTCGCGCGCTATAAGATATCTGCCCGATAACCTCGTGAATATTGCTAAATATTTAGCAAAAAATACTGGGCTAGATCCCCTAGGTATATGTTTAGCAATCCTCGGGTCCGTTTCAATCGCAACTTGGGGCCGTGTTTCGATAACATTGACTCCAGAATGGTCGGAACCCGCCGTCGACATGCAACTTCATGTTTCGGGCTCCGGAACTAGAAAGTCATCACTTGCGTCATTTTTGCGCATGCCTTTTGAGCAATACTGCGCTCAAGCCAATGATGGTGCTGAAGTTCGTATACGACATCAAAAAAGAGAGCTGACTTTGTTGAAGAAGGCCGCAGAGAAGCGTGCCCACCAAAAAATTGTAACTGTCTTAAACGGTGAAAAGGAATAGTTATGAGCTCGACTATAGATCAAGATGTTGAACTCATACGTGAGGCAGTCAATGAGTCATTAGAATTTGAAAAAAAACTTCTTCAAGACGTTGAAGAAAGTATTCTTCCCCCGGTTCAGTTGCTGGTGGATAAGGCAACACCATTTCAACTTGCAGTCACAATGCAAGCTCAGGGCGAGTGCCAGGGAAGTATAACCGCTGAAGGCAGTATGATTAAGAGCAATCTTATCAGCTCGTCGGACGCCGTTAACTTATTCCTTCGAGGGCACACTCAAGAACCCTTTGTTTACGAAAATGCTCGGCAACCAATCGATTTGGCACATCCGGCACTGCCCATGGTTAATTTGGTCCAGCCTACGATTGCCAGCAAGTTTTATTGCAATGAAAACTTGAACGAAGTCGGGGTAACAGCACGGTTTGTGCCATTTTTTCATGGAGGATCACTGTAATGGGCGCAATCAACTTGGCCACTGATGACTACAATCGAAAAATCACTAAGTTGCTGGGATTATTCCATACACAAGATAAAAATGCTCAACGGTTTCAGGTTGGTGTCACACCTGAAGCTCTACAGCTTATCAAGCGATTTGAGGACGACATTCGTTGGGATATCCTTCCAAAAATGCCAGAAGCAGCTCGTCCATGCTTGTTAAAAGCACATGGGCAAGCAGTGCGATTTGCTTGGGACATTCATGCATGGAGCCATGACGACCCTCATCTACATCTAATTACTGAAGCCGAAATGCAGCTGGGGATTGATCTTGTTCGCGCGTCCTTTCAGCATATTCGGTATGCTTATGACCCCTGTGGACTGACAGCATTTAGTACTGCCCAAAAGATTCTTCAGAGCCTTAAAAATATCGTGGATAGCTGGGAGCAAGATAAACTCCTTGAGGATGGCATAGATTCGACAACTATCCAGCAGCGCATTGGCGTTAAATCTAAGGAGGTCAATAACGCCTTGCAGCTTCTTGATGAGCATAATTACCTAGCTGTCTACGATGATGCAACTAATAACCTTAAGATTGCGTTGCACCCTGATTTCTTCGCTTATGCCTAAGCTCAGAAAAAGACAGAAAATCCCGATCTGAGCATCAAAAAAGCGTCTAGGATGACCTTCTAGGCGCTTTTTCTGTCTTCTTTCAATGCAAAATGGGAGTTTTCTTGTCTTAGCTTGATAAGGCCATCATATTTACAAACTCCCTGCAACTTAGAACTGCTGCATAAGGTTATAATCATTTTTATTTTGAGAGTGATATGTAAAGTTAATTCCCTCAAATTCATATTTTAAAAACAGGGAATTTCCCTAGGGTTATTTTATTTATCTACAGGTTTTTCCTGTGAATAATTTAAAGGTATGATTGTAGTACTTATATAAGAATTATTAATAACAAGCCTTTTACCATTGTCAGTGCAACAATGTTTGCAGCAATAAGACTTGCAACGATTATGGTTAATCTAAAAAAATGATATATTTTTCAAATTAAACAGAGTGTCACAATTAAATAGAAATCAAATTAATCACACAGCTACAAGTGGAGAATGTAAATGAATAGAATCAATTTTTCACAGACAATTAAAGATTATGATCAAACCATGTACAGAGATTCTATTACACAAAAACTATTCGAACTGCTTGAAGAATACACTAGGACTTTTAGCAAAACCATGGTTGTTCGTTTTGATGTCACTTACCCAAAAACTCACATTGGAGTTGAAGATAACAGCGATATGTCAGCTCTCATGAAGCTGCTCATTCAACAGTGTTTACGAAATGGAGTATCTCCAGCGTATTTCTGGGTGAGAGAACAATCGCTTAGAAGTAACAACCAGCACTATCACTGCCTGCTCTTGCTCGATGGCAACAAGACTTGCAGGTACTATCCCTATATCGAGTCAGCAGAAAAAATGTGGGGCAGGCTACTCAATGTGGACCCTAAAGGGCTGATCCACTATTGCGACAGAGACCCTGACGGCAACAAGCAAGCTAATGGCATCATCTTGCGCAGTGATGACCTCAACTACGAAGACAAGATTGAAGCCGTTGTACGGCAAGCCATGTATTTGGCGAAGGACCACACCAAAGGCTTTTACAACGATGGATTCAGAGACTTTGGCATGACCAGGATCAGCAGCATCCCTCTGCTCAGGAAAAAGTTCAGAGGCAACTAGATGTTCTGAGCAGGGGCAACTCCACTGAGCTATAAGGTTTCATTA
>JAQUYN010000039.1 GCA_028691835.1 Alphaproteobacteria bacterium | reverse complement strand
ATTCATTTCGTAAACCTTGGCCATAATCTCAGCGACGATAATGATCGCTTCACTAGGAATGGGTGTATCAAGTTCAAGCTTGGCAAGCAATTGGGCGAGATCGGCATCTTCTCGCACATTGATATTATTGGCAAAAGCGATTTCTAAAATGTCTTGTGCTATTTTGCCACGCCCCGTTGCCACGATTTGAGGAAGCGAATCAGGAATCGATTCGTCTGCCATGATCGCAACGGCAACCGCTTGTTGGCCTGAAAGTTTGACAGGGTTATAAGATGGCGTATGATCTTTCTCGAACTTCATGGTTCATTCGGACTGTCTTGGGGTTATACTTGAGTCTTAAAATTCTTACCACACACACTTGCACAGTTTTTACGTCATGTTAAGCTTCTGATGAGATCTTGAAGCAACATGCTCTGGCATGCTTAAAACGGAGAAGGAGTTCGCGATGTCGATGATGGAAGGCGGCATTCTGTCCTTAATGAAGGACAAGCTGGCTTATCTTGGACAGCGTCAGGCTGTGCTTGCTCAAAACGTTGCGAACGCCAATACCCCCGGATACAAGGCGAAGGCGCTTTCGCCATTCACGTCGTTTGCGCAAGAAATGCAGGCGGTAAGCAACGGGATGCAGGTAACGAACGACAAACACATCGTTCCCGCTTCCATGTCCGGCGTGAATGCCACCACTAAAAAGATGCGCAGTTTTGAAGTTACCCCCACAGGAAACTCGGTTGATTTGGAGCAGCAGATGTCCGAAGTGACCGCGACCAACATCGAGTATCAGGCGGATACATCTATTCTTCACAAATTTATGTCTATGATGCGGTTAGCGGTTGGTAAGGCCTAAGGATCGTTGGTGAATCTGACAAAGGAAAAACAAGGTTATGGCGACTTCTGATCTCACAAGCGTGATGTCGATTGCAAGCTCTGGTTTGCGGGCCCAATCCACGCGCATGAAAGTTGTGGCTGAAAATATTGCCAATGCTTCAACGTCGCCGAGTGCGCCGGGGGAAACACCCTATCAACGGCAAGTTGTGACATTCAAGAATGAGTTTGATCGCGCGCAAGGTGTTTATAAGGTCAAGGTTGATGGTGTGAAAAAGGATAATAGCGAGTTTTTGCGCAAGTTTGATCCTTCTCATCCTGCCGCTGACGCTGAGGGTTATGTCTTGATGCCGAATGTAAAGCCGATTATGGAAAGCATGGATATGCGCGAAGCGCAACGTTCCTATGAAGCCAATCTGAGTGTTATTGAATCATCGAGATCAATGTTGTTGAAGACAATTGATCTATTGAGAAATTAAGAGTGAAGGAGGACTGTCATGGTTATCAGTGTTGCTAACGCCCTTTCAGCCTATAGCAAGGCGACCGCCGGGGGCGCGTCGAAAGGTTTGTCAGCTGCGGCAGATTCTTCCGTGGGTTCTTTTTCTGATACGCTTAAGGATTTTATCGGTGATGCCGTGGACAGCGTGAAGAAGAGCGAAGATCTGGCAGCTAAGGGTGCCGTCGGTAAAGCGGACATGCAAGAGGTCATCATGGCTGTCAGCAATGCCGAAATGATGATGACCACCATCACATCCATCCGCGACAAAGTCATCACCGCGTATCAGGAAGTGATCCGCACCGCCGTTTGATTTTTTATCGATAAGGGGGGAATAGATATCTTGCATAACTTGAAATCGGAGTGATCGCCAAACTCCTTACTTGTCATTCCGAGAGGACGGGGTAAAACAGACTCTTTCGGTTATGCAAGAGGTCTATTATTGAAGAGTAATACCAACCTGCGTCTGAAAGCATCCATATAGATTACGAGCGGTTGCGGGGAGATATTCTCTCACCGGACAGTCTTCTCCTTTAGGTGCAAGGCGTTCCGTCCGGCAAGAGGATCGCGAGGCGCAGAGCGAGTGATTGAGAGCGGCCCTTTCAATGAGTCCGTTCATAGACGGATGGGTATAAGGTTTTTTATGAAACGTGCCTTGGGTTCCTTTCTCTCGACGCCGAGTATGAAGCTTGGCATTGCTATTGCGTCCGTTGCGACTATTCTTTTTGGCATGGGCCCACCCTTCAGCCGTGCCGCTTATGCCGATGGCGCAAACGCGGTTTTTATGGCGCTTGTCACCATGTTTTTTCGCGGATTGTTTTTGGTTGGCTATTGCCGATGGAAGCATTTGAAACTTTTTGAATCGCGCCGCACACTCAAAATCACGGTGACCGGTGGCTTTTTTCATGCTTTGGGCATGGCGGCCTTGTTCGGGGCTTTGGTGACGTTGCAAGCCCCCATCGCGCTGATGATCCTTTATCTGTTTCCTTTGGGACTGTTGCTTTTTCTGGCAGCTCGCGGGGAGCAAAAACTGACCGCTCTTCTGATCGGCTTGGTATTTGCTGCACTTTTGGGCTTAAGTTTTGTTCTCAAGGTTTGGGAGGTTGATGGCGAGATCAGCTGGGTCGGCATCGCCTTCGCGCTTGTCGCGGCCTTTGGTGTGGGGGCACGTATTTTTATTCATGGCAAACAAATGGAAACGCAGATACCTTCCATTGTCGGTGCCGAGAATTTTATTGTGGCTTTTTGTTTTACTCTGCTTCTTGTTTTTTGGAACATGCCAATTTTGCCCCAAACGGTTGGGGGGTATGTGTGGGCCGGGCTTTGCGCTCTTGTCTTTGGGCTGGGGTCGCTTCTGTCGTTTTATGGCATGTCGCTCACCGGTCCCTTTTTCTGGGGGTTCTTTGGCAAACTTGAGCCTGTTTATGCCGCGCTTTTTGCGGCCTTGTTTTTCGGGGAGTATTTATCATCCAGCCAATATGTCGGCATGGCCATCGTGCTTGCGAGTTTACTTATTTATCAGTGTGGTGAAAAATCGAACGGGTTAAGGCGAAGTTCGTTGAATTCCCGTTCAGGGTGCAGCTCTTCTATTCCTTCGCCACGCATGGAATCAACTTGAACAGCTGAATGTGGGTGCGTTCGTGAACCGCATACTTGAGATGCAGTGGCTTTGTATTTTCCAGACATGCAGGATAATATGAGTTGTTGGCAGGAGAAGGATATAATACCTTTTCCGTACTCATTGTAAAGTGCAATCGTCTTTCCAAGTAACATTGGGATGGTAGTTAATACCAACGATCAGATGAAGTGACTCTTTGGGTCACGAGCGGTCGCGAGGAGGAGGAGGACGCTCGCTGGAGCGGAAAAGAAATTACAAACAAGGGTGAAGCCCAGCAAGCGTCCTGCGAGGCGCGGAGCGAGTGATGTTGGGCTAGAGCCTTTTCCGATAAGGTTGGCCAGAAAGAGGCCAACCTTATCGCGATCTGCTCTAGCGTTCCGTTCATGCGTTTCTTGGTATAAGTCGGATGAGGATCGCCCTTTGATAAAAGACATGGTATAGCGGTATTCAACTTTTTTCCGTATGGGTCCTATGTCGTCACTCTTCCCGTTGTCCAAAACCAAGGCTGGACTTGCTTTGGCTGTTTTCTCGGCCATTATCTATGGTTTTTGTCCAGCCCCTGCACGGGCCGTCTATGCCGATGGGGCCAACGCGATCTTTGTCGTCCTGATTGCGATTACCGTTCGTGCCGTGCTTATGGGGACGTACTGTCTGTACAAAAAACTTCCGCTTTTTGCCGCGCAAACAAACTGGAAACGCACAATTGCCAGTGGTTTCCTTCAAGCTTTGTCGGTTTTTGGAACCATGTCTTCGCTGTTGTATTTAGAAAGCGCGCTGACATGGATTATTTTGTTCAGTCATCCCATGATTATTCTCTTGATCCAATCTTGGCGTGACAAACAGCGTTTATCCCCTCTAACTTTTGGGTTGACGGGCGCGGCCTTTCTTGGACTGACCTTTGTTTTGGATGTCTGGAGCACGCATTCGGACTTGAACAGTCTGGGCGTAGCGTTGGCGTGTCTGGGCGGGCTTTCGACGGCGGCGCGAACTTATATCTATGGCAAGCAACTGTCCAGCCTGTCGCCCTTTGTTGTCGGGGCCGAGAATTACGTGATCGGCCTGTTCTTCTTGCTTTTCCTGTTGCTGTGGAAACAGCCCGTGCCGCCGCAATCGCTGATCGGATTTTTGTGGCTGAGCGTGAGCCTGGCCTCGATGATTATAGGTTCTTTTTGTACCTTTGTGGGGATTGCCAAAATGGGGGCCTTCCGTTGGAGCCTTTTGTCGAAGATGGAGCTTGTTTTTGTTACGCTCTTTTCAACCGTATTTTTCGGCGAGGTTTTGAAGACGAGCCAGTATCTTGGGATTGTGTTTGTGCTGGCCTGCTTGGTGGCCTATCAGTTTTCAGAGAAGCCGCAGACACTCGGTGACGTGAAGGGTGGTCCTTGAATTCCTACCAAGACAGCGGGTACAAAATGGGGTAAGCTGCTTTCCATTCTCACTCACGGTTGATTCGATCCCATGAACGAAGCTGAAGCCATCCAAATTTGCCGCGAGGCGATCCTCGTGATGCTCAAAATTGCTGGGCCATTGCTTTTAACGGGGCTTGTCGTTGGCGTTATTGTGTCGTTGATTCAAACTATTACGCAAATTCAAGAAATGACACTGACCTTTATCCCGAAAATGGTGCTGGTTTTTGCTGTAACAATTTGGCTGTTGCCTTTCATGATGACAACGCTGGGGGGGTTCACCCATTCGTTGATGGATCGTGTCGTTCAGGTCGGTATGAACGGATAGCGCATGAAAGTTGATCTTGCCGCGCAGCTTTCTGGTCAAATCTTTCCTTTTCTCATGATTTTCTGTCGTCTTGGGGCTGGGATGATGATGTTTCCCGGCATCGGCGAGGCTTTTGTCACCCCGCGTATTCGTATGATGTTTTCCCTGGCGTTGAGCCTTTTGCTTTTGCCCGTTTTGGCTTCTGGGATTCCGGCTTTGCCTGACCATCCGGGGGAGATGGTTCGCTTGATCGTCATTGAAATTTTCGTCGGCGTTTTCTTTGGTTCGGTGATGCGCCTGATGATGGGAATTGTCGAAACAACAGGCGCCATCGTCGGTATGGATATTGGCCTTTCGAACGCGTCCATTCTCAATCCCGCCTTGGCGAGTGAAAGCGCGCTTCCGGCAGCCTTTCTGGGAACCACGGCTCTCGTGCTTGTGTTTGCATCGGGATTGGATCACCTTTTGTTTCGGGCTCTTGTCGATACGTACAAAGTTTTTCCGGCTGGGCTTGCTCTGCCTTACGGAGACATTGTTCAGTCTTTTATCGGTCTCGTCAGCCGATCTTTTCTTGTCGGCATTCAATTGGCCACGCCGTTGATGGTGATGGGATTGTTGCTTTATACCTCGATTGGCGTGATGCAGCGGTTGATGACTCAGATTCAATTGTTTCTGGTTGTAATTCCTGTGCAAATCTGGGGCGGGCTTTTTGTGTTTAGCGTAAGTGTTGGTATCATCTTCACAGTATGGCTTGATGTTTTTGACGACGTGGTCGGCGAACTCTTCATAAGGGCCGGGTGAGGGCCAATGGTAGAAGGCGCCGATCAAGACTCGAAAACAGAAGAACCAACCAGCAAACGCATTTCAGAATCGCGGGACGAAGGGAACATCCCGATGAGCCGCGAAATGTCGGCATGGTTCCTTTTTGTCAGCCTTTTGATGGTCATTCAATGGTTCGGCCCGTCGCTTGCTGCGCAGATGAAGGATGGTTTGCAGGTTTTTATTGAAAAACCAGAACAAATCTCCATTGAAGATGGCGGGCTTCAAAACGTTCTGATGGGCGTGATTTCAAGCGTCGCTTTGCCTGCCATTATGGTCTTTGGCATCATGTTGGTTCTCGCCATATTGGGAACGATGATCCAAACGGGCTTTTATGTGGGGACGGGCCGTTTAAAGATGAAGATAGAAAATCTATCGCCAGCAAAAGGGATGCAGAAACTTTTTTCGATGAATGCCGTTTCGGAACTTGTCAAAAGTTTTTTCAAGCTTGTGGTGCTGGGTTACGTTTGTTTTGTTGTTCTTTCCCCCGTTTATCGCAAGCTTCCCAATATTGCTCAGCTCGGTCTTTTAAGCGGCATTGATTTTTTGCATCGTGAGGCCGCTCATCTGCTTATTATCTTGTTGTTGGTGATTACTGTGATTGCCGTCGCGGATCTTCTTTATGTGCGTTACCAATATTTCAAAGGCCTGCGCATGACCAAACAAGAGGTCAAGGACGAGCATAAGCAGATGGAAGGCGATCCCATCGTCAAGAACAGAATTCGAGCCATGCGTATAGAAAAAGCGCGCCGTCGTATGATGGCCAAGGTTCCGAATGCAAGTGTGATTATCACAAACCCAACGCACTATGCTGTGGCTTTGCAATATGATCGAGATAAAATGGCAGCCCCTGTTTTGGTCGCCAAAGGTGTTGACCGTGTCGCCTTGCGTATTCGCGAGGTAGGGGAGGAGAGCGAGGTTCCCGTCATCAGCAACCCGCCGCTGGCCCGCGCATTGTATGATAATGTGGATTTAGACGAACCTATTCAGCCAGAACATTATCGTGCGGTTGCCGAGATTATTTCCTATGTCTATAAAATGAAAAACAGCTAAGGACCATCATGACAATCAATACCTGCCCCTTTATTCTTGCGTCGGCCTCTCCGCGCAGATTGGCGCTTCTTGCCGATATTGGCGTTGTCCCGGATCAAGTTGTCGCGGCTGATATTGATGAAACGCCTCGTCGTGGGGAGCTTCCACGTCCAATGGCTGTGCGTCTTGCCTTTGAAAAAGGCCAGCGTGTCGCGCAGGTTCATCCGCAAGCCGTTGTCCTGTCGGCAGATACGGTCGTCGCTTGTGGCCGTCGCGTTCTTTCCAAAGCAGAAACCGTAGAGGATGTGCGTCAATGCCTACAGCTGATGGCCGGACGGCGGCACCATGTTTTGACTGCCGTGGCCCTTTTTCTGCCTGATGGTCGTGTCTTGCAAAAGCTTTGCGATAGCGTTGTCCGCTTTAAACGGCTGACATCGCCAGAGATTGAAGCCTATGTAGTCAGCGGCGAGGGGATCGGCAAAGCGGGTGGCTATGCCATCCAAGGGCGTGCGGCTCGCTTGATATGCTCGATTTCTGGCTCGTATTCAGGTATTGTCGGGCTGCCCTTGTATGAAACCGGGCAAATGTTGTCTAACGCAGGATTGTAATGTGTCACGTTTAACGATGACGTGTGATCGCCAAAATGGGGTGATCCGCTGTGCTGTTTGGCAGGGGAAAACGCTTGTCGATTTATATGTGGATTCCATCGAAGCGCCGGATATGACGGGCGCGGTTGTGCGCGGCAAAGTGGTCCGCACCGCAAGCGGCGGTCTTGTGGCGTGGGTCGAGTGTGGCCTTGCGCAAAAGCTGTATTTGGAATCGAAAAGCCCCGTGAAGACTGGTGATGTCATGACGATGAAGATCGTTTCAACCTTGGGGCAGGGTAAGGCGTGGACGGGCGCTCTTACAAAAGCCGAGGCTTCGTTATCTCCGCCCCCGACGCCATGGCAACGCGCCTTGATGGATTTGGGGGACTCAGCTTCGGTGACGATTTCCTTTGCCGACCAAGATGATTACGCCGCATTTGAGGCGTCACCTTATGGCGCGAGCCGTTCGTTGACAGCCATTCTTTCTTTGAAGGCACCCGTTCATCCTGATTTGGATGAGCAGATGGACGCTCTTCTTGAACCTGTTGTGGCGCTTGGCGCGGGGCCTTCGTTGGTGATTGAACCGACTCAGGCGCTTGTGGCTATTGATGTGAACAGCGGGGACGTATCCAGCAATGCTGTGGCGATTAATTTGCAAGCGGTCCGTGAAGCTGCGCGTCAAATTCGTTTGCGGAATTTGTCAGGTATTATTGTGATTGATTGTTTAAAGATGAAAGATCGCGCTGATATTTCCAAAGTTCTGAATGCGTTTGCGCGTGTTGCCGAAAGCGATCCTTGCAAAGTGCATGTGTTCGGGATGAGCAAGCTGGGTCTGTTGGAGGTGACGCGTACGCGTCGTGGCCCTGCTTTGGCCGATTATTTGCGGAGCTAGAAGAAATGTCGTTTGAAAAACGTTGCCCGGTTTGTCAAAAACCTTCCGATGAAAAGTTTATGCCGTTTTGCTCATCGCGTTGCGCCAAAGTTGATTTAGGTCGTTGGTTCAGTGAGTCATACGTCGTTGAAACCGAAGACGAGTTGGAACAGGAAGAGCCTGTGGAATAAAAAAGCCGACCTCTTGGAAGAGGCCGGCTTGCGAAGAAGTTTGTTTGCGCCGTGGAGAAAGCGATTTCCTCGGCGGGTTTACGCCCTTATTTATTGGGCCTTGCTCTTAACGTGCGATCTTCTTTCCTTGCGGGTGGTGTGCCTTTCTTCGCGCTTTTCTTCATGGGCTTTGCGCGTTTCGGCGCGTGTTTCTTGGCGTTTTTGTGCCATTTCGTTTGTTTGCGCGCGCTGTTCCGTTGCAGCGGCGTTTCCGGTTGTTGTCTCTTCGGTCGTGGTCGTCTCATCCGTTTCTGTCGCGGGGGTTTCTTGTGCCATCGCAGGGGCAGACAAAGTCAACATCATGGCGAGAAGGAGGAATGTCTTTTTCATGGGCTCACCCTAAGTAGGAAGAAAAAACAGCGGGATGCTGTTTGATGCTTTATGCTTCATCTGAATTGTGGTTTTACAAGGGCTAAAATTCTGGCTTTTTTGTGTCGATGGGCTGGGCAGGGACGGGGGAGAAGCGGGGCGGTTAGGGATTCTTTAACGTTCATCGCCATAGCCTCATGTTATGAAATCTTTGTTCAAAATCGTCGTGATCCTTTCTCTCATTTCCGTCAGTGGGTGCGTACCTTTTTGGCGCAAGTGGATGCATGATGACGCCGCGATGAAGCCGTCACCCACGGCGATGAAAGCCCATGAATCTTGGTGCTATCAAACGTTGGGTGCCATTGACTGTTATCCCGGCCCGCAACGAATTTCTCCCGAATCACTGGTCAGTGTCGATCCGCCATCGCGCCGCCCCTTGACCCGTCAAGATTATGTCAAGGCTGTTAGTGACTATGAGTTGAGAAAATAAGGGACTTTGTAATCCTCTTGCGCCTTTTGACAATACGGCTATAGTCCTGCTTTCTTTTTAAAGTTTGGGGATTGCCGATGTTTGATGTGATGAACTTTCTTGTTTCCAGTGCTTGGGCTGCCGATGCCATTGCCCCTGTGATTGAGCCCGTGGCCGGAGCCGCAGCCAATCAGGATGCAGGTTCCATGGTGATGCGGTTTATGCCGTTTTTCCTGATTCTTGTCGTTTTTTACTTCTTTGTGATCCGTCCCCAGCAGAAGAAAGCGGATGCCGTCGATCAGATGATGAAAAAGCTGAAGAAGGGTGATAAGATTCTCACAACAGGCGGCCTTGTCGGCACAATCACAAAATTTGATGGTGACCATTACGTTATGCTTGAAATTGCCAAAGGCGTTGACGTGAAAATTGTTAAGTCCACGATTTCCGGGCTTGCCAGTGAATCTTTTCCTGCCAATCAAAAATAAGTAGGACGGCTGATGCTCTATATCGAAAAATGGAAACGCAACTTGATTATCGTGATTTCTGTTCTTGGCGTTCTTTATGCGCTCCCCAATGTTTTGGGAAAACAGACTGTGACGTGGATGCAGGAAAACTTGCCAAGCTTCTTGCCCGTTCAGACGGTAAGCCTTGGCCTTGATTTGCGCGGCGGTTCTCATTTGTTGCTGGAAGTTGAAGCCAGCGCGGTGATCGATGAAAAGCTTCAGTCCGTACTTGATGAAGCGCGAAGCTCGTTCCGTAAGGAAAAAATCAGCTATCTGACCCCGATGGTCAAAGATGGCGTCGTTTCCTTCAAGCTGTCAGATGATACGCAGGCTGATAAAGCGGAGGGACTTGTTCGCGAATTGGATCGGCAACTTGTTGTCGATTATGAGGACGGTCTGTTGTCCATTAAGATGTCGGATGATAGCGTCCGTGATCGTAAGATGTCCGCCATGGATCAATCGATTGAGATTGTTCGTCGCCGTATCGACGAAACAGGCACGCGTGAGCCATCGATCCAACGGCAAGGTGATAATCGTATTTTGGTGCAGCTTCCCGGCGTTGATGATCCGGGCCGCATTAAAAAACTTCTTGGGCAAACAGCCAAACTCAGCTTTCGTCTCGTTGATGAAAATGCATCGATGGATACCGTCGCCCGCGTCCCTCCTGGAACGGAACGCCTTCCTTCAACAGAAGATGCAGGCCGTACATGGGTTGTGCAAAAGCGTGTGATGGTTTCTGGCGATACGTTGGTTGATGCGCAGCCTTCATTTCAAACAGGGGATCCCGTTGTTTCCTTTAAGTTTGATTCACAAGGGGCCCGCCGTTTTGGCGAGGCAACCCGCACAAATGTTGGACGTTTGTTTGCGATTGTTCTGGATGGCAAGGTCATCAGCGCCCCCGTCATTCGTGAACCCATCACTGGGGGAAGTGGTGTGATCTCTGGTCATTTCACCACGCAATCGGCGCAAGATTTGGCCCTTTTGCTTCGTGCTGGCGCGTTGCCTGCGCCCATCAAGGTCCTTGAAGAACGCACGGTTGGACCCGGCCTTGGAGCTGACTCGATCAATGCCGGTGCAGCTGCTTCGCTTATTGGGTTGGGACTCGTTATCCTTGGCGTGTTTTTTACCTATGGCAGTGTGTTTGGCACTATCGCTAACATTGCGCTTTTCTTCAACATCGCGCTTGTTTTTGCCGCCTTGTCCTTTTTCCAGGCGACACTGACCTTGCCCGGCATTGCAGGCATTGTGTTGACCATCGGTATGGCTGTTGATGCGAACGTTCTCATCTTTGAGCGTATCCGCGAGGAAATCCGCTTGGGACGCACCGCTATTGTTGCTTTGGATACGGGCTATAAACGCGCTCTGCCATCGATCTTTGATGCCAACATTACGACGCTGATTGCGGCGTTCCTGTTGTTTGTTTTTGGGTCAGGTCCGATCAAAGGCTTTGCTGTGACATTGAGCATTGGCATCATCACGTCAATTTTCTCCGCTGTGATGATCTCGCATCTTATGGTCATTTGGTGGACGCAAATCACGAAGCCCAAAGTCATACCGATTTAATACCGACGGTAGCCAAGATCAGATAAAACGATCCTAAAAAGGAACCAAATGGGACCCGGCCTTCGCTGGGGTGACGGTTCTTGTGTTCCATCACAATATTATACCAATCCGTCTATGAACTGACGTATTGAGAGCGCTGCACGCAATCACTCGCTCTGCGCATCGCGAGCCTCTTGCCGGACGGGCGCTTTGTTTTTAAAGGAAAGGCCTGTCCGGCGAGAGGATCCCTCCTCGCAACCGCTCGTGATCTGTAGGGATGCTTTCATATGCAGGTTGGTATTACTTGGAAAGACTGTACTTCTTCGTTCTGTCAGCTGATGAGGGCACCAGACTTTTGGTTGCCAACGTAGGCAACGTAGGCGCGTACACTTTCGCGCAAGGGGCCTTGGCCAGCTTTTTTGATGACGTAGTTTGCTGCTTGCCGACCAAGATCTTCATCGGCATTTGAAATCTTGCCCAGATTTTTACTGATAAGGCTCAGAAGCTTTTGTTTGTCTATTGAGGCTAAACGGTTATCCCCACCACCCTTATTACTCTCATCATATTTATTGCAGATATAGCGCATGGCTTTGAAGGCGGCGACTGGGTTTGACTTCATCACATCTGCGACGCAGTCATTCATTTTCTTCAAGCTGGCATGCAGCTTATTTTCAGCCAATGGGTCGGATGTGCCTTGTTTCAGCGCTTTATTTCGTTGTAGGACGGCTTTACGCGCCTCATGCCACTGCGCGTGAAGAAGATCAGTGTTTGAGGGCGTCGTGTCATATGCCAATTCTTCCCGCGTCCACGCCGCCTTTTTGGAAGAGAGGTGGGGTTGTTTTGCCCTCGGGTTTTTCTTGTTAAGAAAAGGCGTGTCCTTTTGGCTGTCGCAGGGCATTGTCGTGAGCTCGATAAATGCCCTTTCTGTGGTGGGCATGAAGGCCACAAGGCTTTCTTGGTTTGTTTTCAGCGTGCCCGCCAGCCAATCGGCTGCGTTTGGTCGCTTGGGATGCGCGATCTTCCACGGCGTGTCCAGTTCAAGAAGTGTATCTCTCATGAAATAGGCAGGGTTTATGGCCACATGATAGGCTGGGACAAATTCAGTTTGCACCTCCACGGCAGAAAAAGCATCATGCCGGAAATAGGTCATCAAGCTTTCCTGCCTCTTGACATCACCATAGGGCCAAGCGCCCTTTTGGGCGAAGTCCGCGTACCACTTTCTATCAGGCCCAAATACGCTTGTATGCCCAAGATGATGAACGTCATTCGGTGGGCTAATGACAAGAACATCCGCAGGACGCGGCGTTTCGTTTTTTTCGAGATGAACGATTTTGAAACCTGCTTTGCGCAATTTTTGTGGTAGGTCCCGAGAGTCCGCGCTCTCAAGTTTGATGCCTGCCGCGTTGATCCCCAGAACAGAATAGTGCGCACACTTGCCTACACTTTTGTTGGCCGCTTTGGGCTGCTTCGTTTTAAGGTTCCTTCGCACATTCTTTTTCAAAGCCTCACCAAGTTTTTTTAACCGAGCCTCAGCTTGTGCCGTGGATGTATGCTGGATGACAACGGACTTGACCTGAATCGCAAAGGGAGAATGAGGTGATGCGAGAAGGGTTTTTGCGGGAGGTTGTGGGAATTTTTCTGGGGCAAGACTGAAGGGCGTAGCCAAAGCATGGCTATGAAAGGCGGGCAGAAAAATCTGTGCTGCCAGAGCGAAGAGAACCGTGAGACTTTTTGCGCACGAGAACCTTTTCATAATTCTCCATCTAAAATGAAAGGCTTAAATATACGACCTAATTTGTATAAATATTACGATGCGGCAATACTTTCGGCAACCATGAAGTGCTGAATTTATATTAATTAATTGGTTAAGACGCAAGGATCAGTGCTTTTAATCTTTTTGCACCAAGGAGAGCAGCAAGGTGAGGCCTTCAACGACGGCTTGATAGCGCACCGTATTGCGATCACCACGGAAGTTCATCGTTGCGTGAAAGCGCGCCCCTTCCTTGGTTGCAATTCCAAAGCAAACAAGGCCGATGGGTTTGTCTTCTCCCCCTGTGCTGGGCCCCGCAATGCCTGTTACGGACAGGGCAACATTGGCGTGGGAATAGGCGAGCGCCCCCACGGCCATTTCTTCCGCAATTTCTGGGCTTGTGGGACCAAATTTTTTCAAGACATCTGGAAGTACGCCAAGCACATCAATTTTAGAGTCGTTGGAATAGCTGACAAAGCCGCGCTCAAACACGGCGGAGGCTCCGGTAATCGATGTGATCGCCGCTGCCACCAAGCCGCCCGTGCAGGATTCAGCGGTTGCGATCTTTTTGCCTTCGCGTGAATATTGGGCAACGATCTCGAATGCGAGCCGTTCAATGTCGTCTGGAAAACGCATTTCTGTCATCCTTCAAATCTTACGGTTGCGATAGCCTGAGCCGCGATACCTTCGCCGCGACCTGTAAATCCGAGGCGTTCTGTCGTCGTGGCCTTGAGGCTCACGCGATCCGGGGTGACCTCAAGCAGTTCGGCTAAACGTTGTTGCATGGCCTCGCGATGCGGACCAAGACGAGGTTGTTCACACATGATGACAACATCGACATGCGAGATCAACCCGCCACGTTCATTAATCATCTGAACGGCATGGCGGATGAACAGCGAGCTATCCGCGCCTTTCCATTGCGGATCGGATGGTGGAAAGTGCGCGCCAATGTCGCCCGCTGCCATTGTCCCGAGAAGGGCATCCGTGATCGCGTGCAATACGACATCTGCATCCGAGTGGCCTTCAAGCGTCATATCGTGGGGAATATGAAGCCCACCCAAATGGATCACATCGCCGGTGATCAGGCGATGCACGTCAAAGCCAAGGCCCGTGCGAATGTCGCCAAAGCTTTGGCCGAGCAAACGTGCGGCGCGCCCCAGATCGTCAGGGTTTGTGATTTTCATGTTATCAGGGTTTGATGGAACAAGGGTCACTTGCAGGCCTGCTTTCTCCGCCACGGCGGCATCGTCAGTAAGGTGTTGACCGGCTGCGGCCCTGTGCGCGTTCAAAATCGCGTCAAAGTGAAAGGCCTGTGGTGTATGCGCCTGCCACAGATTATCGCGGGGAATTGTTTGGGAGATATAGTTATTGGTACCGCGTTTTAACGTATCGACCAACGGTTTCGCGGCAATCGCGCCTTGCGCGGTGTTGAGGGCTTTGCGAACTGCGGTGATTGTCTGCGTGTCGATCAGCGGCCTTGCCGCATCGTGGATCATGACAAAATCGGGGGCTGGACTTTGCGCGCCTAAAGCTTCAAGGCCGAGACGCACCGAGTCTTGGCGTTGCGCCCCGCCCGTCACGGGTTCGGGAAGGCCAAGGCCCGCCACGGCGCGTTCGTACAAATCGCGATGCTGGGGGCTGAAGACCACTTGCGCGTCCGTAATATGTGGGTGGTTCAAAAAGGCCAAGACCGAGCGGCGCAAAATCGCCATCCCGCCTATGTCTTGGTACTGCTTGGGGATAGGGCTGCCAAAACGGGTGCCAGAGCCAGCGGCGACAATAAGGGCTGTTGTGCGTGTCATAAGATTCTCTCGGGTTGCAAGGGGGGCAGTTTAGGCGGGATGGCGAGGGGATGGAAGGGGAAAGAGGCCTGAAGCTCGACCGCTTATGGTGGAAAAATAATGCATTAAGGATGATTTATCTGTTGACTTAAAGAGGCGACTGTGCTATTGACAATGTTACGCGGAGCTTTGTCTTGAACTTGCCCTTTTGATGCTGGCCTTGCGTATCCCTCTTATTGTTAACCAATGAAATCTTCATTTCACGTCCGCCACGTGAAAGTGCTGATTAGTTGCGTGATTATTGTGATAAGGTTGAACAAATAACGATAACATAGTGAAGAGATAAAAATATTGTCATCTATCAGTGGTTTTATCAAGACGGCCAAATGGGCTTGTCTCTCACAAATCGTGGCTGGTTATTCCCGTAGTGAGTGGTTTCATCAGACGCTTGCTGTGCTTCCTCCAGCGCCAGCGATGACGGCCAAGCTCGCGCTTGGCTTAGGTTTTGCGACATGCTTGGCTATGGGGGGGTTAGAGATTTGGGATATGGTCAAAGCCACACGGCCAACGGAACTTAGAGGTCCGCGTCTCGGTGATAAAAGCCCCACCCAACGTTAACCGATATCTTGGTGGGTTGCCTCTTTTTTAGGCAGGTGGTAGGGGTTGCTACGGATAACGTCTTTCCAGAACGGCTACTTGCAGACGTATCCTGAACGCAGATCGAGAGGCAGATGGAGAGTCCCTTTGGATTCTGGATCACTTTATCTTTCGCCCTAAAAGACGAAGAGAAAAGCGTCCAGAAAGGCGTTGACTGTTGATCTTTAAACTGAACGGTCCTGTTGTGCTTCAACCTTATGAACAGAAATTTGTAAAGCCCCCGTTGCTTGCGCCCATTCACCTCGGCAAGGAAGTCATCGACTGCCCTGTGATCCTCGCGCCGATGGCAGGTATAACGGATCGTCCGTTTCGGCGGCTGGTGCGCAGCTTTGGCGCGGGCCTTGTGGTGTCCGAGATGATCGCCAGCCAAGCGATGATCCGCGAAGTGCGCAAGACGATGCAGATGATCGAAGCCTCTGACGCAAGCGATGTGCTGACGGTCCAGCTTGCGGGCAGTGATCCTGTCGTGATGGCCGAGGCGGCGCGGCTGAATGCGGATCGTGGCGCGCGGATCATCGACATTAATTTCGGATGTCCGGCGAAAAAGATCGTCAGCGGCGAGGCAGGCTCGGCCTTGATGCGCGACGAGGTAAAGGCGGCCCGTATCCTTGAGGCTGTCGTGAAGGCCGTTGATCTGCCCGTGACGTTGAAAATGCGGCTTGGTTGGAACAGCGAGACGATGAACGCCCCACGACTGGCTAAGATTGCCCAAGAGACGGGCATTCAGATGGTCACCGTTCATGGCCGCACGCGCCAGCAATTCTATAATGGCGAGGCGAATTGGAACCTCATCCGTCCGGTGAAGGAAGCCGTGACGATCCCCGTGATCGCGAACGGCGACATTCGTGACGCGAACGATGTTGTGCAGGCTTTGGCGCTGTCTGGCGCAGATGGGATTATGGTCGGGCGCGGCAGTTACGGTAAGCCGTGGCTTTTACGGCAAATGATGGACTTCCTGCGTGATGGCGCAATGTCGCCCGCGCCAAGCTTGGACGCGCAATACAAGATTGTGCTCGGCCATTTCGAAGAGATGTTGACGGCCTATGGCACCTATTCAGGTTTACGCAATGCCCGCAAACATATGGGGTGGTACAGCAAGGGTCTGCCTCAGGCTTCCGAATTCCGCGCTGCCGTCAATCATGCGGGCGAGGTGGATGAAGTGCGCGAGCTGTTGCGTGTGTTTTTTGAACGGGCTTTGGAGAAGGGGCAAGAGGTATTCCCTGGGTGATGTTTTTTACGGGTGATGTTTTTTTTCGTCATTGCGGGGCCTTCTTGAAAGGCCGTGGCGACAGGTCCCGCCGTAGCTCCGTAGGAGCGTGGGGGATCCATCACATAAGATTTTGATGGTGTTGGAGAAAGGAGGAGATGGATCCGTCTTCGCTAAAAAGCTACGCCGAGACACGTTGCCGCGCCCTTAAGAAGGAGCTCGCAATGACGAGTTTGTGGTGTTTGTCAGTAGGATCACCCCATAACTGGGGTTATTATAACTGGGGTTATCGTAGCGTCAAAGTTCAATGGGCGTGGGCAGATGGAGGGTTGTGGCGATTTATCACTCGGTCTTAGGGTGTTGATTTTGTCGCGTGTGGGGACGTTATCGGTAAATTGTATCAAGGAGAGCTGCGGTAAAATGGCAAGGAAAGAACCGGAAATTGCAAAGGCAGGATTAGCGGCCTCGGTTGAGGCGCATTTACAAACGTATTTTAACGCGCTTGAGGATGAGCTGCCGGATGCCGGGCTTTATGCACGTGTGTTGCAAGAGGTCGAAGAGCCTTTGTTTCGACTCGTTATGGCTCTTTGTGATGGAAACCAGTTGCGCGCTGCCCATGTGCTGGGGCTTAATCGGAATACGCTTCGTAAGAAGATTCGCGAATGTGGCCTTTTGGCCGCCAAACCAACATTGAAAAGAAAGAGGGGCGCATGAAGTCAGTTTTGTCGTTGCGCTCCACCTTCGCGTGGATTCGGTCTTTGTTCCGTGATCCGCAGAACAAACCCGACGAACCTATAAAAGATAGAAAGACGTTTTTACAACGTTATACTTTAAGCGATAATCTGGCTTTGTTCTTGTCGATTGCCGCTATTTTATTGGGGGCAGCGACCTATGCGGCCTTGACCCGCACGCCCTTTTTTGGAAGCGATCCAACAACCATTTCCATTTTCTTGCTGTTGGATCTGATTGTTTTGGTGACGCTGGGTTCACTTGTCGCGCGGCGTATTTACCAAATATGGTCAAAGCGACGTAAAAATCAGGCCGCATCGCGCCTTCATATTCGTGTTGTGTCCGTGTTCACGATGCTGGCCGCCGCGCCCGCTGTGCTTGTGGTCATGTTCGCCACCGTCTTCTTTTATTTCGGCGTGGAGGCTTGGTTTTCCGAGCGAGTCAGCACAGCCTTGGATGAATCGCAAGAGGTTGCCCAGGCTTATTTGAAAGAGCATCAGCAAGTTTTGCGTGCCGACGCTTTGTCGATGGCGAATGATTTGAACAGGCAGGCTGTACGTCTTTCTGAAGATCCCATGAAACTTGCTCAAACCGTTTCAGCACAGGCGTATTTGCGCTCGCTGACGGAGGTTATTGTATTTGATGGCGCCGGTAAGATTTTGGCTCGCTCCGGGCTGACCTTTGCCTTGTCGTTTGAACCCATTACCGACGAGATGCGCGAGCGTGCGCGGGCCGGGGATGTGGTGCTTGTCGTCAGTGATAATGATGATCGTGTGCGGGCTTTGCTTCGTCTCGATAATTTTGTCGATACGTATTTGTTTGTCGGACGATTGGTTGAGCCGAAGGTTTTGGCCCACATGGAGTCGACCCAAAAAGCAGTGACAGAATATCATGATTTAAAGGAGCACAGCTCTGGCATTCGAGTGATGATTTCCATTATTTTTGTTGTCGTTGCGATGCTGTTGCTTTTAACGGCGGTGTGGTTCGGCCTGAACTTTGCAACGAGCCTCGTGCGCCCCATCAGCGCCCTTATCAACGCGACGGACCGCGTGCGATCAGGCGATTTGGCGGCGCGTGTCGAGGAACTATCGATCAGTAAAACGAGCGATGATGAATTGGCCGACCTTGGCCGCGCTTTTAATCGTATGATCGGCCAGCTTGAAGCGCAGCGGGGGGAGCTTGTCGAGGCCAACAGGCAATTGGACACAAGGCGACGCTTCACCGAGGCTGTCTTGGCGGGCGTGTCTGCGAGTGTGATCGGTCTTGATCCCGCCTTCAAAATTAACATGATGAACGCGCAGGCCACCGAGTTCTTTCAGATCACGGATCCTGATGCTTTGACAGGACACTCGCTGGAAGTTTTGGCCCCGGAAATTGATGCTTTGATTAAAGAGATGCCGCGCAGTGGCAAGCTGAAGGATGGACAAGTTGAGATTAGACGCACGGGCCTTCCAACACGGACGATCCTTGTGCGGGTCTCCTCCGAAGTGCAGGGGGGCGATGTCCGTGGTTATGTCATCACATTTGATGATGTTACAGAACTTGTTGCGGCTCAGCGCAAGGCTGCATGGGCTGACGTCGCGCGCCGTATTGCGCACGAAATCAAAAATCCGCTGACGCCTATCCAGCTTTCGGCGGACCGCTTGCGCCGCAAATACATGAAGGAAATCACGTCGGACCCTGAGACGTTTCAGGTCTGCACGGACACGATTATTCGCCATGTTGAAGATATTGGCCGTATGGTTGACGAGTTTTCTTCCTTTGCGCGCCTGCCTGTTCCCGTCATCAAGCCCCATGAGCTTGTTGATTTGTGCCGTCAAACCGTCTTTTTACAAAGCTCGACACGCACCGATATTATTTTTACGCAAGATCTCCCTGATGAAAAAATCACGTGTGATTGTGACGGCCGACAGATTGCACAGGCGTTAACCAACTTGCTAAAAAATGCAGCGGAAGCGATAGATGGCCGCCCTGATCCCTCGTCTGGGGCTTTGCCGCCGGGCCAAATCCACCTTAGTTTGGCCGTAAAAGATGAGCATGTAGAGCTTGCCGTCGCCGACAATGGGCGTGGACTTCCCGTTGAAGAGCGTGCCAGATTAACAGAACCTTATGTGACAACTCGCAGTAAGGGGACTGGCTTGGGGCTTGCTATTGTGAAAAAGATTATGGAAGATCACAAAGGTGTTTTGGAATTGCGCGATAACAACGGGGGGGGCGCCGTCGTCGTCCTTTCGTGGCCTTTAGTTCAAGAATCGAATCGCAATCCAGATTTTGGTAGAATTGAAAAAGTCTGATACCATGCTTAAGAACTGATTCTAGTTGTATTGACTGAGGGGACAAAGTGGGCCATGAGCTCTAGCAATAAAGACAAGAATTTGACCAATGATATTCTGATTGTCGATGACGAAGCCGACATCGGTATCCTTATTGAAGGTATCCTCAATGACGAGGGATTGAAGACGCGTAAGGCTACCAGTGCTGAAAAAGCGCTTGCCGAAATTATGGTGCGTCGTCCGAATCTCGTGATCCTCGATATTTGGCTGCAGGGCAGTGGTATGGATGGTCTCCAGCTTTTGGATCGTATCGTGCATGATCTTCCTGATGTGCCTGTGATTATGATTAGCGGCCACGGCAATATTGAAACTGCTGTCGCAGCGATCAAACGTGGCGCTTATGATTTTATTGAAAAGCCTTTTAAGGCTGACCGCCTTGTTCTGCAGGTGCGTCATGCTTTAGATACAGCGCGTCTTAAGCGCGAAAACCAAGATTTGAAGGTTCGCGCCGGAACGGAAACGGAGATGATCGGCAAGTCGAGCGCTATGACTCAGGTGCGTCAGCTTATCGACCGTGTCGCGCCTACAGGCAGTCGTGTCATGATTGTCGGACCTTCTGGCTCTGGGAAGGAAGTTGTGGCCCGTGCTCTTCATGAGCGATCTAAGCGCGCCCAAGGTCCTTTTGTCGTTATTAACTGTGCGGTTTTGCGTCCTGATTTGATTGAGATGGAATTGTTCGGCGTTGAGGGGGACAGTTCTGGCGTTGGGCGTAAAGTCGGACTGTTTGAACAGGCTCACGGTGGCACGCTTTATTTAGATGAAGTTGGGGATATGCCTCTTGAGACACAGGGCAAGATTGTCCGCGTGTTACAAGAACAGGTCTTTACTCGCGTAGGCGGCGTCACACGTGTTGAAGTCGATGTGCGTGTCGTCGCGTCGAGCAACCAAGATCTGCAAGCGCAGCTTCAAGCCGGGAAGATCCGTCAGGATTTGTATTATCGTTTGAGCGTTGTTCCCATCGTTATCCCGTCATTAGCTGATCGCCGTGAGGATATTCCCTATCTGTCGCAGTACTTTTTGACGCGTGCAGCCGAGGCCTCGGGCCTTTCGTCGCGCACCTTAGGTGAAGATGCAATGGCCGCACTTCAGGCCTATGCTTGGCCCGGCAACGTGCGCCAATTGCGCAACGCGATGGAGTGGTTATTGATTATGGCTCCCGGTGAGGCTGATGAGGCCATTCGTGCCGATATGTTGCCCCCTGACATTACGGCGGCGACGCCAAGCGTGCTGAAGTGGGAAAAGGGCGGCGAGATTATGACTCTCCCGCTTCGTGACGCACGTGAGATGTTCGAACGTGAATATTTGTTGGCCCAAGTCACGCGTTTTGGTGGCAACATATCGCGTACGGCGAACTTTATCGGCATGGAGCGCTCTGCTTTGCATCGTAAGCTCAAGTTGTTGGGCGTACATGGGGGCAGCGCTGCCGATCAATCTGAACAGATTGAGCGTATTGCTTGAGGGCGCGTTTTTCGCGTCGCTGGTCGCGGTTCTTTGGCGTTTTTTTTATTGTTTTAGCGTTTAGCGTGGGCGGTGTTTATGTGTCGGTCCTCGCTGATAGGTCCACCCCTCGTCGTGCGCAAAATGCCCTTTCTTTTGAATCATCTTTGGTCCGCATCTTTCGTGCGCAAGGTGGCCCCCCCGTTCTGTTTGATGTTGAAGTTGCCCGTTCAACTGAGCAGAAAGCTCGCGGGTTGATGTATCGCGATGTCGTGCCGCGTGGCTCGGGGATGTTGTTTATACTGGGGCCCCCAGAGCGGGCCTCCTTTTGGATGAAAAACACGCGCATACCATTGGATCTTGTGTTTGCGCGAACGGATGGAGTCATCGAATCCATTATCGCCATGGCCAAGCCTTATGACCTTACGCCTCTGTCTTCACAAGGCCTCGTATCCACCGTTTTGGAAATTGCAGGCGGAGAAGCCTTGAGGCTTGGAATTAAGCCCGGTGATTCTTTGCAATATGTGGTAGAATAACCCCCGTTAGCGAGGGTTCGTGTCAGAGGGGAGGCAGCATGACGGATGTATATTTTGTTTATGTGACTGTGCCGGAGATAGAGCTTGCCAAAACAATTGCCCGTTGCGTCGTCGAAGAGGGGTTTGCCGCTTGTGCCAACGTGATCCCTCATGTGACTTCTTATTACATATGGCAAGGCAGTCTTGAAGAAGCCAACGAGGTCATCATTGTTTTGAAAACCACACACCATATGTTCGAAAAACTTGAAGCGCGGATAAGGGGTTTGCATCCCAATAAATGCCCGTGTATTGTTGCCGCGAATCTTGCTGAAGGTGCCGCAGATTTTGTGAATTGGATTCATGATTCTGTGCGGCCAGCGTGAAGTTTATGGAGTTAAGAATGACGAATTCGTTGCGTGACTATATGGTTCAATCTGCTGAGGCAATTCAGGCGACGGCTTCGCACGTTTCTGCTGAAATGATGGACAAGGCTGTCGATATTTGCGTTACAGCCTTAAAGGCCAATAAACCAATTTTAGTGTGTGGCAATGGTGGGTCAGCTGCTGATGCTATGCACATTGCCGCCGAGCTTGTGGCGCGCTTTCTTCGGGAACGGAAGGGATTAAACTGTATTTGCTTGTCATCCGACGCTGCAATGATGACATCTTGGGCAAATGACTATGGATATGAGACGGTTTTTGCTCGTCAGATTGAATCTTATGGCTGCGAAGGGGCTGTTTTGATCGGCATCAGCACAAGTGGCACGTCTAAGAATGTCTTGGCCGCTTGCGCAAAAGCGAAGGAAATGGGCCTTAAGATTATCGGCTTGACCGGGCAGGGCGGCGCGAAGATGGCGGACTATTGTGACGCTTTGCTTGATGCTCCCAGCACATATACTCCCATAATCCAGCAGATCCATGTCTGCCTGTACCACTATTTGTGTGAAAAGGTCGAAGCACAAATGGCCGCTTAGCATTCTGCTGAAAAACGTATGGAGCAACGAGCTATTTCAAAAAAGCCGATAATCCCGGCCCCCGAGTCGCCATGACGAAATAGAGTCGGCTCGCTCCTTGTAAAAAAGGAACGAGTCATGTATGGACGGCCTCTGTGTGTCAAGGATATTTTGACGACGTGATCTCGATCAACAGAAGGTGCGATCATGTGTCCGGCCTTTTAGTGTCGGCTTTGGCCTGCTGACAGGTTGGGGCCGACT
>JAQUYN010000038.1 GCA_028691835.1 Alphaproteobacteria bacterium | reverse complement strand
GAGAAGGCTTGTGTGCGCACAAGTGTGCGCAAGTGTGTCTTTTGTTGTTTTCATATGAACAGAGTAGGGCGACGCCAAGGTTTTGCCAACGCCGTTTTTAAGCGCTTAGGCTTGGCCCGCCGTGTCGATCATGGCCGCTGTCAGGGCTTCTGTTGGTGACTTGCCGCCCCAGACAACAAATTGAAAAGCTGGGTAGAAGCGTTCACATTCCGTTAGTGCAATTTCGACAAGGTCTTCAAAAACCTCAACACCGGGTAGCCGATCACTGCGTGCCAGAACGGTATAACGGAAGAGTGGGCTGTTATTCTGTAGGTCGAGGTCGAAATGGCCAAGCCACAAACGATTATTGAGTAACGAGAGTAAATCGTTGACATCGCAGCGCTTGCCTTCCGGTACGCGCATATCGAATTGGCACGAGAATTGGAGAGCCCCAACCTCGCGTTGCCACACAAAATACATGCGATAGTGACACCACCGCCCTGCAAGTTCGACGACAAGCTCGTCTTCGTTCGAGCGATCAAAAAGCCACTCATTGGCCGCAACAATTTCTTCGACGATATCAAGTGGATTGTGCGTGAGTGATTGTTCTTGGACTGTAAGAAACGACATGGTGCGCCTTTTGTGAAATGACCTGCATTATTTATCAAAGCCATGACTCCTGCTGCAAGGTCTTCGTGGCCATTTTATCCACAGGATTCAATGACGTGTGTTTTGAGTCACACTTGAATCACTCGAATCGAATCCTTACGAAAACGGACTAAGCAAAAAAAGACTCACAATAAATGAATCAAATCAGGTGCTTGAAATGTTTGTTCATAATTTGGAAACCATTTGTTTTACTTAACAAAAGGTAAATTTAGTTTTTCTTCGAAATTGTTTTTTTCCTAGCCTGCTTTTGTGGGCTTGACACGGGCATTTTCTTTTCAAGGACTGTGAGCCGTTTATCCAAATCACCTTGAATTTGCCGCATTTTCTTGATCATTGCGAAGGCTGCGTCAAATTCATCGCGTGTCACAAGGTCAAGAGAGCGCACAACTGATTCACGTTTATCGCTGAGGTGCGCTTTCATTTCTTTTGAGGCGCCGAGTAAAACGGATAGTGCCGTTTCTCCCAAGGCAAGAAAATCGCCGATTGAGGTGTGTTCTGATTTCTTCATTTTGCATTCCTCTTGTGGTGCTTTGTTCTGTTATAGGCTATAACACGACTGAAAAATAAGTCTATCTTGAGGTATCTTTTGCATGTTTGCTTTTGCTTTCCCGCCGCTTGATCCCATTCTTCTGTCCATTGGTCCTATTCATGTCCGTTGGTATGCCTTGGCTTATCTGGCTGGGTTTGTCTTGGGCATATGGTTGTGCAAAAAGCTTGCGGCTTTGTCGCCCAACGGACCATCGGCCAAAGATTATGATGACTTTCTGACGTGGGCTGTCCTTGGAACTGTGCTTGGTGGACGCCTTGGGTATGTGCTGTTCTATCAGTTCGATTATTACCTTCAGGCGCCTCTTGAAGCCTTGCAGATTTGGCACGGCGGCATGTCTTTCCATGGGGGTATGCTTGGCGTTATCGCTGCAGCGTACTTTTTTGCGCGGTCGCGCAAGCTTCGCTTTTTTGCTTTTACAGACATACTGGCCTGTGTCACGCCCATTGGCCTTGGTCTGGGGCGGTTGGCTAATTTTGTGAACGGTGAACTCTTTGGTCGCGTGACGGATGTTCCATGGGCTGTGATATTCCCGCGTGGTGGAGACTTGCCGCGTCATCCCAGTCAGCTTTATGAGGCCTCATTGGAGGGCGTGCTCCTCTTCGCTTTCATGATGGCCTATGTTCGGATTCCGCAATTGCGGAGCAAGGCCGGAGTGCTCTCTGGGTTGTTTTTGTCTGAATATGCGGCCTTTCGATTCGTTGCCGAGTTTTTCCGTGAACCCGATGCTCAGTTGGGTTTTTTGTTAGCAGGAACAACAATGGGCCAGCTCTTGTGCCTCCCGATGTTTTTGGCTGGTCTTGCTATTATCGCTTGGGCCATGACGCGTAAGCCGCAGGAGGTTACCCCGCATGACTGAACTGGATGCCCTTATGCGTCAGATGATCCAGGCCGATGGTCCACTTTCTGTGGCTCAGTATATGCAGTTGGCGCTTCAGCATCCTACGCATGGTTATTATATGAAAGGCGACCCGCTCGGTGTTGCTGGCGATTTTACTACGGCCCCTGAGATTAGTCAGATGTTTGGCGAACTTGTTGGCTTGTGGTGTGCGGAAATTTGGACTCGGATGGACAAACCAGATCCCTTTGTGTTGTTGGAACTTGGCCCCGGACGTGGGACTTTGATGCAAGATGCGCTTCGTGCGACAAGCAAGATCCAAGGATTCCATGCGGCCATGCAACTCATGCTGATGGAATCAAACCAGACGTTGAGGGCGGCGCAGAATGAGCGATTGGCACAGGCTTTGCCCGCGTATCTTTCTGAACTGGAGGCGTTGCCGCGTCTTCCCTTGATTGTTATCGCGAATGAGTTTCTGGACGCTTTGCCTGTGCATCAGTATGTGCGGACACAAGAAGGTTGGCGCGAGCGTATGGTGGGTCTTGTCGATGATAAGTTCACTTTCGTTTGTGACGCTAAGCCCGTGCCCCTACCGTTGCCGGATGATCAAACTTTTTACGAGGTCTCGCCGCTTTCTCTGTCGTTTGTGCAGAATCTTTCTCAACACATGGTTTCTTATGGGGGGGCTGGCCTTTTCATCGATTATGGCGATGCCGAGCGAACATGCCATGATACGTTGCAGGCCGTTTCTGGCCACCAGAGCGCACCTGTGCTTGGCCGGGCAGGGCAGGTTGACCTTACGGCGCATGTCGATTTTGCCGCGCTTCGGCTCGTGGCAGAGAAGCAGGGGGCCTATGTTACCTCGTGTATCACGCAAGGAGAGTTTTTAAAAAGCATGGGAATTGAACTTCGCGCATGGCAGCTTAAGCTGAATGCAGGCTATGATGAAGCCCACCAAATTGACGATGCTCTGGCGCGTTTGACGGGGCAGGGCGAGATGGGGGCTTTGTTCAAAGCGATGGCCTTTACCGCGCCGACTCTTCATGACGTGCCGGGGTTTCCATGAACGGTGTTCCCATGAATACTGCCGTGCTATGTGAGCAATTGGTCGCCCACACGACGATCCGTCATGGGTTTTTTACGCGTGAGGGCGGTGTCAGTGAGGGCCTGTTCAGTTCATTGAACTGCGCCGATAACACCGCTGACAATCCGGTTCATGTCACCGAGAATAGAGGCCGCATCGCGCACTCCCTCGGCGTGACATCTGAGAAATTGATCAGCTGCAAGCAGATTCACGCGTCGCGAGCAATGCTGATTGATAGTTCTTGGTCGGCCAAGAATAAACCGGAAGCCGACGCGATGGTCACAACTCAAAGAAACCTCGCCTTGAGCATTTTGACAGCAGATTGCGCGCCTGTTCTCTTGGCTGATCCAGAGGGCGGTGTGATTGCGGCTGCGCATGCGGGATGGCGTGGCGCACTGGACGGTGTTCTTGAAAATACTATAGCGTTGATGGAAAGCTGTGGGGCTTCGGCGGATCGGATTATTGCGGCTGTCGGCCCTTGTATTTGGCAAGACTCTTATGAAGTCGAAGAGGATTTTCTGGGCCCCTTTATCCAGGAGGATGCAACCAACTCTCGCTTTTTCAAGCAAGCGTTAAAAACAGATCATTTGCTTTTTGATTTGCCGGGCTATGTTGTCGCAAAATTAGAGAACATTGGTATAGGTTTTATTGTACCATCGCCTGCCGATACATTGCGCGATGAGCGCCGATTTTATAGCCATCGTCGAGGCGTTTTGCGTGGCGCCCCCGAAGCAGGTCGTATGCTCTCTTGTATTAGTCTAACATAGCGATGCTTAAAATGAGGATCTTATGACCCATCAAACCATCATTCCGCCAACTGACGGCGTTGAGCCAAGCTTTACGTATGGAAGCATTACGTCGCGTTTTCTTGCCATGATCGTCGATTGGTTTGTCGTCACTGTTGCTTTGTTCATTTTATTCATTCCGTTGTTTTTTCTTTTTCTGTTTGGCAACGTGATTGTTGCGCCTCTTTTGGCCTTGTTGAATCTTACTTTGATTCCTTCCTCTTTCATGTTGGTGGTTTGCGCGCACTGGATCTATTTTGCGACGATGGAAAGCTCATACCGAGGGGCGACTCTTGGCAAGCGTTTCTTTGGGTTGCGTGTGTGCGATGAACATGGCCATAAGCTCAGTTTTGCCCGCGCAAGTCTGCGTTATTTTGCCAAGATGGTTTCTGCGTTCCCTTTTATGTTGGGGTATGTGATGGCTGTGCTTACTCAACGTAAGCAGGCCCTTCATGACCTTATCGCTGAAACTATCGTAATCAAGAATTGAGGACATGATGTCACAGATGAAAATCGGAACCACATTGCCTTATGCTGGCTTTGGTAAGCGGTTTTATGCGTATTTGATCGACCAATCGATTATTCAAGGGACCGCTTTTGCCTTGGCCTATCCCATCGGTATGTACAAATGGGGAGATCAAGCGCAATCAATGGAAGCTTTGATTACATTCTTGAGTGAAATGATGCCGATTATAACATTGCTGATTGTTCTAATCGGGGTTGTTTATGGTACCTTTTTTGAGGCATCAGCATTGGGCGCAACGTGGGGGAAGCGTTATTGTGGCCTTCGTGTTACCAATGAATCCGGTGAAGGGATTACCTATTCGGATGCGTTCCTGCGTAACGTCGGGCTGAGTGTTATCAACATTGCCATGTATTTCGATTTCATTATGGCTTTGCTTGTTCTGCCGATGTACCTCACTTTACTTCTGTGGAAAGAGAAGCAAACGCTGTATGACAAAGTATTACATATTGTCGTGATTAGGACGAAATAAAGCCATATAAGCCAATGTTAATGAAAGTTAAGAATTGACGGGGGGTGAGCGATTGGATATTCAGTACCCGTGGTTTTGTGCTGTTTCAATTTGAGAAACGAAATATTATACGGAAACGAAATATTATATGGAAACGAAATATTAGCACAGTTTGTGGATAATAATCCATGTGTTCAAAACTCACCTCGATGTGCCCTTAGCTCAGCTGGATAGAGCAACTGCCTTCTAAGCAGTAGGTCAGTGGTTCGAATCCACTAGGGCACGCCATCAAATCAACAGGTTAGGTGCTGTTTTACTGGTGTGTCCTCAAAGTGGGGCATCTGCATGTATTATCCTCACTATTTGACGCTGTGACGCCACAACATCTACTACCTTCGCTACCCACTATCATCGTTCAGCGAAGACCTATCTTAACGCTGTTTGCCTCGTCTCTATCGTTTACTGGTGGCTTAATTGAGTCTGCATCCTAGGGTTCATCCGCGCAGGCAGGCCTCATCCCCATCATCACAAATCGCGATTAGGGCGCTGATTCCGCCGCCAAAAAGCAACCACGGATTTTTTTGTGCATGCAGCATCAGGAGACGCCGCTGGTGCGGACGCGTTTTCCGCTATCTCCCGCACCGCCACCTGTTCCTGCTGTCGTTGCCGCGCTCTTTCGGCATAGTTTTGAAACGCGGCCATCGTCCGTTTTGCCCGCTCGCGATTACTGCACATCATGTCACGGGCGGCTGTCTTCCAATCCATCCACGTAGGCAGCGGCTCTTGTTTTGCCAGCTTGTCCGGCTCTCCGCCGAGGATTTTCTCCATGGCAGCCAAACGAAGCGTCGTTCCGTTTTCTATGATCGCCTCTTGTACGGCGGGCGTTACGATCAGCTTCTTTGTTTCCAATCCACCAATGAAATGGCTACGCAGCCAGCTCCCGGGCAGATGGGAATATACCGCATGGCGGTTCCGCCAAGCCCACCCCTGTCGTCCGGTCAGAACGTTCTGAGCTCGATGATAATCCCACCGGATCAACTGACGCCCTAAAGGTCGCAAAGGCGTGCGCACCAACACACGATTGGATAATGCGAAGAAGGGGGAAGCATTTTCTTCAGCCGAGCGCCGTTGCACCCATGCATCAAGATGGGCTGCCGAGAAGGCCACGCCAAAGAAATAGCCTCCAAGTCGTCCGCCAATTTGACCAAGCGTGAACTTCTGCGTGGGATCAGCAAACAGGCCAAGTATCCGCAGGCCTGAAAACAGAGAGAGGGCCAAATACCCAACCTCTCGCATATGTTTTCTTGGGTCTGACACCTTAAGAAGATATTTGACGGTGCGATTGCCTTGAATTGCCAAGGTTGCCGTTTCTTTGTTATGCGTTTTATTTTGCTTGCGTAGCGATTTTAGCTCGTCATTCAGCCAGTGATCATCCAGGTTCTTTGCAAGCTGATTGAGAGTCATAAAGCGAACCGGGTTATCCCACAGCTGTTCTGTAATAAATCTGGATACGGGGCCAGCGCGCCCTTCTATAAATCGTGTCACAGACCAATTATCCAGCTGCATGATAAACCGTGTCGTGGCGCCGATTGTTGCGGCGGCATAGGCAAATGTCATGACGAGATTCGGGACAACCTCTATCAAAGAGGCGTAAGCTATACCCCCAAAGAACGGGATCATAATAGCAGCAAAAAGAAGTCCGGCTGTGCCCGTTCCATTCAAACGGAACGGTTTTGGTTTTTTTGATTTGTTAAAAAACATTATGCTGGCTCAGAAAATATATTGTGATAAACTTTACGTTTCATCAAAGCTTGCGCACACAAAGCAATAACACAAACATAGTGTTTAATGATACCTCGTTCTTATAGTTTCAAATGGTCCGGAATGTTGCTTTCTCTTTGTACAAGACCCCTAGAATGCAAACTCAATTAATTTTCTAGTACTGAGTGCGCTGGTTTTCTTATTTTAAAGTTTAAGGTTAAAAGTCCAGTGCCCAGATTTATCCTGTCCGGCACGCCATTTTCAAAGTGTACATTCCGGGCTCTTCCCCAAAGGCTGGGGCAAGGGGCTTGGCTATTCATCACTGAACGAGGAAGCTTGCGATACACTGGCAGATACTCGCTTCATCACTTGCTTATATAACCCGAGTTATGGGTTGATACCGGTGATAAACATAAAGGACTCGTCATCGCGAGGCCCCTTCTTCAGGGGCCGTGGCGATCCATCTCCTACTATTTCAACATGGGCTTACGTTGAAAATGCGGGCGATGGATGGCCTCGTCGGCCAATAGGCCTCCTCGCAATGACACCGTTCTTATTTTTATCAGTGTGTTATACCCATAACTCGGGTTAGATAGCCTATTTCTGTCGATTCGGCGATCAAACATAATAATTATGGATACTAATACCAGCGAGCCGATGAACGGACTCATTGAAAGGGTCGCTCTCACTCACTCGCTCTGCGCCTCGCACCCCTCTTGCCGGACAGAACGCCTTGTGCCTAAAGGAGAGGCCTGTCCGGCGAGAGGATCCCCTCTCGCAACTGCTCGTGACCTGATTGGATGCTTTCATTCGAGGGTTGGTATAAGCTTTATGTTTCCACATTTTAAATGGACTAAATTGTTGCAAAGGTGAGGGCCTGAGATTGAATTTATACAAAAGCATGTCTGCGTGGGGCTTCGAGCTGAATGTTTGAACGGGATCACTCAGCAGCCCTTTAACAATGAGGAATTGGACGTGTGGCAAGGATCTCATTGTACGCAGCAATGAGGGCAACTTTGGCGTTTTCTAGCCCCATGTATGATGACATGACAATCAACGACTGAACTTTCTCTGTCACTTCTTCATAACTTGAGAGGACCGCGTTGAGATTTGAATATTCCGTCGGAATATCTTCATTCAACTGTTGGCCCAGTGATACCAGTGGTGTTGTGGTTGTCAAAGTTGCCCCCCAATGTTTCTCTTTAAGAGATCAACAAAAACGCATGAATTATGCGGCTTGTTTCTTTTTAGTTGTTCTTGATGCAGGAAAGGTTCTGTCCAGTTTTTGACAGTAGTCCATGGTGGTGCTGTGCGTCTGTGAACGTAGGTTCTGTAAGACTTCAGGCAGCATATCTTCCTTGATAAGCGGCTCATGAAGGCCAGAGGCTGCACGTAGGCGGTCGAGCATATTTTGATCCATTGTGAAGAGACCTGTTTCAACGGGAAGGTCATCAATTTTTAAACGTGTGCTTCGTGCTGTGGCTGGGCAATCCAAACGTTTGAGCAGACGCGCAATGCGCATATCATAAAGAGTGTAAATCTGTTTGATTCCGCACATGATGGAAAGCTCGGTTAGTCCGCAAAAGAGTTCCTGTGTCGCACGATTGATCTGGGCCAAACTTTCTTCGGATTGACCGTCAGGGGAATCGACGGCAAAGCGGCTGGCTTCCCATACAGTCGATGACGATGGCATCGGGAGGCTTTCTAGAAATTGAGGCCAAACGTCACGAACCATGGTTGATCCCGTTGTCGGCAGCAAACGCCAGTTACCAATAACTTTTCCATCATTATTTAAAGCGAGAAGATAAAGCGCTTCTGGAAGATCGAATTGGTCAATCTCGAGGCCACCTTCAGTAACAGTTACAGGCCATCCCATTCTGTCCTTAAAAACACGCTTACGTAAGCGGTGCATATCAAAAAGTAATCGGGTTTTTCCAGCTTGGCCCGCCTGTACTATTTCTAACATAGTGCCTCCTTCATTTTCATAGAGAGAAGAAGGTTCACAAATTATAGTACGCCTTAAATATAGCTATCCCCCCGAAAGGGGGGGTAGACAAAGTCAAATAATGATAAGTC
Source organism: Alphaproteobacteria bacterium (assembly GCA_028691835.1). Classification (GTDB taxonomy): domain Bacteria; phylum Pseudomonadota; class Alphaproteobacteria; order UBA9219; family UBA9219; genus UBA8914. Next base: position 13,963 of record JAQUYN010000038.1, on the reverse strand, counting down.
CATTGACAAGAGCGACCGCGATGGCATGCGTTTTATTATTAGTATTCAAGGCTCGACAGGCATTTTTAATGTATTCGCGCACTGTGTCTTCGGATAATGAAAGAATTTCAGATATTTCCCACGCAGTTTTACCGCAAGCCGTCCATGTTAGAACATCAACCTCACGTGGTGTCAGTTTGAACGATAATCTTGGGTCTTTTATGAGGCCGATGTCAAGCATACGTTCATGCGCATATGTGGCGACGAGATGAAGCTCGTGGCGTTGGGCAAGGAAAAGGCGCGCAAACTCAGGTTCAGGCAAGCTGCTTGCAACGGCGAACGAGGCTTTGACAGCCCCCGGCCCATGGATAGGAACGGACCCGCCTGAGAGGATATTAAAATCGGAGGCCTCGTTAAATATTTGATGTTGTACTTTGGTGATTTCTGCGTGCTCAGAGACTTCATCCCATAAGAAGGGCCGAAGCGTCGTTGCCACAAAGCGCATTATGAGGTCACGGGAAGCATACTTCTGCTGCACATAACGGTTTGCCCATTCGGATGGATATGTGCTGATGTAAAGAGGTTTGTTCACGGGTCCATGTGGCGAGATAAGAAGGGCATAAGTGAACCTTTCAAAACCTTGGGGCTCGATATGGGTGCGAACGGCAACGCAAACTTCTTCAATGTTTTGTGCAGCATCAACATCCCTAATATAATTATCAATTTTGCCGAGATAATTCATGTCAACTCGTGATTTTGTGTTCGCTGCGCACACTTATAGTCAATATATTTAGTTCTAGCAATCGGCTGACTGCTCTTTGAGAAGGCATACGCCCATATGTTGCGTTGAGACACAAAACATGAGCAGTCTTCTGGAATACATGTATAGAAAGACTTTCCGAAGCGACTTTATTGGCAGGATCGCATCAATCGATCTTGTCTAGTGTTTCGCTATTGTTCAACAAGACACCCTGTTTTTTCGTCCCAAGAAGCTGCCGGGCTTTGGCAAAGCGTTCATCATGCCAGAAATGTAGGCACCCGTTACAACCGCGTCCACAGCAGCCTTCTACGCCGAGGCGCGGGGTGCGGAATGTTTTGCCAGATGTATCGTGATCAATCGCAACAACAAGGGCTTGTCGGTTGTTTTGATACGTCGGTTCGGTTTCTCGCCCCATTTCGATGAGGGATGCTGTTTGATCGAGTTTAAGGCGGGCCCATTCTTCCTGTCCAAGGGCTCGTTCTTTGCGGATAATGGTATTGACGGGGAAGTCCGTTGCGAGCGTTTGAATTTCTTCTTCATGAAAAAGAGAGAAGGGAATGCGCAACATCGGTTTTTGACCTGCGTTTAGTCCTTCTTCGCGTGTTGTGCGGCGGTTGTTGATGTCTTCAAATTCGTAAATGCGTAGCAGAAGCGGATCACGTTTGGTGTGTGGGATAAACTCAAGCACATCGCCCATATCGAGTTTGTTTTTGACATCGACAAGAAAAGCGTCCTGTGTCACATGGCGAATAATGCCGGCATATTCCCACGCAGATAACGTGTGCGTGTCTTCGTAATTATGCGCGTGATGTGTCAGCTTTCCTTCATGGAAAGCGAGCGAATAGCCCCGGTTGGGGAGCGTAAGAAGCTCACGCATATAAGGATCTGGACGCCATGTTTGTGGCGACGCGTACCAGTCATCGATGGCTTTGCGATAGGTGCGGGCCGTGACGGCAACGTAAAAGGCGCTTCGGTTGCGCCCCTCAACTTTCAGTGAGTCCAATCCTATGGACATATATTCGTCAAGGCGGGGCATAAGACAAAGATCTTTGCTGTTGAGAATATATGACCCGCGCTCATCTTCTTCGATGGGAAGCCATTCGCCGGGGCGTTGTTCTTCTTCAAGGACAAATTCAAATAAGTCTTTATTTGCGTCGGTAAGCTCGATGTCATGCAAAGATCCATCTTTTAAGCGCATGTGCACTTTGTATTTCCATCGGCAGGAGTTGGCGCAGTTACCTTGGTTCGCGCCGCGTTCCGCCATATAGTTTGAAAGCAGGCATCGCCCTGAATAGGTCATGCACATGGCCCCGTGTACAAACGCTTCCAAGCGAATGTCGGGGCACTTTTGGCGGATCTCTTTGAGTTCGGTGAACGAGGCTTCACGGGCAAGTACAACCAAATCGGCCCCCATGTCCTGCCAAAACTTGACGGAAAGCCACGAACAGACATTGGCCTGTGTTGAGATGTGAATGGCGAGTTCTGGGGCGTGTTCCTTGACGTAGTGAAGAATGCCGGGGTCGGCAATAATGACTCCGTCAGGTTGCACTTTTCTGATCGTTTCGACGAACTCAGGAAGTTTATCGAGATCACGATTATGGGAAAAGAGATTGAGCGTGAGATAAACGCGCTTGCCATGTTGGTGAGCAAAGGTAACGCCTTCGATAACTTCTTCTAGCGTGAAGTTTGATTTTGTGCGCAAGGACATATCCGGCGTGCCCATATACACGGCGTCGGCGCCATATAAGATGGCCACCTTCAGCTTTTCCAGTGATCCGGCTGGCATCAAGAGTTCGTTTTTGTTGTGCATGGTGTGCTTATACCTTGAATGCGGCGCAGTGACAATTCATTGAGGACGCGTGAGGGCAGGGTGTGCGATGGTTTCCACTACTTATACGCGAACCTTTAGGCAGTTATACAAGCAGCGGGCCTGAACACAGGCGCGAATTCATGTCATCTATTTTAAATATCGTAATATATTCGTGTTCGCATAATAAATTTTGTGAAAATTGAAATTTATTATTGTCGACTTCGATCTTGTTAACCTATGATTAACCACAGTCTGTTCATAGTTCTGTCGGACTCGTTAGCTATATATACTGATAATTCAATGAGGTATCTAAATGAATCGCGTACTCAATAACCTATCGATACGGACTCGTCTTCTTCTCAGCCTCTCTCTCTTCTTACTGACCCTCGTATTTGCTAGCGTCAATGCTTATCAAAGCATTGGCAGTAATATCACGTTCGCAGAGCAAGAGAAAAAGGGAGATGTTTATCAACGTCCTCTGGCCAAAATCCTTGTGGCATTGAGTACAATTCGTATCGAACTTGCTCGCGATCTTTCAAACCAGTCTGACGATTCCGTTTTGAATGAGCAGATTAAACTCGTGGGCCAACAGATGGTCGAACTTCAATCTGTGCAGAAAAATCTGGGAGCAGATTTGCAGTTTACCGACGATGGATTGAAAAGTCGTGGGCGCGATAACCTAAAATACGAATTGGTTCTTGAGAAATGGAACGCGCTACGCAATGCGATTGAAGGTAAAAAGCTTGATCAGATCGATGCATCGGTTGCCTCCATTATGGCGGACATCCGCGGGATGATTGCCCACTCTGGGGATACATCGAACCTTATTCTTGATCCAGATCTTGACAGTTATTACCTGATGGATATTACCCTTTTGGCTTTACCGCAGACATTGGATCGTTTGTCCGTCATTGGATCAACGATTTTCCCTCAGATTTCAGGCGAGCATGAGCTTACGCAGGCCGAACGAACTGAAGTTGCCGTCATGGCCCGCATGTTGAGTGAATCAGATGTTGCACGCATTGATGCCGATATGGATACTTCGTTGAAAGAGGATAAAAACTTTTACGAGGTCAGCGCGTCATGGCAGACGAACGGTAAGACGTTGCGCGAAAATTATCTTGCGGGTAATAACGCCCTTGTTGCAATGCTTCAGGATATTGCCAGTGGCAAGGATGTCCCGGCGGATGCGTTTTATGGGGTCACACTTAAGGCTCAGGATACGGCGCTCGTCTTTCTTGAAAAAGGATATGATGAGCTTGACAATCTCTTGGATTACCGCATCGCAAGTTATAAGAACCAGCAGACCCAATCTGTCTTGGTCTCACTGGGTGGCGCCGTTGCTGCGTTTCTTTTCTTCATGCTGGTTGTGAATACAATTACAACGCCGTTGTCGTTATTGACGCGGATTATGCAAAAGCTTTCCAATCACGATCTAGCCGTTGACGTTGTGTACACGTCTGCGAAATCAGAGATCGGAGCGATGGCGTCCTCTATCCAAGTTTTCAAAGATAATGCGCTGCGTATGGATTCGATGAAGCTTGAACAGATTGATCGTGACAGGCTGGCTGAAGCGGACAAGAAAAAAGCTATCTCGGATTTGGCGACATCTTTTGAAAATAGTGTGGGCGATATTGTTCAAACGGTTGCCTCAGCCGGGACAGAGTTGCAGGCAAGTGCTGAAGGTCTTGCTCATATATCGCAGGAGACGAACCAACAAACTGTGAAGGTAGCGACGGCCACCAATACGACATCCACAAATATTCAAACAGTGGCTTCTGCCGCAGAAGAATTGACGGCATCGATCAACGAGATTTCGCGTCTTGTGAGTGAGTCTTCTGATAAATCACAGAATGCAGTTCAGCAGATTCAAACGGCGAATGAAACGGTTCAAGGGTTGGTGGCAAGCTCGGCTGAAATCGGTGAAGTTGTTCAGTTAATTCATGATATTGCCTCTCAGACCAATTTATTGGCCCTGAATGCAACGATTGAAGCGGCGCGAGCTGGCGAGGCGGGTAAGGGATTTTCGGTTGTCGCCTCTGAAGTGAAAAACTTAGCGAACCAGACGGGGAAGGCAACGGAAGAAATTACGGCGCGGATCAACTCGATCCAATCGGCAGCGGGCAGCGCCGTGAAGGTTATTCAAGCCGTTGGAGAGACTGTGAACTCGATCCATAGCGCCTCGGCAAATATCTCTGCTGCTGTTACGCAACAAAGCTCTTCTACACAGGAAATTGCACGGAACGCGCACAAGGTCGCGTTGGGTACACAAGATGTCTCTGACAGTATTGCGACGGTAACGCGGGCTGTCGAGGAATCTGAAAACTCATCCGAGGAAGTTCTGAATGCAGCGAAAGAACTTTCTGTGCAGTCTGAGAAATTGAAATCAGAGGTTTACCAGTTCCTTCACCGTGTTAAGGCTTCTTGATTTTCAGAAGACTGTTAGCAAACTGTTATACCAACCTGTGTATGAAAGCATCCTTACAGATCACGTGCGGTTGCGATGAGGTTTGTGCCTTTATGTACCAAGCGTTCGCGTGAATCTGCTCGGTAAACAAAGAGATAGAGTTGCTGCATGCAGTTAACTTGCGTCAATCTAGTCGAAAACTGCTTTAGCTTTCGGCTTTAAACATTGTACCTACAAACCTCGCGGAATAGTGGGCGATTTGTGGCACACGAAGTATCTTGCTGTTCATCCCGCTTCTGCGCAGAAAGCCAAAATAACCGTCTTCTGTGGCGAAGAAACGTGTGGGGTGAACTACAGATAGAGAACTCTTATTGTGGTTGAAATCAAAGACGGCGCAAAGTTCCTTTTGGGGAGAGGAGCTTATGATAGTTACAAGGTTTCCTTGCGGATCACGCGCCTCGACGCCGAAACTGTCTTTATCTTCCCAAATACCTTGGAAAGCCAATGGCAATATGCTGGCGATTTTGACTGCTGAATTTTTGTAGTCGGTTGCCCTCATAGTTGGATGGGATTGTCGGGAGAAGTTTTCGAGAAAGAAGTGCTCATCACGACCCGTCAGGATTTTGAAGTCGTTGCCTTCACGGAATTCAATAGAATGGGGCATGTTTAATCTCGCAAATATGGGGCAAATAATATGCGTGTATTCTAGCAAATATTTGAATAGAGTTCATTAAGCCTTTTACTTTCATATTTGCGGTTAATATTTATTAGTAAATGACGATCATAATGAGAGTAATGATATTTTGAGGATCAGATATGCGTGTACGCATCTATAGGCCAGCAAAGTCAGCTATGCAGTCGTGTCGTGCGAGCGGACAGCATTGGGTCATCGAACCCATTTTTGTCTCCCCTCGGGAAGTTGAGCCTGTTATGGGATGGACGAAAGCCAATGACCCGCTTGCCAGTTTGCTAAAGCGTCTGACTTTCGCCACGTCAGGGGAGGCTTTAACCTTTGTTCGTCGCAGGGGCTGGGACTATCAGCTTGAAATCCCCAATGAACGCCGCTTTGTCCCCAAAAATTACTTAGATAATTTCAATCCTGACAGGCGACGCACTGGGCGTTAAGATGCCCGTTATATGTCACAGAAAACACCATCAGCGGAACGCGTAAGAAAAGGCCAGACGGGATTTGCCGTTGGGGCTTCTATTTTGCGTGAATACTTGAAGACGATGCCGACAAATGCGGGTGTTTACCGTATGTTGGCCGACGATGGGACTGTCCTTTATGTCGGCAAAGCCAAGAACCTAAAAAACAGGGTCACATCTTATACACAGCAAGCGCGCTTGCCAAATCGCTTACAACGCATGGTGGCCCAGACGCGAAACATGGAAATCGTGATCACGCATACGGAAACAGAGGCTCTTCTTTTGGAGGCCAATCTTATCCAACGTTTTATGCCACCATTTAATGTTCTGCTTCGCGACGACAAAAGCTTCCCCTATATCCTGATTACGAAGGATCACGAGTTTCCCCAATTGAGCAAACACCGTGGCATCAAAAGCCGCAAAGGTTTTTACTTCGGCCCGTTTGCGTCGGGTGGGGCTGTGACGGAAACCCTAACTTTGATGCAACGTGTTTTTATGTTGCGGACATGCTCGGACAGTTATTTCGCGCAACGGTCGCGCCCCTGTCTTCAGTACCATATCAAACGTTGCACGGGGCCTTGCTGCGCCAAAGTCTCGAAGCAAGATTATGCCTGCCAAGTCGCGGAGGCCTGCGCTTTCTTGCGTGGTCAAAGTCAAGATGTCCAGCTGCGCATGGCGGACGAGATGCAGGAAGCAAGCGAGTCTTTGAATTTTGAACGTGCTGCCAGCTTGCGTGATCGCATTCGTGTCCTAACAAGCATGCAGGCGCGTCAGGATATCAATTTGGCAGGCCTTGGCGATGCTGATGTGATCGCTCTGCATCAGCAGGCCGGGCGTAGTGCGATCCAAGTTTTTTTCTATCGCGCGGATCGTAATTATGGAACGCGCAGTTATTTTCCGACCCATGATAAGCAAGTAACGTCTGGCGAAGTGCTCGGTGCTTTCTTGGCTCAGTTTTATGCTGATAAGGAGCCACCCCCTCTTATCTTGCTGAGTGAAGTTCCAGACCAAGCGGATTTGTTGGCTCGAGCCTTGAGTGAGCGGGCTGAGCATAAGATCACATTAACAGTTCCCAAACAGGATAAAAAGAAAAGGCTTGTTGATCATGCTCTGACGAACGCCGCCGCCGCCCTGGGGCGCAGGCTGGCAGATAGCGTTGAGCAAAAAAAGCTTTTGCAGCAGGTCGCAGTTCTCTTTGGCATGTCAAAGCCGCCTGTGCGCATTGAGGTTTATGATAACTCACACACATCTGGAACCTATGCTGTCGGGGCGATGATTGCGGCTGGACCTGAGGGCTTTTTGAAAAAGACCTATCGCAAGTTCAATATTAAGAACGCTCAAGGCAATGATGATTTCGCGATGATGACCGAGGTTTTAGAAAGAAGATTTTCCCGGTTGATTAAGGAAGATCCCTACAAGAAATCAGGTCTATGGCCTGATCTTTTGTTGATTGACGGTGGGGCGGGGCAGGTGAGCAAGGTACAGAGCGTCTTGCAAGAGTTGGGCGTAACCGATGTCACTCTGGTTGGGATAGCCAAAGGCCCTGATCGGAACGCGGGGCGTGAGCGGTTCTTTATCCCCGGACACGCGCCTTTGAGCCTCCCGCTGCAGGATTCCACGCTTTACTATTTGCAACGGCTCCGTGATGAGGCCCACCGCTTTGCGATTGGCACACACAGGGCGCGGCGCACAAAGGCTATTGGCGTTTCAGGATTGGAAGAAGTGCCCGGAATCGGCGCCGTTCGGAAAAAGGCCTTGTTGCAGCATTTTGGTTCGGCCAAGTCCGTCGCAGGGGCTGGAATTGAAGATCTGGCTCGTGTCTCTGGAATTAGCTTAAAAAGCGCAAAAATTATCTATGATTATTTCCATACCGGGGTATAAAAGAGAGTACCCAATTGGGCAAACAGGATTTCATATGTTTAAGACAATTGCCAACAAACTAACTCTATCTCGGATCGTTTTGATTCCCCTCATTTTGATCCTTCTCATTTTGCCCTACGGGTGGGCCGCATGGGCCGCATGGGGGTTGTTTACCATTGCGGGCGTTACGGACTGGCTTGATGGATATATGGCGCGTCGGGAAAATCAAGTGACCCGCGTCGGACAGTTTCTTGATCCCATTGCCGATAAGTTGCTCGTTTCCGCTGTCTTGCTTTTGTTGGTTTATAATCGACAGATTGATGGCCTCAGCGTTCTCCCCGCCGTTATCATTCTGCTTCGCGAAGTGGCTGTGTCTGGCCTTCGCGAGTTTCTTGCTGGCCTGAGTATCAGCGTCCCTGTCAGTCGGCTTGCCAAATGGAAAACAACGATCCAGCTTGTCGCATTAGGTTTTTTGATTATTGGAACAGATAACGCGCCGAACTGGATTCCTGCGACGCAGATTGGCGATCTTCTTTTGTGGATTGCTGGTGGCCTGACCATCTTGACCGGTTATGATTACTGGAAAGCCAGTCAAAAGCATTTTGAGAGCTAACCCCTTTTTAGCCGCCAAGCGAGGCCTTTACGGGTTGGGCGTGTGCCAATCATGAACAGAGCGCTGATGCCGAGGCCCAGCAGCGGATAGGCAAGGGGAAGCGTAAACGCTGTTAAGATGCCAAGGGCATAGGCTGGAATACGGCCAGAGGCGACCAATAGTTCTCGTGAGATCACGCCCGCCGATGAACGCCGTTTGAACCAGCGGCTGACTTCCATCGGTCCCAGCAAATTACTGCCAATTGACAGGATGCCAAGACCAAACGCCAGCATCCATGGGTAATGGCTTGCCCCTGCCATCATGGTCCAGCCGATGACCATCCCGACACCGCCAAGTTGACTTGCGCGCATACCTTTTTTCTGAATGAGCCATCCGACGATTGGTGTGAAAAACAGACCAATCATGGGGCGAAGTGAGAGGTTGATGCTTGCGCCTAATGGAGAAATACCTAAAACGCGCATCCAGACGGGAAGGCATCCATCCACCATCGGATTAAAGAGGCCGAAGAAAAAGGATAGGCGTGTTGACGGTTTGTTGTGGCCTATCAAACTCCACACCTTGCGGGCGTTGTTGCGTCCTGTAACGGGGACGTAGAGAAAGAAGGTCCCCAGAATGCAGCATAAACCTCCTCCTACGGCAGCGTAGGTGAAAAGATTATGCTGCAGAAGAATCCCGCCCATCAGAAGTCCAAGCGAATAACCGATCACCACCAAGTAAGAATTGAGTGCGGTTTCATTTCCTCGATTTTCAATGGATATGTTTTTGCAAAAACGATATTCCTGAAGAGCAATATACGGCGCAAAGGCAAGCGTAATCCCCAGAGCATTCCACAGTTCATTCGTCCCCTTATCAATGAAAAAGACGCCAAGTCCCATAAGTTGGATAAGGAAAAGTAAAAGGCGCGAATGCACGCGTGATAAAAACCAAAAAGTAAGGGGAACTGCGCAGAACCCCATCATGGCCATACGTGATACTTGATAGGTCATGCTCTGCGCCATGCCTTCACCCGCCATGGCATAGTTAAGGGCAAAAGAGAGCGTCCCGTAGCCGAGATTTGCAAGGCCGCCAATCGCCATGACTTTGGCGCGTGTGTGATTACGCCAAGGCGTAATGTAAGCGCCAGAGGCTATTTTTGTGGCTTGCTTAATAAGCGGTCGAAAGATCATTTAAATGCCGGGTTTTTGAAATGTATAAGGAAGACTAAGCGTAGGGCCGTTGGATTGGCTGAGCAGGGGAAGAAGCGAGCCGATCTGAAGGCGGACTTGCTGAAACAACGGGGCGAACTCTTTGATCATCGCGCCGCCAAGTTTCAGATTTGTCAGCATCTTGAAAAGAACCATCTCTGGCGTTTCAGGCGCAGGAAAGGGCGAAAGCGCAATGCGGTCTTGCGGCTTGAGATTGAGGGCCTTTTTCAGGCCGAGTACGGTTTCATTGATCCCGCCGACTTCATCAATCAATCCAACTTGAAGCGCTTGTTCACCTGTGAAGACTCGGCCCTTTGCAACGTCAGATATTTTTTCGACCGGTATTTTACGCGCTGCGGCGACATGGTCTGTAAAGGCTCTGTAGGTTTCGTCAAGCATGACGTTCATGCGCGCCCGTGCCTTATCGGAGAAGGGCGCACGTGTGCTCCACATACTTGCATTATCGCCGGTCGAGACAGTATCCCATGTGATGCCGAGCTTGTCGAAAAGTTTGCCGAGGACAAACTTACCCGCGATCACGCCAATGGATCCCGTGAGGGTTGCTGGGTCCGCAAAGATACGGTCGGCATCCATAGAGATCCAATAACCGCCTGAAGCTGCAACGCGTCCCATTGAGACATAGACGGGTTTCTTGCTTTCTTTGGCCTTGATCAGGGCACGACGGATTGTCTCGGATGCGACAGGGGACCCGCCGGGACTGTTGACGCGAAACAGGATTGCCTTAACGTCTTGGTCTTTCGCTGCATCATCGAAAGCCTGCACGATTTCATCCGTATCTATAATTTCATTTTCAGCAAGACGAGAGGGGCCTTTGGGGGCTTGGTCAACGATCAGGCCATCAGCGACAATCAACGCGATGTGAGCCTTTGTCTCGTCGTGTTGTTCACGGTTGAAATAGTAAAGATAGGATGATGGCGCGACAAGTTCGGCGTTTTTTCCGACCTTGATGTTGACATCATCAAAAAACTCATCTTCATAGCCGATTTTTGTGACAAGCCCTGTCTGTAGCGATTCATTGGTTGTATAAGGGCCGCCAGATATAAGGTCCTTTACTTTTTGCAAATCGAGTTTGCGGCCAACGGAAAGACCTTGCGCAATTTGATCGTTCAAATTGCCAAAGAGGCTTTGCATATTTTCTTTGACGGGCTGCGTATAGTGATCGTCCGTAACGTTTTCCATGACAGATTTATATTCCTCACGGCGAATAAAATCGGCAGAAACACCAAGTTTGCGCAACGCCGTTTTCCCAAAGGGAGCTTCGGACCCTAAGTTGGTAAGACCGACACTTCCGATGGGTTGCAGCCATATATTTTCGAAATGGCTGGCAAGCATATAGTTTGTGCTGCTGGACATAAAATCGCCATAGCTGGTGGCATAGGACGATGTAAACTTGCCAGACTGCCGAAAGTTTTCAAGGGCAGTCGCAATTTCCTGTGCCTGCGCCAGTTTCAAAGGCTCGGATCCAAATCTGGCAATGACGCCCTTGATCTTTGGGTCGTCTTTGGCAAGGGCAAGCGCCCTCGCAATGTAAATAAGCGGGGTGGCCTCTGTTTCGTCATAAATAAGTTTTTGTAAGGAGAACCCGAAATCGGAAATCGTTTCCGAAATAGGGTTTGTAAAGTTGAGAGTCAGGATCATTTCCTTGGGTACGGGGTCTGGTTCTGTCAGTTTGGCATACCAATACCACGCGGATAATCCGCCGACTATTCCTGCCAAAAGAGAGACAACGCCGATTGCTGCAAGGAGCCGAAGCAGAAATTCTTTCATGGATTTAAGCGCCTGTTATTTGTTGGATGTACGAAAGGGACTCTTCGGATAGGTTCCAAGTATTTTCAGCTCTTCGGCAAAGAATTTAAGTTCTTCAATTGCGTTGCGTAAACCGACCTCTTCAGGATGGCCTTCTACGTCGAGGTGAAAACGCGCCGCAGTGAACCGCCCATCGACGAGATAACTTTCAATTTTTGTGATATTCACGCCGTTTGTTGCAAAGCCACCAAGGGCCTTATAAAGCGCGGCAGGCACGCTGCGGAGACGGAATAACAGTGTTGTCATACATGGGCACGAACCAACAGGCGGAGTCTTGGGTTCGCGTGAAAGGACGAGAAAACGTGTCGTGTTGTTTTTCTTGTCTGCAATATCTACGGCGAGACTTTTGAGGCCATACATTTGGCCTGCGAGTTCAGAGGCAATCGCCCCGATGCTTTTGTCTTTGAGGACATTGGCAAGTTCGTTGCACGCGCCAGCATTGTCGAGCTTGGTGATAGGCTGCAGTCCGTGATCGCGAATCCACTTACGACATTGGGCGAGTGACATGACATGTGAATGAACGACCTTAATGTCCTCCAGCTTTGCATCAGGCATCCCATGAAGGTGATGAATGATGGGCAAGAAGCATTCACCGACAATGTGGAAGTTTCCTTGTTGAAGAAGCGAGTGAACGTCTGCGACGCGGCCAGCGATGGAGTTCTCTGTCGCGATCATGCCAAGTTCAGCCTTGCCCGTTGTGACGGCTTCAAACGCATCTTCGAAGGTCAGGCAAGGAAGGGGGGTATAGTCGGGCAGCATCAATTGGCATGCCATTTCAGAATAGGCGCCGGGTTCGCCTTGATAAGAAATAAGTTTGGTCATGAGCTTTATAAAACCTGTATCTTAGAGAGATCGGAGATTCTTGTATATATTCAGTCAGTTCTAGCGCATTTGTGTCAGCGGATAAAGGCCTCATTCAGTGCTTTTCTTTCCGGTCGCGTGCGGATATTCTGCCCGAATAGGGAAAGGGACCCATCATGACAATTCACATATGCCCGGCTGAATTTCTAGCCTTCGCCCACAAGATGGCCGATGCCAGTGGCGAGGTTGTTCGCAGTTATTTCCGCCAGTCTTTTGCCGTTGAAGAAAAGAAGGACCTTTCCCCTGTCACCATCGCCGACAGGAAAGCCGAGCAGGCCATGCACGTACTCTTGGCGCAGGAACGCCCCGATGATGGCGTTATTGGTGAAGAGTTCGGCGTTGAACGTGAAGATGCAGAGCTGCTCTGGGTCATTGATCCCATCGATGGGACCCGGGCTTTTGTGTCAGGCAAGCCGATGTTTGGAACCCTGATCTCTTTGTTACAAGATGGTGTGCCGATTTTGGGCGTCATTGATCAACCTATTTTAAGGGAGCGTTGGATCGGGGCCATCGGGCATGAAACAACCTTTAACGGCAAGGTTGCCCGTACGCGTCCTTGTTCTAAATTGGCGCACGCAATTGTCAATCTTGGTCCACAGGCTTTTCCTTTTGGGAATGCCGTATCCTTGGATGCTTATCGGCGCGTTGCAAAGGCCGCGTTGACGACAACGGTTGCCGGAGATTGCTATACTTACGGATTGTTCTCCTCTGGGCATATTGATTTATGCATCGAACATGATCTCAAAATCTATGACTTTGCGGCCCTTGTCCCCATTGTGGAGGGAGCTGGCGGTTGTGTGACCGATTGGAAGGGCCAAAAACTCACACGTCAATCAACAGGTAACGTGCTGGCTGCTGGTGATATACGGTTGCTTGAAGAAACCGTGGCTTTGATCGAAGGTGCTTTGTGATACGTCTTGCTTCGCTTTTGGGGTTGCTCGGTCTTTTTATTGCGACGGGTATCATTGCTTATACGGGCTATCGCGAAGTTCTTGTCGCCTTGGATCAAGCCGGAATCGGCATTCTTTGGACAAGTCTGTTTCACATTGTGCCGTTGATGGCCTGCGTTCTGGGGTGGCAATCGCTTTTGCCGGGACGCATTAAGGCGGGTAAACTGTTTTTCCTTTATGTGCTTTGGATACGCGCTTCGGTCAATAATCTGATGCCTGTTGCTCGTATCGGCGGTGAGATTATTTCTGTGCGTCTTATGATGAAACATGGCATTCGCAAATCGCCAGCCATTGCTTCCACAGTTGTTGAAATTACACTTTCCGTTCTTGCGCAGTTCGTCTTTGTTTTGATCGGGGTGGCGCTTTTCCTTTTGCGCGTTTCTGATCAGAGCTTTACGGCTCAGCTATTATGGGGCCTCTTGATTTCAGCGCCAGCGATTGGCGCTTTGATGTATGTTCAGAAGGTCGGCTTTTTTGGTTTGTTTGACAAATTGTTTGCGCTGTTGTTTCGCGACAAGTGGAAGAAGTTTGCTGGTGGCGCTGCTCGACTCGATCATGCCGTGCGG
>JAQUYN010000112.1 GCA_028691835.1 Alphaproteobacteria bacterium | reverse complement strand
ACCCCAGCACCCCTTTACGTATTCTCTCGCCTTCTCCTGCGGGTTCATACGGAAAGATATAAACGGTGTTTCTCCAAAGCTCGACATGATTTGGATACGTAAGTGATCCGAGGCGAGAAGGTTTAGAATGAACTGCACTTCATCGTCATGGGGTGAAAGACTTTTTCCGCCATCGAAAGCTGAGAACTGCATCCAATGCGTTTGTGGGTCGTCTCCCAACCTAACAACAAGATCGGGTTCTTCTTTGGGGGTCAACATACGATTGGATTTAATGCTTACAGACAGGAACTTATTTCCGTTCTTTGCGGGCGCGCATTCTAAAATTAGTTTTGGCAATGCGTAACCGAGATCAGTTGTTTGGTCGGCAATAAGCTCCAGCCGGGTAAACGACAAATCACTCATGGGGTCTTTGTAATGCCGTAAATCCCAAACAGGCGTGACGGCAACCGTTTTCTCTTTCTCGCTGACTTCCTTTTTTTCGCTGTCGTAAGCTGCGCTCGCTACAAAGACGAAAACGATAAGCGCCAGAATGCTGAGAAAAGCGTTTCTGAAAAATCTCAAAATTGGTTTGAAAGAAAGCGGCGCGGTGTCCTGTGAATGTTTTTTCTCTTCCATGTGCCAATCCCCCAGTAGCACCAGAGGAAGATTCCTCTGGTGATCGGGGAGTTTAGAAGCCTGTTCTTTGGGAAAGGCCGCGCCGCTCTTTAGGCTTGCGCCCTGAACATACAACGGTGCCTCCCCGACCATAGGGGTCGAGGAGTGCGGGTGACGGCCACACAAGCCGCCAAAGAACAGGGGTTCTAACGCCCCAAGAGTCGATAAAATCAACTCTCGTTCAATAGGTTAATAGAAATGCGCTTTCAGTCAAGATGAAAGAATGGCGCGGTCGTTCTGATGTGGGAACCATTAAGTTGCTCTTAAACATTGTCGTTGTACTAAAGATTTATTAATCTCAGGCTTATTCTTTTCTTTTCGCCCAAAAGACGAAGTTGTCCCGCTATCGAGTTACGGAGGCGCAGTTGGAGCTTTACATCGTCGGAATTACGTTAATGCTCGTTGGGGCATTCTTGTTTTTTGTAGGTAATAACGAAGCCGAAAAGCCTTCCGTTTTAGCTCGCAATAACTCTGTTGCTGTCGGAGGTAACAATTCCGCCTCCATTACAAACATTCATGTGGGTGACATAAAAACAAAAGTTTTCTCAAGCAAGAAAAACACACTCGCAGTTATCATTGAAGTTCTTGGCCTCTTAGTGACTCTCTGCAAAGCTATTTCGGAGATGATTTGATGACTAAGGAAATCGTCCAAGCTAGCGAACATAGTGTTGCCGTTGGAGAAGGAAATAATGCTCCGATAGTTAATGTTCATTCCGCTCCTTTTTCTAGAGTTAGCGTCTCTCTTGAACAAAAAATAAACAAAGAACTTCCGTCATTTTTAGCAAAGATTATAACTTCTTTCTCTGAGCAAAATTTGACAGGTTATGGAGACACTCAAAATCGGGACTTGCCGCCAGAAGTTGAAGAAAAAATACGATTCAATAACATTTCAAGGGATGATTATTTGATTGCCGATTGGACGAGGTACTCTCACATTCTAGAGCGAGTTTACAAGGGGGTAGAACAACAGAATGCTGACGCACGTTTCTTGGTGAGGAGAAAAGCAAAGACCACCTATCAGTCAGAGTTATCTACAGCTTGTAACAAGAAGTCTGTTCCGTTTTCTCAGAAAACATCATACGCTACGCAGAACGCTTCCGCTCTTGTCGAGTCGACTATTCAACAAATGATGCAGCATTATGCTTCTACTTCCGGGGGTATTTCCGTTGAGGAAGAAATCGCCCATTTGGCTGTGTCCCTTGTCGTAGCTGATGCCGTAGTGGAATGTGATGTTTTGGAAAGGCCGACAAATGCTGTTACCGCATGAACAAGGGCCGTGGAATTGCGGCTATTATTTGGGCGCGATAGCGTTGAAGGCTCTAAAGGGAGCTAAGCGCGAGGGATTAGACTTGCCCTCCTTACAGAAAAAAATGGAGAAACTAAGTAACAGGTCGATTTCTCTAACACAGACTGTTGCCGCAACCACATGGCTTTTCTTGCTTGATTCTGTGGAGCTGAGGGAAAGCGGAGTGATAATGTTATGCGACTAGTACGACTGTGCATATTGAGGGGCGAGGAATGCGTACGAGAAATCGTATTCAAAGAAGGCTTAAATCTTATACTCGATAAGCCAACAAAAAGCCGCACCCAGTCTGGAAACAGCTTGGGAAAGACAACGGTGTTACGTCTTGTCGATTACTGTTTAGGGTCTGACGGTGAAGACATTTGGCAGGATAAGGAATTTAAAAACGTTAATCAGGACGTTTACGATTATCTCCACGGAACTATTCCTGTGATAATTTCTTTAGAAATTTCTGCTGCGAATGGGTTAGAGCACACCCTACAGCGTGGTTTTTCAGATAACAAGAAGTCAAAGCCTTTATTCCAGTTGGATGAGGTGCATTGTAAGAACCTTACTTCTTATCGTCAGCTGGTAAAGAAAATCCTTTTTGGATCAGAGTCTGATAAGCCGACACTGAGGCAACTTGCGCCTAAATTTGTTAGATCGTCTCACGAACTTATGTCGAAGACATTAAAGTTTCATGGTGATTATACCAGCGATGTTGATTATGAAGCGATCCATCTCTTTTTGTTTGGTTTCTTTGCCGTTGATGTTCTTGAAGAGCGCCCTAGATTAACTCGTCAGCTTAAAAAATTGAGCCGTGACTTAGAGGCGTTAACGCGCGTAAGAAAAGAGGGAGAGATTGAGCAGCTTTTGATCCATCTGCGAAGAGAAGTCGATGAGATTAGCCAGTCAAATAAACTGAAAGGGGAGATCCCAGAAATAGCCAGCCATGCGGATGTAGTTGCCAAGATTCGAGGGGATGCATCAAACATTGCCGGTATGTTAGGGGGCTATGAGGGCGAAGTGTCCTCTATCACCATGGCAATTGCTGAGCTAGACGGTGATTTTGAAGGCATCGATATGCATATGGTGGAAGCCATTTACAAAGATGCAAACAAATATATTCCTGAGTTACAGCATAGTTGGGAAGAAACATCCGCATTTGTTCAAAGTCTCCGAGGACGGAAGAAAAGATTCCTCCAATCTCAAGCCGAGAGTTTGCAGAAAAAAATTGAAGATGCAAAAGAGAAACTAGAAAAATTACAAGTTCGTGAAACAGAAGAAATTAAGACCATAACTCATTCTCGCGAATTTGCCGAGGCGCTGGAGTTGCGAGCAGACCTACAGCAAAAGCTAAAGCAGCTTGGTAGCTATGAGCAAGATTTGCAGGATATACGCGATCTTAAAAAGAGTATTGATTCTACACAAAAGAAGCTCGATGCGACCAAGGAATTGATAGACCAAGGAAATGTCCTTCTCCAAAAACGGATTGCAATTTTTAATGAATTTTTTTCATCAATTTCAAAAGATTTATATGGAGAGCAGTATTTGTTGCATTCTAGCGAGACTAGCAAGGGAACGCTTTCTTTCCGTTTATCTGCTGTCGGATCAAATGTTGGCTCTGGAAAAAAGGCATCTCAGACGGCGGCTTTTGACCTAGCCTATATCAAATTCCTCAATAAGACAGGCATACATTTTCCGCAGTTTGTATGCCACGATGGAATGGAAAATATACATGGGAACCAATTGCTGTCTTTGTTTGAATATGCGATTGGCCTTGAAGGGCAGCTAGTCTTATCTACGCTAAGGGATAAACTTCCACATGATCTTGACGCCAAGGTTATTGCTCAAAACACCATTATAGAGCTGTCGCCGGATGATAAACTCTTTCGGCTAAAATAATTAGATGACTATAAGAAATTGAACATGTCGCTTTTCTCCAGTGGAGGGCGCGCTTTGCCTTCAATCCTGTCCAGAGCTTTCTCTCGTTGTTTTCCTGTTTCTTTTCCGCGCAGCATATTTGCGACGTGTTGAGCACAAACGGCATCAATAGAGGACAATTCGTTGAGCCGGGATTGATCGTCAATAAGGGCAAGGACTTCCCCGGCGGGCTTTTGCAGCCAGCCTTGAAGACGGTCGCCGTACTTCATCCAGCCCTTCGCGTGACCGTTGACCCCCGAAGGGTTGGCCGTCTGGCCGGGGAGAAGCTGCCCTTTTTCGTTGCGCAAAACTCCATCCTGCATGGTGCGACCTCCTTGAAATCATTGAATCGTTAAAATTTGAGGATAGGTTGGGATAGGAGGGCATCTAACCGCCCTCAGTAGGTGCTCATAAACCGCCTTGGTGGCTCCTTGGTGCGCTGTGAACGTGGGACTGGTTGAGGAGGCACCGCCAAGCGGTGTGGGATTGCGGCAACCGTCAGGATACCTTGCCTGTGCCGCTCGCGTCAGCGTGCTGGGCGCACGCTTCGCGGCACGACGGCAAGCCCCATCCACGGTGCAGGGTTTGAAAACTCTCTTGTGGTAAGAAATCAGGGGAATCTGGGGGTTAAGCATAAGCACCTCCTGCCAGCCTTTCGCAGTATAAAGCCGGATTTGGCCGGTTCTTGAGGATTACCGCCCAGTTCTGTAAGGTGTCGAAAAGCTGGTTCCAAGTTTCTGGCTCAATGTCCACCAGCCTTCGCTCGCTGCGCGAGCTACGGCTCGGCGAGCCAGAGCTTTTGTGCCTTGCCCTAGCGCAGTCTTCCGCATACCCTCACATTTATGAAATACGCTTCGTATGCTTAAAGGCTTGG
>JAQUYN010000037.1 GCA_028691835.1 Alphaproteobacteria bacterium | reverse complement strand
CCCTTCGGCATTTGACTGCATGGCAAGAGCAAGGGTTAGTAAATCTTCTGCTTTTTCAAAGCGCATGACGGCATTCCTTCTGCTGAAACCCAGCATGCCAAAGAAATATACGTTAGCCAAGCAGCAGAGTGACCGTTTTTGTCACTTTTGGGTGGTAGAAGCTATTGTTCTCATTTCAATTCTTAGAAATGTGGTAAAAGGCGAAATCTTGCTGTTAATAGCTTATAAAACAACTGTTATTTGTTGTATTGGGCTATCATTAATTGCTCTTTTGACCTAAAGTTTCAGAAGGGAATACTGAATTTATCATACGAATCAAAGATTGGGCGAATGAGAGCGCAAAAAGAACAAATTGGGGCAGGAGATAAGGGAGAGAAAGTGTCCATCACCCCTTATCATGCCAAATATTTTGCCCATGAGCTTTCTGGCAAGAAGTCCTCAACTATTGTTGATCGTCTTACAACGTCGCTTTTCGATGCTGCCGTTGACTTAAATCCTCACCAGATTGAGGCCGCTCTTTTTGCACTTCGATCTCCGCTTTCAAAGGGCGTCATGCTGGCCGATGAAGTCGGTCTTGGAAAAACCATTGAAGCGGGCATTTTGCTTTGCCAGCTTTGGGCTGAACATAAACGGCGGCTCATCGTTATTTGCCCTGCCGTTCTGCGTCGCCAATGGTCGATTGAGCTTGAGGAAAAGTTCAATCTACCAACGCTCGTGCTGGAGGGTGGTAATTACGCTGAGCGTGCGCCAAAAGGGGATCCTTTTGATTTCTCTGGCGTTGTTATCATCTCCTTCCAATTTGCCAATAGGTATGCCGACGCGCTGAAGGCCATGCCGTGGCATCTGGTGGTGATCGACGAAGCCCACAAGCTTCGGAACCTGTTCAAAAAAGACAACAAAATGGGCCGCACGATTCAAGCAGCTTTGGCAGATCACAAAAAAGTGCTGTTGACGGCGACGCCTTTGCAAAACTCCCTGATGGAACTTTATGGCCTTGCTTCGTTGATCGACGAAAGGATTTTCGGCGGGGTGGATACGTTCAAATCGGCCTATGGCAATAGCAACCCCAATATCGATGATCTGAAATCCCGCCTTGCGCCGTTTGTCCAGCGCACCTTGCGAAGGCAAGTTCTGGAATATATCCGCTACACCCACCGCGAAGCGATATTGCAGCCGTTTAAGTTATCGGCGGAAGAACAGAGGCTTTATGATGAAGTCTCTGACTTTTTGCTTCAGCAGGACACTTACGCTATTCCGTGGGCGCAGAGAACACTGGTTGTTCTTGTCATTCGAAAACTTCTGGCGTCATCTTCTTATGCGCTCGTCGGTACATTAAAGACCATCAAAGCGCGGCTTGAGAAAATGCGGGAGACGCGTAAGGAAGAAAAACTTAACCTGCGCGGCGCATTTGTCGTGGGGCAAGATATCGACATCGAATATGCCGAGGCCGGAGAGGAAGAAGAACAACAATCATCCCCACTGCCCAAGCACAAAGAAATTGATATTGAAAAGCTAAATTATGAAATCGAGCAAGTCGCAGGTTTTGAGGCTCTTGCGCGTTCCATCAAAATCGAAACTAAAGCAACCGCGCTTTTAACCGCCTTGCACACCGGCTTTGCGCGAATGGAAGTATTGGGCGGAGCGCGAAAGGCGTTGGTCTTCACAGAATCCAGCCGCACCCAGCGTTATTTGAAAGAATATCTGGAATCCAACGGCTATCGCGGCAAGGTTGTAACGTTTAACGGCCAGAATGCAGACGAGCTTTCCAAAGACATCTATACCATGTGGCAAGAAAAGAACGCCACTACAGGCCGCATGACTGGATCGAAGAATGTCGATATGCGTATGGCACTGGTAGATTTCTTCCGAGACCATGCCGAAGTGATGATCGCCACCGAAGCTGCAGCTGAAGGTATCAACCTTCAGTTCTGTTCGCTTATCGTCAACTACGATTTACCATGGAACCCGCAACGTATCGAACAGCGCATAGGACGTTGCCATCGTTATGGTCAAAAGCACGATGTTGTCGTCATCAACTTTTTGAACCAAGACAATCTTGCCGATCAGCGCATCTATGAATTGCTGAAAGAAAAGTTCCAGCTTTTCGACGGCGTCTTTGGTGCGTCAGACGAGGTTCTTGGCCGCGTTGAATCGGGTATTGATTTTGAAAAACGCATTCTGGAAATCTTTGAAACCTGTCGCCACCCGGAGGAGATTGAACGCGCATTCACTCAACTTCAGGCCGAAATGGAAGAGCCTATCCAAAACCGCATTACCGAGACCCGCAACGTTCTGTTCGAACATTTTGATGAGGACGTTACGAAACATCTGAAGTTCAGTATGGAGGCGACAAAGAAGCGTATCGACACGGTCACCCATCATTTCTGGGAGCTGACGAAGTTTATCTATGGAGGCATGTTTTTCTTCAACGACGAAAAGCTGATCTTCGGCGATGATGCCGATTTTATTGCCAAAGGTGAACGGCCCGCCGAAGGTGACCGCACGCCCATTTTTCATTATCTGGAAACGAAAGCTGCTGAACCAAGCGATCCCTTAGCGCGGCCTAAGAAAGCGTCCGCCCAAGTGCCCATCACCGGCTATCCCTACCGCATGAGCGATCTTATGGGAGAGCGGGTGATACAAAAAGGCCGTGAGATTGAAACGCCGCCCGTGACATTGCTTTTTGACCTTTCATCCTATCCGCACAAGATCGCCTTGCTCGAAGAGCAGCGCGGCAAGCATGGCTGGCTCTGGCTTGACAAGGTTACGGTCAAAACGTTCGAGGAAACGGAAACCCTGATCTTCACCGCCTGCGATGAAAGCGGCACGGTACTGCCGTCGGAATTTGGTGAGAAACTTCTCCTTGTTTCCGCCTCTGGCCTTAATGATTTTCGGCCCTGTCCGCATACAACCGCCGTCGAAGAGGCGCGTTCAACCAGTGTCGCAGCGCTTCTAAACGAATCGGAGACCAGTAATCATCGCTATTTTGAAGAGGAACTCGACAAGCTTGACCGCTGGGCGGAAGACCTGAAGACAGGGTTAGAGCTTGAACTTAAACAGCTCGACCGCGACATCCGCGAATCCGACCGCCAGTCTAAGCAATTGATAAGTTTGGTGGAAAAATTGGCGTTCCAAAAGCAAAAAGCCGCCTTCGAAAAACGCCGCTCCCAAAAACGGCATGAGCTTTTCGTCAGCCAAGATAAAATTGACGCAAGGCGCGAAGAGCTTATTAATCAATTAGAACGGCAATTGCAGGACAGCAGGCATGAGATGGTGTCGTTGTTTTGCGTGGGGTGGAGGGTGAAAGATAATGCCTAAGCGAATGAGCCGACCAGATCTAGTGCGCAAACTTAGTAGTGCATGGAGTTCTTACTATATGCAGTCCCCATCCCTTAAGTCAGTTGAGATTGCTAATGGTAAGAAATTGAGGGGGCTTAGAGATAGTAAACTTGAGTTTAATTTCCCTGTAACCGTATTGTGTGGTCCAAACAGTACGGGAAAAACAACATTCATGGCTTTATCAGTTTTGGCCTTTCATGATGATGCCGCAATAGCTGCGCAAGGTCCTATAGGATGGTATTACGATTTCAAATATTTTTTTGGCTTTTCAGACAAGGAAAAGCACGAAGAGGGAATATTGCTACAATACGACTACCCCTGCTTGAGTGCGGGGCGCTGGACAGCGTGTCCATCGGCATGGAGAATTTGGCTCCGTTTGCTCAAAATTTAATATCTCGTTATCCTTTTTGTTCACGTCCATCTCCTACAAGCACATCTCGGCAAGACAGGGAGGGGAGAGCTGTGCAGAATGCTGTACCAAAGTGAACAAAAAATAGATTCCATGTGCTCTGGCGACGCCAGAACCAAGGTGGAGGTCTTGTTTATCCCTCCCAAAAATGTTAGGGAAAAACGTTATCTTTTTGCAACAGAACGTCAACTGGTGTGCTTAGAAATACGGAGAAAATATGTCAACAATCATTGCTATTGATTTTGGAACCTCGAACTCTGCTGTAGGATTTTTGAAAGAAGGCAATCCTCGCCTGGTCGAATTGGAGGACAACAAAACATCGGTTCCAAGTGCTGTTTTCTATGATACAGCAGAAGAACAAACTCTCTTTGGGAACGAGGCAATATCATATTATATTGATGGCCATGAAGGACGATTGCTGCGATCGCTGAAAAGTATATTGGGAGGCCGCCTTATTGAGGGTTCAACTGCCGTCGGCAACAAAAACGTCAAATTCAAAGATATCGTGGAAGAGTTTATAGGACATCTAAAGAAACAAGCAGAAAAATCTACTGGTCAATACGCCGACAGTGTTGTTATGGGAAGACCCGTAAAGTTTGTGGACGCCGATGAAAGAGCGGACGCTGCTGCACAAGCCAGTTTGGAAGAAATTGCGAAAAAAGCAGGATTCAAAAATATCGCATTCCAATATGAACCTATAGCGGCTGCCCTCGACTACGAGCAATCGGTAGCTCATGAAGAGGTGGCCTTAATCGTAGATATTGGTGGCGGCACATCAGACTTTTCTGTCGTTAGAGTTTCTCCAGATAGGTGCGGAAAAGAAGATAGAAAAGATGACATTTTAGCCAATACAGGGGTGCGTGTTGGTGGAACTGACTTTGATACGAAACTTAGTCTGGGACAAGTTATGCCTTTATTCGGGTATGGATCTAAGACGAGACCTTTATTTTCTGGCGAAAAAATATTAGAATTGCCGTCTTTTTACTTTCATGAATTGGCAACATGGCATAGAATTAATTTTTTATACAATAACAAAACCCTCCTGAGTATTGGGGATATTCGTTACCGTGCTGAACGACAGGATCTCTTAGACCGATTTGTTAAAATCATTAAAAATCAAGAAGGCCACCGCTTGGCTGGTGATGTTGAGGCAGCAAAAATCATTCTTTCTGAAAAAGAAGTTGCTTCTATCTTGTTAGAATACGTTGAACACGGATTGCAAGAGCCCGTCTACCGGCAGGCGTTTGAAGATAGTATAAGACAAGAAAAAAACAAGATTATCCTCAATGTTCGTGAATGCATAAAACAGTCTGGATTGGCTCCCTCGAGCATTAATACGGTCTTCTTTACAGGTGGAAGCACTGCAATACCTGCAATCGCGCGGGCGTGTAAAGATGAGGTTCCTGAGGCTAAGGTCATTGAGGGCAATAGATTTGGTAGTGTGGCCTTGGGGCTAGCGATAGATTCTGGGGTTAAATTTGGGGGTGGAAGAAGGCCTTCTTTATTTAACGCTCCCTCACTAGTTACTCCGACGCCGAGATGAAAGTGTTGATACTTGCCTCCCTTAACAAACGATATCTGTGTAGTGACTAGGCTATGACAATGTTACCACCAAAAACATTTTATATGATGCGTCATGGGGAGACCCAAGCTAATGCCGAAGGTTACGCAGCTGGTTCTTTTGACACTCCATTAACAGAGAGGGGCCGCAGTCAGGCGATGGCTGCTCGTCGCGTTTTTGAATCCTTATCACCTTATCCTACGCTCATTGTACATTCATATCTTTCCCGTTCACAAGATACGGCCAATATCCTTAACGGAAATTCTGCCCTTCCAAAGTTAGAAAATCCTTTGATGGCAGAACAGTGCTTTGGGGATTGGAAGGGCTTATCATGGGAAATAATCCATGATCGCATTATGGCAGGAGAGATCCCTCCAAACGGCGAGTCAATGGAAATGTTAACGGATCGAGTAATGGCTGGACTTTCGGAGGTTTTAGCCTTGCCAACTGAGCCTGTCCTCATAGTGACGCACGGCGGTGTGTTCGACGCATTGTTCTGGAAATTTCATTGCAAAGTTGATGATGTCAAGAACTGCCACATCTATAGATTTACGCCTACTGCTGTGGATCAGCCGTTTCCGTGGGAAGTTTGGCATCATGACTTATCGGAAGATTTTCCGATTAATAATCGTGTAATGATCCATGAGGATATCTAACCATCTTTTGGGTTTTTGACTATATGCAAAGCAGCGAGTTTACATCTCTAACCTTGGAGTGGATGATTATGGAGGCGTTTTTTGTATTCGGTTGATTGTGGTGTGAGCCATAAAAATGGATGTTCTAAAAACAGTCATTAAAATCTTTTGCCTTGGCTGCTGCAAGTGCAGCAATGGAATATTCTGCAACCAGATAATGGCAGTTCGAGTGCATCGCGGATTCAATCTATCTTTTGGAATGATCTATTTACATCCAGAAATTATTTGGCTTCTTAGGGCTGAATAATCAATTAAGGCACGGGTAAGAATGGGTTTTTTGGGCGATTGTTTGATTTCATCCGCCAGTTTATTCTGAAACTCGCGACTATATTCCTTAATCGGTGGGCAGACACAGGCTGGATTAGAACTTGCCGTCCTGCAGGCGCTTAACGAGATCATCGCGAGTGCGAGGAGCGTCCATTGTTGCGTGTAGTTGGGCATCTTTAACCTCCACGATTTTTTTGAGTTGGTCATAGCGTTCGGCGGTGCGGCCTGATTGGCTGGCACCTAGCAGGATGGCCGTTACGGATGCCGCGATAGCGCCCCAACAGATGAGACGCATCATGTTGCTGGAAAACCAGTTTGTGATTATTGTCCACATCAGCGTAGGCCTTTGCGGTTATCGTCGATCCGCGCCCAGATCATCACACCGATACCGATCAACGTGATAGCGAGAAGAAGCCATTTGGCGACATCGAGGTATGGAACAAGTGTCTGCAAGGTGTTGCGTGCTGGATCAAGGCCGTCTCTGATGGATTCCAGTGCGCCAAAACCAATGGTTGCCGCTGTAGCGGCCTGTCCGCCCTTTACGGTGCGCGTGTGTTGCAGATTTTTGGGAGGAGGCTCTACGCCTGCCAGAACCAGAGCCTTGTCGATTTGTGCGGCGGTGTATGGTTGCTGGCTGTTTTCAAAATGGATGATCGCGATAACTATGGCTTTCAGGTGTTCGTATTTGTGCATGTCCAGTATGACGTCGGGAGCAAAGCCAGTTTCGGATGAAACTGCTTTGATGTAAGCCACAGTGTCGTTCTCGGCGCTTGGCGACCAACGCCCTATAATCTGCCGGATACTGCGAAGGCCGTGTTTGTCTTGATATTTTATAAGCGTGCGAGCCAGCGCACGGATGCCGTAATTTGAGTTTTTGAATACGAAGAATTCTGTATCCGTTTGAGTTTCCGCCAATCCCTGCCACGGATCGTCCGTTCGGCGTAGATTGTCCTCTGGTGAAGCCTTCGTGATAAAACCCGCAAACAGCGCCGCGACCTTTTTGCGGTCCAATTCCGCATCGTCATATTGGTCGAGCAGATAAAGTTTAACCAGCGCGGGCGATATCCACGGCACGCCACGGATTTGACCGGGACGCTGAGGCCGATAAATATGCAAAACCTCACTGGCCGGAACGCGGACGATCTTACCTTGGTTCTGAACGATGGTACTGTCACCCGGATGATTGCGATAGAAATGATAAGCCACACGCCGTCCGATAGCGTCAAATTCAATGCCACATCGGATAGGATTGCCGGGGACGCCGATCTCGGTTTTGGTAAGCGGCAGCATTTCTGCTTCAAGAAGCTGTATCTGAAGCGGAACCGTCAGCCCATCTTCCGGTCGGCGTGGACGAAACCGGATGAAGCATTCTCCAGCCTCAAACATGGCGCGGACGGCCAAGGCTTGCAGACCATAAAGATCTGTCAATCCATCTGCGTCGGCTTCATCCGTCCATGCGAGCCATGTCTTTTGGATTTTGTCTTTGAGCGCCTGATCCTCAACCAGACTTGACGGCTTGACCCCAGCGCCTACCGCATTGGCGACGAAAGTTTCACAGGCGTTTGATGCGTAAGGATTGGCGCGGACAATCTGGCGCGCGCGTGCGCGGAGGAGATCGCCACCGGAAGACAGAAGCCCATTGATGTTTTCCTGCGTTGCCTTCCACGCCACCAAGCGGCGGTGCATCATGGCCCCTTCAAAGCCGCCAGCCAGCGTAGACATGGAAAAGCGTCCCGTCGCCGCGTATTTAACCGCAGCGCCGACCTGTCTTGCCATAGCCCCAAAGGGGCGACGGCAGATACGAGAAAACAGGTTCATTTACAGATTCTTATCGGCGTAGATTTTGATGCGGCGGGTTTGGACTTCACCGTTGTCGCGCGCCAAAGATTGTTCGACTTCGTTCAGGGCAGCCTTTAGCTCGTCCATCGTGCGGTATTCGACATGCTTGCCTTCATAAACAAGGCGCAGCACACCACTCGCAATCGCTTGTCGAAGAGCATCGCGTTGAGCTAGGGTGTATGTCATGGGTATCCCTCGTTAAACAGGTAACTATTTGATTTTCCTGTTTGCTGAAAACGCAAAGGCGTTGTTGATTTGTTAACTGCATTTGCGTTAAACTGAGTCCAACATGACTGGCCCCTCTGCGCTTCGGCGTACGGGCCAGTTTTCATATCTGGCCCTTTTGATCAATGACCGTTCCCTATAAAAAGCCGCACCTGACATTCGAAGAACAGATTGCTTTACTGAAGCATCGAGGAATGCAAGTCAGCGATGAAGGCAAAGCAACGGAGTTTTTGCAAAAGATTGGGTATTACCGTCTGAGCGGTTATTGGTATCCTTTTCGTAAGTCGAGACTTGTTTCTGATAACAACGGGAAGCCATCTGTCGAAGTTTTAGATGATTTTCGAGAAGGAGCGGAATTTCATCAATCCGTCGACCTATATGTGTTCGATAAAAAATTACGCATCCTTCTTCTTGATGCATTGGAACGCATCGAAATAGCCCTGCGTGTCGATGTTGCCTATAACTTAGGAAAGCTCGATCCTTACGCTTATAGAAATTCTGAGCTTTTACACGGCAACTTTACCAAAAAAACAAATCCACGGACCGGGAAAACTGAGCATACAGAGTGGCTCGAACGCTTTGATCAATTGGCAAATCGTTCACACGAGGATTTTATTGATCACTATAACCAAACATATGATTTACCCTTGCCAATCTGGATCGCCGTTGAACTTTGGGATTTTGGTGAATTGTCTCGTTTTATATCCGGCATGCGTTATAGCGATTTGTCTCAAATAGCCTTGCGATATGGAATTCCACGGCCAGATCTTCTGGCAAGCTGGGTTCGGAATATGAACCTTGTTAGAAACATATGCGCACATCATGGTCGTATATGGAATCGTTCGTTAGCAGACAGCGCGAAAATGCCAAAGAAAGGAGAGATTGAGCTTCTGAATCACTTAGCAGAAGACGGCTATGCGCGGTACAGACTGTATGGATCGGTTGCCATTATGGGATTTCTGCTTCGCACTATTAATCCGACTACGACATGGGGGGATCGCCTCATGAATCTTTATACAACGTTTCCTAAAGCTCCCGGCATCAATATTGGACAAACAGGTTTTCCAGAAAACTGGGATTTGCAGCCACTGTGGTTATAGATAACTGCTCCTAATCACGCGTCGGCCTGCTACTGGTCGCGCTTTCTCTTTGACTTCCTGCGTAGGCTCTTGTGGCTCTAAAATTTGCCCCAGCGCGATCTCCAATTTCTTCCAAACCGCATCTGTGAAACGGTCAATGCCATAGGCCGACGCGGCAGCACGCGCATAAACGCGGCAGTCCAAGGCTTCGTTGCGTTCGCGCATCTTGTGCCATTCGCGCCGAGGGAAGCCGTAGTTGTCTTTTTTCGTTACAAGGCGCTCAGCAGTCAGTTGCCGAAAATACTCTTCGTCGTATTTTGGAAAGTGACAGAAGCCGACCGGATGAGGTTCGCCAGCCGCCAACCGTTCATCGGTGGGTTTGTCTTTGCGAAGCCATCCGTAAAGTTCCGATTTGCAAAAGGCCGATCCGACAGGCCAGATCAAAAGGCCACGCCTCTTACGCTTGCCTTGAGCTGTGACGTCCGAGTGACTCGGCAGACCAATCGGTGCGCCAAGGCTCCGAACGCCTTTGATCGCCAAGACACGGTCTCCATGCTTGCCACGAACCCAATCATAAACTTGCGACGTATAGTGACCCCCCGTGTCAATGGCGGCTTTGACAATCGAAAGGCGCACACCGCTGGAATGTGTGAAGCCTTCGTTCAATAGACTGTCGAGTGCATCCCAAACTTCACGGTCTGACGGGCGACCTTGGAGAACGCGATAATCAATCGACCAACTTTCACGTTCGCGGCCCCATGCAACAATTTCGGCTTCCAAACGGTCGTCCTGAACGTCAATGCCTGCCGTCAGGAAGAGACCACCAGCCGGAACTGTACCAAGGCGATAGCTTTCGCGTCGATCATAAAGCCGTTGCCATTCGGGCGCTTCACCGGACTCTGCCCAAGTGCGCGCTTCGATGGTATTGACGTAGACCTTCATCGCGGCATCGTCTTTGGCCGCGATCTTGCGTTCTGCTATTTGCTGCCAAGAGAGCCAAGGGCTGTAAAGGCCAGAAAGATGAAACCCCGCTGCTTTGCCTTCACCCGGTTCTTCTGCGCGCCATTCGCCGCGTGCGTTCATCCAGAACTTTGTGTGGCTCGGAATAGCGCAGCCGCAATGGGCGCAATAATAAGCAGCTGTCTCAGGCCGATCCTTTTCCCATTGAACCCGCTTTTCTTCCAGCACCTGAAACTCGCCACAGGAGGGGCAAGGTATCCAGAAGTGGCGTTTGTCGGACTGTTCGTATTCAAGCTCGATCCGGCTGAAGCCTTGGATCGTTGGCGTTGAGACCAGAAAGATTTTCCGGTTCGCAAAAGTGATCGTGCGCTGGGTTGCCAAGCCCACCGGATCGCCTTCACCGTCGACGTCGAATTCATAGGCATCGACTTCATCCAGAAACAGATACCGCACAGGCATGGAACGAAGGCCAACGGCGCTGTTGGCTCCGGTCATAACGAGGATCCCGCCCGGAAACTCTTTGCTCTGGATCGTGTTTCCGCTGTCCCGCGCGCGAGCCTCTTTGACCTTGTCTCGTAAAACGGGCGTACTGTCGATCAAAGCCGAGACGCGTTGTTTCGACCACCGCTTGGCCATTTCGACTGTGGGCTGGACGGCCAACATCGGACCCGGCGCATGATGGATGACGTACCCGATCCAATTGTTTCCGGCCTCGGTTCCTCCGATCTGAGCCCCCTTCATAAACACGACTTTTTCGACCGGACTGCTGGGGGACAGGCAATCCATGATTTCGCGCAAATACGGCGTTCGCTCGGTGCGCCACGGACCGGGTTCGCCCGATGCCGTTTGAGACAGGTATCGATGGGCATCCGCCCACTCGGAAACCTTCAGACGCGGGTCTGGCCGCAGGGCCAAGGCCGCATGCGAAAGGCAATCTTGCAGGGCGTCCATTATTCTGTTGGTTGATTGAGGTTCTGAACGTCATTGGCGGCGTCAGTCAGAATTTGTCGAAGTTCGGTGTCCAACAATTCGGCGACCTTTCGTGGATCCGTCTCTGCGGCCAAAAGCGGAGATAGACGATCTGCAAGATTGAGCGTGCGGTCGCGCAAAACGCGCAACGTGCCAAACCAAGAAATCTTTACAGAGTCGATGGATACAAGCTGGCCCGATTTTTCTTCATACGACAGCTTGGCAAGCCGCGCGTTGTAGGCTTCCTTGATCGCGCGACTTTGCGCGAAATTCGGCCCCGTTGATCCCATGCTTGCGCCAGACGTAGGCGCTTCTGAATTTGCTGACCTTTTCCTGCCATGCGCTTGATTGGTGTTTTTGCTCCACGCTTCATCCGCTTTGACCGGATCGATAGAACCGTCAGCTTCGCGTTCGATGCGGCCATCATTAAGCGCCTTTATGACCGCCACATGGGAAACGCCACGATGACGTGCATACTCGCTGATCTTCATCGTCATCGTTGATCACGGTCAGTCCTTGCTGGAAGGATCATTGGCGCGTTGGATTAGCTTGGCGCGGCCAGCCATCATTTTCAGCAGGCGGTCGACAACGTCCGCGCGGTGACCACCGACATGCCATTCGCGCACCGCCGTGATTTCTGGATAATTGTAATCGTAGGCGCGGCTGTTCTTGTAATTGTAGATTATAATCGCCGTGTCGCGCGTTGGGCGGATGACCCATTCGGCTTCGATTTTGTATTCGTCACCCTTGGATGGTTCGCCCCAAATATCGACAAGGTCCTGATAGCTGGCTTCGATGGTCGCGCGATAGCAGGTTCCTTCTTTGCTGCTCTTGTCTTTTTTCGGTTTGGAGCGTGACGCTTGGCGTCCTGCCTCGAAAGCGCAGAGTAATGCTTTCCGTAATTGCCATGCACTGACGTCATGAAAATCGAGGCTGTCTGAATTTCTCGTCTCAAGCGTTTCGATGCTGAGGTGTTTCTGTGCGATGCTTTCGATTGTTTTTTCGACGTCGATCATAGCCGCCTCCCTTGTTTTTGCAACACCATGAACGCTCTTTCCTCGTTGATTATCAACCAGATAAGCGAACATTAGATTGCGAAGAGCAGGCAAAGAAGATCATCTAATGATCGCTCCTTGAAGGCTCCGCGATCTTAAAGATGCGTTGTCCGTCTTGTGGTTTGTCGGAAACGATTTGGTAACCTCGTTTCTTACCAAGAGCACCGGAAAGCGCGCCACGCACCGTATGTGCCTGCCACCCCGTCGCTTCAATCAAGTCGGCCAACGTCGCGCCTTCAGGGCGGAACAGCAGTTTAACAACGATACTGAGTTTGGTTGCCTTTGATGGGGTGTTTGGCATGGCTTCCACTGCCGCAAGGCCAGATTTTAACGAAGAGCTTTGTGTTTCAAGTCGTTTGGTTTTCTTTGGCACAGTTTGGGGCTTGGTGGATTTGTTTGATTTTGTGGATTTCGATTTCTTCATGATGATCTCCTTTCATCAGCATGAACGCTCTTCTTCGGAAAACTATCCAGTCAATTAGTGGATTATCTTATGGCTTAATTCAGAGATATCCGATCATCTTCTGACAATCTGGCCAATCTTCACCTATACACCGCGCACAAGGACAGCGTTCCCAGCGATCAGGCAAAGGAATTCATAAGAGATGCTTTAGCGGCTGATGCCACACGCTTGTGCCGGGTTGATTGCGTTTAACCAGCAAACTGCGTTGGACGCGTTCCGATGCGTTCGGAAAAGCGGAGCAGATAACCATCTGGATCAAGAACGATAAACTGTCTTACGCCCAGATCAATGTCGTCGGCGCGATACCATTTGTCTTCAATCGGGAGAAAAACCTTTGCGTCTGAAGAGGTAACGCGATCATAAAGCTCTTTGACGTTGCTTACGTCAATCTCAAGATTCATGCCGCGCCCGAAAGGCGCCTCCAACGGACCTGCGATCCACGAGCGCGGGCTGCCTGGATCAAGTTCGTCCAGCATAATCTGCGCGCCTTCGCGTTTGACCATAGCAAAGCGCGTTTCTTTGCGTTGATAGCGGATGCTGAACCCAAGAACCTGCGTATAGAATTCAACGCTGACATCGATGTTGCGACAAAGCAATTCGGGAATAAGCGGGCTAAGGTTTGACTCTTTTTCCATTTTCATATCCTCAAAACTTCTTCGATAAGAAATACCGTGCGTTTGGTCCTGCGGCGTTCTCTATGGTTCCAAAAACGACATACCCTTGCTTTTCATAAAAGCCTCTGGCCTGAAAGGCGAAAGTGTCTAAAAACACGCCGACCTTCTTTTCTTGTTTCGCGTAGGACTCTATAGTCTTAACGAGTTCGCGGCCCAGTCCTTGCCGGGTTTCCTTAACCCATAGATGGGAAATGTGAAGCCAATCCCATTCGAAGAACCCTTGAACGCCGCCGATGAGCTGACCATCGTCGTCTTGGGCGTAAAACCCGACGTATTGCCAATGTTCTAATGGCCCGTTCGTGTCATTATAGGCCACAAGGTTCTTGACGAGAGGTTTCCGATAAGGGTTGTCGTCCCTATGATCTGCTACTATTTTCAAAGCAACCTCCTTCTAGAAAAGCAGGTTACTATTAGCATAATGTTGAGCAACAGGACAGAACGATGATCGAAATAAGACATGCAAATGTGAAGGACTTCCCTCATCTTCCCGAAATTGAGAAAGATGCTGGAACGTTATTTGCCGATTTTGGCTTGCCGGAAATCGCGGCATCCGATACATCGCCAGAAGATTTTTACCGTGGGCTACCTGAAGGAAGCCTTGTCCTTGTCGCAGAAGATAATTCCATAATTGTCGGCTTCTTGGTCGGTCTTGTCGTGGACGGTCAAGCTTATCTGCGAGAACTTTCTGTCAGGCGTTCGCATGCCAAACGGGGCATCGGCAAACGCCTTGCCGAGGGCATTATTCAATGGGCTGCGGCAAAAGGATTCCACACAGTGACTCTGACGACCTTTCGCGACCTTCCTTTTAACGAGACGTTTTATGCCAAACTTGGTTTTAAGGAATTCGCTCCAGACAACGCTTGGTCGGAATTGCGTGCAATACGGGACAAAGAAAAGCGAAACGGTCTTGATATTCGTCCCCGCATTGCGATGCGGCTTGATTTAGATTGCATTAAGACAGAATTGCAGCCTTATTTCCCGTAAAATCTTCCCACCGCTTAACAATCACGTCGCAGTATTTTGGATCCAATTCGATCAGCCGCGCTTGACGGCCTGTTTTCTCGCAAGCGATGAGCGTGCTGCCGGAACCGCCAAAGCAATCCAAAACGATGTCGCGGCTCTTGCTGCTGTTACGGACGGCGCGTTCGACAAGCTCGACAGGTTTCATTGTCGGGTGCAGGTCGTTTTTTGTTGGCTTATTGACAAACCACACGTCGCCTTGATTGCGTGCGCCGGACCAAAAATGATCCGCTCCTTGTTTCCAACCGTAGAGGATGGGTTCATATTGCCGTTGGTAATCGGCGCGGCCCAGCGTGAAGGTATTCTTTGCCCAGATGACAAAGGTTGACCATTTGCCACCAGCACTGACGAAAGCCTTTTGCAGCGTGTGCAATTCACTCGACGACATGCAGATGTAAATTGCACCTTTGCAAACGGCGATCATGTTGACGCAGGCGTCGTAAAGAAACGCCTCAAACCCGTCGCCAAGGTTATCGTTCATGATGCGGCGGTCGGTTCCTCGCATTTTGTCTTTGGCGGTGTTGCCGTAATCGACATTGTAGGGAGGATCCGTAAAAACCATATCGGCCAGAGCGCCATCGAGAACGCGCTCGACGTCATCAAGAACGGTGCTATCGCCGCAAAGCAGGCGATGGTTCCCAAGGACGTAGAGATCGCCGGGTTTGGTCTTTGGCTCGGCGGGATCCTCCGGGACCGCATCCTCATCTGTATGGCCTTCGCCATCGTTTGTTCCTTCCAATAATTCTGCCAGTTCATCATCCGAGAAACCTATAACAGGAAGGTCAAAACCACTTGCGGCGAGATCCTCCATCTCCTTGCGGAGCATGTCTTCATCCCACCCGGCATTAAGCGCCAGTTTGTTGTCGGCGATGACGTAAGCGCGTTTTTGCTCTTCGCTTAGGTGATCGAGAACAACAACAGGAACCTGTTTAAGATCTAAAGTCTTGGCTGCCTGCAAACGTCCGTGTCCGGCGATAATGCCAGATGAGGTGTCAACTAAAATGGGGTTTAAAAAGCCAAATTCAACAATGCTGGCAGCGATCTGATTCACCTGTTCTTGACTGTGTGTGCGGGGATTGCGATCATATGGCACGAGTCTATCGACGGGCCAAAGCTCGATGCGTTCTGCCATTCGTGTGTTTTGCATTGGAGATCTTTACGATGAAGTTTTTGAAAACATTTGTTCTGTCGGTTATTGGGCTTCTCGTGTTGTGGGTGGTCGTCGCTCAGATTTATGTGCCCCATAAAGATTTGCGAGCTGATCCTAAAATTGTTGAGCTAACCTTTGTTCGTACTCAGGGCATGGCGCAGCTTTACGCGCTAAATAATCCTAATGATCAAACACCGCCCAAGCAGATAGCTACGCAATTGCAATTTGTTTGTGACAAACTCAAGCAGCCAATTTGCCCTGTTTTTGTTTGGAGGAAAGTGAGTGATGTTGCTAAAGGCTGGCCAATGACAGGTCAAGAAGACAAAACTCTTTATCTCAACTATCTTCGTAATCTAAACACGAACCACGAAGAGTTGACGATGCAAGACGATACAGGCAGGACGGAAGAAGTTATCTTTGATCGTTCTGTTCCATCTTCGCGTCATTGATCTCGATTTTATATCCGGCGACAAGGAAACATCCCGATCAAGAGATGTAACCTTGTAACCGGATGTAACCTGTAACCAATTGTAACCAAAAACAAAAACCAGTCGCTAGCGAGCTTTTGCGCCCTTGCCGCCCGCATAGGTTTTCGGGCGAGAAGGACCCAAGGATTTTCTTGGGATGGGCGAAGCATTATTCGTGCGATCATGGATTGCATATAGGCTGAAAATGTTGCGTTTGTCTCATGGAAAAGTGTTGCAACAATTTGTGTCAGCGATCTCCATTGTTTAGGTGTGCGCTAATCTTTGTTAAGGCTATTACCCATTTGCGCCAAGCGGTGCTTCTGTCGCAGCCAAACTCCCAGCAGATTTCTTTCCAGCGTTTTTTAGCGGCGCGTTTCCAGATAAGTTTTCGTTCTTCGACCTCAAGCCATTTCATCCAGTCGAGCGTCTGTTCCATGCGCGTGATGGCTGCCGTTGAGGCGGCGAGACGAATGATCTTGCGTTCCTGTTGAAGCACTTCAAGAGGATCGTATTTTATTTGCGGCCACAGATTGAAATATCCTTGCACCACCACCGGCGGCAGTTTTTTCAATGTCAAGATTGCTTCCTCAAGCTGATCCGATACAATACTTGGCGTCCAGCGTTCAGTCATGGGCAGCATCGCTTTTGTTATGATGGTTGCCGTAAAGTCTTTCCCCTATGCTGAGGAGAAATTCTTTCTCCGCCCGAGTGAGGTTGCTGTCGGATGTTGAGACAACAAGAATCCCTTGCTGTCTCCACCCGTTGCGTTTGATTTCATCTGGTGGCGTGCGCTCACCTCCGAAACCGTGAGGACAATACTTCATGAATTTATTCGGATAAATTTAGTCATAACGGAACCCTTTACAAAAAACGTGAAAACGAAAAAATTGTTTCCGAAGGCGGTGCTCGTGATGGGGGGAAGAGGCGCGTGTTTCGCGCTCTTGTTCCCCCTATAAGGGGGAAACAGGCGAAACACCGAAACACGGCGCAAAAACAAGGAATTATAGAGGGGGTGTTTCGCTGAAAGTGTGAGACGGCGAAACACGCAATAAAATCAGACTGTTCCTTTATGTTTCGCGGCGAAACACGGCATTTTGCAATCGTCATGTTTCCCCTCCATCGTTGAAGAGGTCTGCGGTGCGCGAAAAGCGCCGCAAGGTGATTGGAATGGCGTTTTCGTTGCAGGTAAAACCCTCGGCCTTATCGTGGGCGTTTACGACAATTGCGCGACGGCACGCGGCCAGAATCTGTTCGCGCAATGTGCGGCTAACGCGCCTGTGTCCATCGGCATCGATTTGTCTGAAGCGTGCAAAACGCGGGTCGCCGCTCCATGCGAGATGACGCGCTGCTGCATTAAGAGATAATTCTGAAACTGTCGTTTGTTCCAATAGAACGGCAATAATCGCATGCTGAAGGTCTTGCTCATATGCTGCTGCGATGGAGTTTAAAGAGACAGGTTCTAAGATTCCAACTTCGTCGCCGTTTTCAATGTTGACGCTTACACGCTTAAACCAATGAGGTGTCGTTGAAACTAGACTTAAATTTGCTTTTCCATCATCCAGTCTGATGTAGAGGTGTCGATCCTCTTCTTTGATGCCGAATGTCTGCGCGTCCTTTGCACTCATTCCAAAAAGAGTTTGAACGATGCGCGCAGTGCCCACTAGAGCGCTTGCGCCGCGCGATGCGTTTATATTGCCCGCATGACCATCGCTCGATCCCTGCGGCGGTTTTGCCGTGTGATGCACAAGCATGACAGCGCAATCGCCCTTGCGCGCAATGTCTCTAAACATCTGCGCGACGGTTTTAATTTGGTCATTGCTGTTTTCGTCAACCTCATGCGTTTCAACAAACGGATCGACAATAAATGCGCAAATGCGGCGCTCCTTAATCTCGGCAATGCAAGCGTCAACATCGGGCATGCGCCGAACTCCGCCAGAGCGGGAGGATTTGGCAAAAATGATGGGACGGTCTGCGCCGCTATCGAGAGCAAGCTTTCCGGCGATGCTTGCCGATTCAATGCGCCAGTGCTGCAATACGGCGGCGAGGCGGCGGTGCAATTCTTGGCCATCGTCCTCGTGGTTGTAAATCCAGACGGGGCCGACTGAATGGACGGTTTGTCCTGTTAGCTTCTGCCCCGTGACGATAGAGACGGCTTGTTGTAGTCCTAACGTAGATTTGCCAACACCCGGCGGCGCGATCAAGATGGTTAGGTTGCCGCGCAAAAGAACGCGTCCAAGTACCCACTGCCGTTTTGGCAAGGTTTTGGGATTGAAGAATTCGACAAAATGGGGAGTAACAGGCGGCTTTGGTTTTCCATTAATAGTAGGCCATTTGATACGCGCTCCATCGATCATCTTTGTGACCTCGCGGCGCGTTTCTTCAACCGTATAGCCGGACAATGTAAACGGCTCGGCGAGCGCTAAAATTTCGGCGTCGGACAGCCCACGCGCAACCCACCGCGCAGTCAATCGCACAAGATGATCGTGCCAATGATCGCCAGAGCGAATATGATTAAACCGTTCGCTTGCTGGTATTTTAAAAGAAAGTTTTGTTTCACTTAACGTCGGCGGAAATGCGTTGGCGATTTCTTTCGTCGAATAAAGCTTGTCATGGCAAAGGACAAATTCTGTGCGTTCAATGACGCGCCCCGGCTTTATAGGCCATGCAATGGAGCCAGCCAAGCGCATCAATCTCGATGGATTGACGACGCTGCTATCACCATCTACCGCTCTTGTCAGAGCCGCGATTTGTGCGCGACAAAGATCAAAATCATGTTCTTGCTTCTGCAACCGCCACCAAAGTTGCAGACGCTCATGAGGAATGCAGCCAGTTGTGACGATGGCTGTTGGTGGGCAATGTTTAAAAAGGTTCTTTGATTTTTGAACAGCTTCAAGCGTATCGAGATCGATGTAAAAAGCGGGCAATGAAAAGACATCTTTATCTCCAGCGCGCCTATTTCTTTGCGTTTCCGGCTTTCGCAAGGCTGTGCCAACGTGAATATTCTGGCGCGGTATGCGGTTTTGTTTCAGTGCCAGCGTTACAGCATTATCTCGCTCGTTTATATCAAATTGGGTCGCATGGCGTAATTTGCCGTCGCTGCCGTCCGTCCATGCGATCTCTATCAAGGTTTTGTGATAATCGTTGTTCCAACCGCCGAACAAGTGCTCCAAATGTTGCAGCATTTGTTTGGGATCCGGCTCGATCAGCGGTTGGACGTTTGACAACGCAGCCATACAAACCTCAGACTGCTTGGGCGAC
The DNA here is from genome assembly GCA_028691835.1 of Alphaproteobacteria bacterium. Lineage (GTDB taxonomy): Bacteria > Pseudomonadota > Alphaproteobacteria > UBA9219 > UBA9219 > UBA8914. The sequence goes on along the minus strand of JAQUYN010000037.1, from coordinate 3,387 downwards.
GTTGTTGCCCAGCAAGGAAATGCTTTTGTCCTTGTCGGTGGCGGTCTTTAGATTGTTGACTTCATATTCTTCGATGTCCGATAGGCGATAGACGACTTTGCTGCCGATTTTAAGAAACTTTGGGCCTATGCCCTGCCAGCGCCAACGATCAAGCGTTTTTGGACTCATTCCCCAACGCTTTGCAAGTTGAAAGACATTGATATGACGCTCTTCCATTTGTGCCTCCACGATAGAATTTGTTGAGGCCTTTAAATATTCATATCTTCACTGCCTGAAAAAGAGCCTGAAATGCGCCCGAAATTATTTTTTTAGGCAGTTGAATCTATTAGAATAAAAACCCCCGCCCGAAATGCGCGGGACTTTCGGGCATATTTTCAGGCACGTTGAAGGGAAGGACTCGATTGGGAGAGCTGTATTTTTCGTTAATCCCATTTTTGAAGGATTTTAAAAAGGATGACGCATGGTTAGATGCACAAAATGCCCGAAATTATGGGTTTTTAGGCAATTGATATTTAAGGGAGAAAATGTTGCAAAAGAGTTTCGGGCACATTTCGGGCAACTTTTCAGGTTCAGTGCGCGGAAGCCCGGAAGTTCTGAAAATGTGGCCGCAAGTTGTTGGCGATGGTTTTTAATGCCGGGGCAGGAATGTCGCTCCATTCATTTTTGGCCCATTCGCGCAATACACGCGCCTCGGCTTGCAGCGTCGGCTCAATCGCGCCCATTGACGCTCGCTCGTTGAATCTTTTTGTAATGCGTTTCATGGCGCTGGGGCGTCCGAGGGACGTTGGTAAAATACCAGTTTTATTTGTTGGCGTCCGTTGTATCACGATGTTGTGACAAGCCTCAAATCTGTCGCGCTCTGCTTTGCTAATCTCCAACGAATGCGCGCCGACAAGAAAGCCAGCGAGATTAATCCGAAAAGAAAAGACATCTCTGCGATCGAGCGAGAAAAATCTTCTCACTTCAACCGGGCTATTTGAACGAAAAACTTTTCTCAGTTCATCTGGATCGACTATGTAATAGCCTTTGAGGATTACTATCCCTGTTTCTACGGGGACGACTTCTCCGTCTTCGGTTTTTTTAAGAGTATATTGAGTAATTAAGGCATCGCTGAGCCACGTTTGAACCTCAACTTGACCGCGTTCGGCAAAATAAGCGAGGTCTTGGTGCGTCCGGCCCCAGCGCTTTGCAATCTCATCAAATGAATAATGATCTTTTTCCAGCCACGGCATAAAAAAAACCTAATTCAAGGCACAAGATTATTTATGTCAGCAAAAGCGCGCAATGTTTTGATTTGTGAACAATAATCGTATAGATTGTAAAAATCAATGAAATTATGAGGTTTGTATGCCAAGTGGTGGTTATAGAGCAGGAGCCGGACGTCCAAAAGGAACTGGGCCTTGGGGAGAGAAAACAAAGCTGATGCGAATACCGGTCAGCTTAGTTGGTTTTGTAAATAAAACTCTTGCGACGCAGGAGCTGTGTTTACCATACATCGCTTTGCTTACATTTAAGAAAAGCAAGGCGTCAAAGAATAAAGTGGGACAGCGCGATGATATTTATCCTCTGCTCGTAGATCAGGATGGAAGTACTCTTTTATTGTGCGCCAAAGAAGCGATGGGAACCAAAGGCCACATACACGCGCATGATGTTTTGCTTGTAGATCGCAACGCCAAACCAGAGAGTGGCCAAATAATAGTGGCTGCAATTGACGGAAAAATAACGGTTGGCAGATTAAAAAGACAAAACAACGCGCTTTCATTCTATCCTGTAAATTCCCGTCCTGCCTCTGTCGAGGCCAAAGGCAATAAAGATTTTAAAACCATAGGCGTAGTAATAAAAGTCATCAGGTCTTTAGCTTAAAATCGTTCAGATAAACCCCAACCACGACCGCTGTTCTTCCCAAATTGGGGAGAAGGGTTTTAACATATCGATGACGCGTAATCCTTTGGGTTGACGGCCATCGAGGATGGCTTCGCGGATGTCGGGCGCAAGGAAGTTTAGTCGCAGCACGCGCATGAGATATGAAGATGACATATTGATCTGGCGCGCAAGGTCTTCCACAGAAGTCGCTTTGTCCGCTTCAAGCATTCGTTGCCATTTCCATGCGCGCAACAGCGCCAAGATAAGACAATTGTCTTTCTGTTCAGTTTCTTCCGGCAAGGCTGCGTCGTCGGGAATAATCATGCGCTTGCGTCCATGTCGCCTCATAAGCGTAACGGGAATGTGAACCGTCATTTCTTCTATCATGCTGCCTCCAGCCGTTCCTGATAGGACGTAAAATCACGAACAAGATTTTCAATCCCCACCGTCCGGAACTTGATGGAAACGCCTTTTGTGCCGACATCGATTTTTTCAATCAACAAATTAATCAACCGAGATTGTTCAGCCGGAAACAGCTGGTTCCAAACGGGAGCGATGTCTTTCAGCGACTGGCGAACATTGTTTTCCGTTAAATCACTACCCATATTCTTCGCAGCACTCCATGTTTTCAAAATGATGTCTGGGTGAAAAAACACCCGGAGTAACTGCTCAACTACAACTCCTTCCAATTCGCCTGCTGACACACAACCAATCTGGCAATTATCTCCGTGCCCACGCAGTTGATGACTCGGTTTGTAATAGCGGTACAACCGGCCTTGTTTGCGCGTATAGGTCGGCGTCATAATAGAGCCGCAACTACAATATGCGAGTCCTTGCAGCAAAGCTGTAGTCTTCGAGGCGGATTTACGCGCACGGACGCGAGGGTTTTCTTTCAGAACTTCATGTGCTTCATTCCATAAGGTTTTATCAATTATGGATTCATGTTGTCCCGGATAAGAATTTCCTTTGTGCGGCATTTCGCCCAAATACAGGCGGTTTCGTAACATTCGGTAAATCTGATTTTTGCACAAAGGCGTGCCGTACCGCTGCTTGCCTTCCAGCGTGACGTAAGTTTTGCTCGTTATGCCTTCCAGCCGTAATTCTCGGACGATGAGGGTTATAGATCGAAGTGTTATAAAGCGCCGGAATATTTTTATAACCAGCGCAGCCTCCTTTTCGTTGACGACGAGCTTTCTGTTCACAACGTCATAACCAAGCGGAGGGCAGCCGCCCATCCACATCCCCTTTTTCTTGCTGGCCAGAAATTTGTCGCGGATGCGCTCTCCTGTCAGCTCGCGTTCGAACTGCGCGAACGAAAGCAAGATGTTCAGCACCAGACGCCCCATCGACGTGGTTGTATTGAACTGCTGCGTGACGGAAACGAAGCTCACTTTGTGTCGGTCAAACAATTCGTTAAGCTGCGCAAAATCCAAGAGTGAGCGCGTGAGCCGGTCGATTTTATAAACAATAACAATGTCGATTTTATCAGCCTCAATATCAGCAAGCAGGCGTTTCAATCCGGGC
>JAQUYN010000111.1 GCA_028691835.1 Alphaproteobacteria bacterium | reverse complement strand
GTGCTCTTCCGATCTCATTGTTGCTTTATTGAACAGGTAATATGAGAATTGTTCCCTTCCTTCGGGAATGACGATGACCTGCTTTCCTCCATACACAAAATATGGAACGGCGCTCATGTTGCTTTTAGAAACGGTTTTGAACTGATAGCTCGGCAGAAGCACTGGCATTTCGTCTTGTTCCGATAGCAGGCACTTTATGTGAGTGAGTTCATTAAGCCTTAAAAGGCGATCAGCGTTACTTTTTACATGTGCTCCCAAAGAGCGAAGAAACATGTCTTGGGACGTCAGAGATCCATAAATCTCTCCGCCTTTTTGTCTGATAGTGTCCAGCATATCTTTAAAGAAAAGATCCGTGCTATCCGGCCCCTCTAGTGTGACAACACTATCTTGCCGGCGACGGATGCCTTCAGGGTAGATAAATTCCCAGCCACTATTTTCAACGGCTGTCCGTATAGCACTCATGGTCGTAGAACGCGGAGAAATCTCGCCGTTTTCGATCTTACGGATCGTCGTGATTGACAAACCCGTCATGCAAGCTAGCTCGTCCTGAGACAGCCCTAGCAAAGCCCTTGCCGCCTTGACCTGTGTTGCATGTATTACGTTCATGAGAATGCCGATTTCTTTGTTAAGCGCTTTGTTAAAATTTAGTTCACAATTTTCTTCATTTCCAAATCGACAAGGTATTCGATTGCATTTTGATACAGACGTGAGGGAAGTGATTGGACGGTTTCAATCCCGTAATGGGAGGATAAGACCGAGCAGACGGTTTCTTCATCGACTTCTTGATTATATCCAACGTAGGCAATCATGCCGTATAAAGCTTTCAATTCAGCATCATTCACTGTCTTTTCATTTGTTTTGCGAAGGGCGAGAAAACCTGATGTTAAAAGACTAAGATCACCGGAGGAGATGTCTTGGCCTTCCGTGGCTTCATTGAAAAGCTCTTCGGGGGATTTTTGGGCTTGTGATTTGGTCATTTGCGTTGTTCCTTATATTAGGCAGCAACGCTGATGGTGGCAGGATCGGTGGCGCGGATAAAGTGCTCCCAGCGCTCTTCCAGCATCATTGGGCGCTCATGGCGCACATTGTTGTAACGTTCCCACGTCTCCACAAGCTGTTGGATCAGGCTTTCGCTGTGTTTTGTAATGATTACATCAAAATCGAACATTATTCCCTCCGCTTGAAATGCCTTCGATACAAGCCACCATGGCCGCCTTATTTTGACAACGTAATGGATGGCTGCGCAAAATGCAAGAAGAAAGTTTGATGGATATACTTGCGGAGTATTACCAGTACACTTTACGTTTCGGCTAATGGGTTAATATTTTTCACTAACATTTTAACCACTGCCAACGTCCTTGCTAAAATTCGGTATAAACCTACCAATAAATGGCAGATTCCAATTATTTTCCTTTCCCCTTTTCACTTTCATCAATTCGTGTTATAAATATCCGCAGTTGTACTCATCATTATCGGAGATAGAGGATGCCAACAGGGAAACAGGTCAGAGCGGCAAGAGTTCTTGCTGGCTGGGAAGCGCAAGACCTAGCGGATAAGGCGGGCCTTAATCGCGAAACCGTTTTTAAGGTTGAACGCGGGACGGCAAATCCGAAACCGGAAACTGTGGAAAGAATAGTCAGAACGTTTGCTGAAGAAGGAATTGAGTTTACCGATAACGAAGGTGTTCGTCGGCGTCCACAGGGCGTAGAAATATTCGAAGGACCTGAACGTTTTGAAGAGTTTTACGATTTTCTCTACCACCACATGCTTGAGCATGGCGGGGAGGTTTGCCTGAGCGTCGTGGATGAAAAGCTTTTAGCTAAATACAGAAGAAATCCAGAAGTGCAGCGACAACGTATGCGGGAATTAGTCAAGGCTGGGCGCATTACCTATAGCGTTCTAGTTACGGTTGGCGATTTCACGGGCGACTACGTTGCGTACAGGCAGCAGCCTGCGCATGCAGCTGCGCCAACGGCTTTCTATGCTTTTGGAGAATGCTTGGCACTCATCTCGTTTCCACCCAAAAACTCACCACATGTGGTCGTGATCAGATCGGAGCCCCTGACTCAAGCTTATCGTCAATCCTTTCATGCGGCTTGGGAAAAAGCCGTGTCGGTAAGCCAAGAAGAAATTAAGAAGATCAAAAGTAAAATTTAAGGAGGAATTATTATGACTTGTTTTGCACAGATGGAAGCACATAACACTATCGGTTCGCAATATCAGCATGCTGATATTGAGGACGGCTATATTGGCGATTTGACCTATGCCGATTATCGTCGTGCAGCTGAGGAACATTTCTCCTTTATGCTTCCATTGATTGATCCCAGCCGCGTAGCTGGCACGGCGTTCCGTGATTACGTCAATGAAATGAACGAAATTTCGTGGGAGTTCGAGGATCAGGACGAAGGAGGCAGGGGCGTTGCCTATAACCTTGCCCAGCGCAATTCAAGAAATAGGATCGTTGGTACGCTTTCCCTTCTTCGTTGCTTTTCGAAAAACCTCGACGAAGTCCCAGGGTCGGACAAAATCATTTTAGATGCCCTTGCGGGCGATGGAACCATTACGCGCCTACTGCAAACCGAAAAGTTACGCGCGCCGACGATTATCTCCTCTGACCTTTCAAGCTTCATGGTGAAGGCTTGTATCGCGCAGAAGTATCCCTGTATCCGTCAATCTGCAACTTATAGCCTTTTGCGAGACTCTGTGCTTGATGGGGTGCTCATTGCGTATGGATCTCACCATTTGGACAATGCGGCTAGAAAACAGGCGTCCTTGGAGGCTTACCGGACACTCAAAGTTGGGGGACGCTTTGTCCTTCATGATTTTGAGACTGGAGCCGCCACGGCCAACTGGTTTGATAAGGTCGTACATCCTTTCTCGCGTACGGGACATCCGCATCGTCATTTTACGCGAGACGAAATGCAAACGCTTCTTCAGGATGCAGGACTTAAAAACATTCAAGTCTTCGACATGGCCGACCCTTTCATTCTCGAAGGGACGACACCAGACGAAGCGCGCGTTAATGCCTTGATGCATGTTTATCGCATGTACGATCTGGTAAGAGTTGCCCCGACTTTAACAGAGGCTTTGCACAAGCTTGAAACATGCGTCAACGATGTCTTAGGGGGCATCCATATTGAACAAACAGGCTCTACTTGGACTGCTACGATTGAACGGCAGGCATTAGTTGCTGTCGGGACGAAGGTGGTCTGACGGGATCAATAATGCATCTTGACGGAAGTGGTCCGAGTCTGACCATTTTCGTTAGCGCAGTCGATTTAACGGCAATATATTGGCATGATAACGGCATCTCGCGTTGCTTTTGACATAAATCAACCCCCAGAAAATGCGTCGCTCAAGCCTTAAAAACTACTGTTCAGCGCACTTTTTGCCCTAGCGTATAACTTTCGCTTTCCGTAAGCTTGCGACGAGCAAAATGGGGTTATGGGCAATTTCAGATGAGCGAAGCGGTATCGACGGAGTTTGCGTATCAGGAGAACAACGACAACGGGGCACCTGTTTTTCAGTCGGTTATGAGCCTTCTTGCCGATACGTTTGATCTTGATATTGAGCCTTTAAAAACCTTCGATCTTTTCGAGCCAACCTATCGTTCTTTTTCTTACCTCGATAAAGAGGGGAACTGCGCAGCCAACGTCAGCGCGATTCACGTGCCCCTGTTTCTTTCCGGAAATCCTGTCAAAGCCATGGGCATTCAGTCTGTTGCTACGAGTCCGGCTCATCGCCATCGCGGGTTAAGTCGCAATCTTTTGTCTCGTGCTTTAGCTTGGTGCGATGAGCGAACCGACTTGATTCTGTTGCACACATCCATACCAGACTTCTATCTTCCATTCGGTTTTCGCATTGTGCGGGAGCATTTCTTTGTCGGCAAGCTGTCGGAGGCCATCGGCGAGACCTGCGCTTACAAACTTTCTTGGGAATCTAACAAAGATCGCGATCTTCTGCGGAAAATGTTGCTAGAACGTAGTCCTACGTCAAAGGTCGCGTCGATCTTCGGTTTGCCGGGCATGTTCATTTTGAATGCGATGGGGACAGAAGGCCTGTGTCTCTATCATCTTCCCGCCTTGCAGGTGATTGTCGCGCTTCGACACAAAGAAGACGGCACGCTCTGTCTGCTCGACATCATTGGCCGGAAAATGCCATCGCTTGCTCGAATCCTCGGCGCATTGGGTTGTGCTTCTCAAATGATCGAAGCACATTTCTCGCCCGATCTTTTGGGATGGAATGGAACGGAGACCCCATGTCAAAAGAAGAAGGTTCTTATGGGACGTGGAAAGCTCGACGTGGAATGTCCATTTATGCTTCAGCCAACATTGGCTTTTTAGAAGGAAGGTTAGAAATGACGATCACCACCCGCTCCTTGCTCCCATCTGACGCCGCCGCGCTTGACTCCTTTCTGGCTCCGCACACGGCTGAGGCTTATTTTCTGCGCTCGAACGCGAAAAATGCAGGGCTGTGCTACGGCGGCAAATTCCTAGAAGCGGAGTATTTCGGCGCGTTCGAGGTCGAGCGGCTTGTTGGGGTGTTGTCCTATTCATGGATCAACTCGATCCTTGTCTTTGCGGAAGAGAAGGCGTGTTTATCTCCGCTAGTCCAAACGCTCATGCCCTCCATCTGCAACCGAGGGGGCGTTGTCGAGGCAATCCTCGGTTTGCCAGTGCATGTGGACGCTGTCATTGAGGAGCTGCGGATCCCGTCCTCGGCCTTTCGTCGAAAGGAAAACGATGGGCTATTCCGATTACCATTGACGGATATGTGCTTGCCGGAATTAACGGACGGTCTCCACATGCGCATCGCTACAACGGATGATGTTGAGCTTC
>JAQUYN010000036.1 GCA_028691835.1 Alphaproteobacteria bacterium | reverse complement strand
CGAAGGCCACAATGTCGAACTTGGCGATGTGATTACGATCAAAACCGAGCCAACCTCATTCCCCATTTATCGCCGCGACGGCCACTATGCCGAAATGGTGACCGCTGAACTGGCCGGACGTTATGATGCGCCGCTGTATGGGATGCTTGCCGTCGAAGAAGCTCTCGATAAAATGGATTGGACCGATGGCACAAGCAAACCTGACATTCGGTATCACGGACAACCGCTCGACGAAAGCAAGCCAACGCTTTTGTGGGATGGTGAATGGGAAGTCACCTATGTCACATTCCGCGATATGGGGGCAGCCTTTGCCGTGGCTATTTTAGGCATCTATTTGCTTGTTGTCGGTCTCTTCAAATCCTTCCTTGTGCCGCTGGTTATCTTGATTCCTGTTCCTTTAACGCTTATCGGGATCGTCATTGGTCATATCCTGTTCGGTGCGCCGTTTACGGCGACATCCATGATCGGCTTTATCGCGCTTGCTGGCATTATTGTGCGCAACTCGATCTTGCTTGTCGATTTCATCCGGCATTTACGAGCGGGCGGCATGCCTCTGCGCGAGGCGCTGATCGAAGCAGGCAAAATCCGCATCCGCCCCATTCTTCTTACGGCCCTTGCGGCCATGATCGGCGGTGTGTTTATCTTGGCAGACCCCATCTTCCAAGGTCTTGCCATCTCACTTGTTTTCGGTCTTGCAAGTTCAACGGCTCTTACGATGCTTGTGATTCCAGCCATCTACATTTGGGCGCGGGGCAATGATGAACCAACAGCCAACAACCAGAAAAGCGACAACACATGACTTTTTCACGTGACAATACGCTCATCGTCTTTGCCATTCATCACGAAGCCAAAGACAGCTTTGATCCCTTCCATGTGCTTTTCTGTGGCGTAGGCAAAGTCAATGCCGCTTATCATTTGGCTCGATCACTTGACGCATGGGAGAAAAAACATAATCGCAAACCCGAACTTGTTCTGAATTTGGGAAGTGCCGGGTCAACGCATTTTACAAAGGAAACCATCATCAACTGCACGCACTTTATTCAGCGCGACTTTGACATAACCGCGCTTGGGGCCGAACCGTTCGCTACGCCTTTTGAAGATCATTTGCCGCGCATTCTCGATCACGGTCTTTCGTTTCCCCCTTATGAAAAGGGAACATGCGGCACGGGCGATAATTTTGTAACAAGCGCTGCGCAAGGGCCATGGGACGTTATTGATATGGAAGCTTATGCGCTCGCCAAAGTTTGCCTGCTTGAAAAAGTACCGTTCGGATGTTTGAAATACATCTCTGACGGGGCCGATGGTCACGCCGCAGGCACGTGGGAAGACAGCCTTGGCCTTACCGCCCAACGTCTGCGCGTTGCCGTTGATAAAATCTTTTAAACCCGCTTCAACTTCAAAATGCGATCCACGCTGAACATGCGCTCTTCTTGCCGCAGCTGACATTGGGCGCGCACGCCCATAAATCTTCGGCCCTTATATTCTTCTTCCCCAACAGATAGGGGCAGAATCGTACGTATGGTTTGAATATCGTCGCCTTTCAGATACACAATCTCTACCATGCTTTTATCACTGATGGCTGAGCGGATCATGTCGAGATGCTTTTTCTTGGGGCTTTCCTGCTCATCGCGACACGCATCAAATCCAGCAAGAAACTCAAAAATCCGACTGTCCGTGCGGATATGATGTTTGGCAATGAGCGTTTTTAAAATCACGCCCTCAAACGAAGTGCATCGGCTGAGTGCCACATACATTTGCCCGGCAACAAACGTGCCACGACCAATATCAATGGTAACGTGATCGAACGTTTTGCCTTGGCTTTTGTGAATGGTAATCGCCCAAGCAAGCCGAAAGGGAAACTGCGTAAACGTACCGACAGGCTCCGATACAATCTCATCCTCCTCCACGCCAAAGCGGTACACTTCCCACGTATGAGGATAAACTTCGACGGTGTCCTGATCTTCGTCCAGCAAAACTTCTAAATAATCATTCCCCTCTTCATCTTCACGCATCGCTTTGATGACGCCTATACTTCCATTCACCCAGCGCTTGGCTGTGTCGTTGTTCAGCATCATAATCTGGGCGCCGATCTTGAACTGAAGATCGGGAGACGTCGGAAAATATTCCTTCGTAAACTGTCCCCCAACATCGGCTTCCGACCTGAATGTTTTGCCCTTGAGTGCCTGCAAATGCTCGTCATTGATTTCATCGGCGCGGCGGTTAGTCGTCGTCAGGTTGATATAAAAGGCACCGACGGGTTGATTCCCTTCTGGCAAATAGCGTTCATTCAATTGCGCCAGGTCATGGAAATCGACCGAGTTATTCCGTATCTTATTCAACAGGTCCAAGAATGTTTGATCTTTTTGACGATAGACTTTTTCGAGCTGCACAACATCAAAAGAAACACTCTCCATCACCTGCGCGCTAAAGAAAAATGGCGTTTGATAATGTGTGGTGAATAATTCTTTTTCTTGCGCCGTAACCACGGGCGGAAGCTGATACAAATCCCCGATAAAAATCATCTGCACGCCGCCAAAGGCTTGTGAAGGATCGGGGCCATAAAGGCGCAAAAACACGTCGATACAATCGAGCATATCGGCCCGCACCATCGAAATCTCATCGATCACAATCGTCTTGAGCTTCTTATAGAGCTTCGCATTGCGCGGCTTTGTTTTCTTATTACGGATCGATTGCGGCGTGACATCCACATAGAAATTAAAAAAACTGTGGATCGTCTGGCCTTTGACATTCAACGCGGCAACGCCCGTGGGGGCCAAAACCACAGGCTCCTTTTCCGTTATCCGACAAAAATGAGAAAGCAACGTCGATTTGCCCGTTCCTGCTTTACCCGTGATAAACAAGCATGGCGTTTCCCCTTCCATCATGGCGAGAGCTTGCTTGAAATGAGGATTGATTTCAATCTTCACGCTTTCACGATCTTTTGCGCGCCGTATTTTTCGCGCTTCGCTTTTTTCGTGTTGCGCATCACCTTTATCTTTGCGTTTGCGTGCGGCAGGCGTTGGAGCAAACTCTGGCGGCGGCGTGACCTTGATATATTCTTCTGTCAGCAACCCCATTGCCTTCAAGTGCGAGGCAATCGCGCCGTCGCTACGACCATGCGCCTTTGCAATCTTACGCATCGAACTTCCGCCGACAAACGCGTCATAGAGTTCGCGTTCCTCTTTCACACTCCACGCCTGCCCCGTTCGTTCCGTCTGATCCATTCGCCCGATTCCTGTTCGCACTTTTAAAGTTCGATTCTGGCACATTAGGCCGCCGCATGCGAAACTTTTTCATTTTCCCCTTGAAAAGGGCATTTTTCTACATTATCGTCTGAGGTATGGAACATTATTATTCCTTAGCGACCTTTCTTAAGAACACTCAGCCCAAGCACAAGAAGGCCTGAGGCCTTCATTTTGCCTGTCTGGTTCCCGACGCTTACGTTCCGCCCCAGACCACCTCTTCAAAAAATCAGATATATTTAACCCGCTTTTTCGGGAGTACGTTTTATGTCTATGACACATGCCATCCAGATGCCAACTGGTGTCTGGCTTCCTATGATTACGCCCTTTACGCAAGGTCGTCTTGATGAACCTTCTATCCGCAATCTTATCCGCCACTATAGCACAACAGGCCTTAGCGGTTTTATTTTAGGCGCAACAACAGGCGAGTCTATGGCTCTTTCTCCAGGGGAAGCCCATCGTCTTGTCACCGTCGCCCAAGAAGTAAACAAAGGCCACTTACCAATCTTCCTCGGCCAATGCGGCAGCGATACCAACGATATGGTAAGCACCATAAGGCAGACCAATGAATGGAACATCAATGGATATCTGATCACCGTGCCGTATTATGTTCGACCAACACAGGAAGGACTTTTTCAGCACTATACAGCGTTAGCTGATGCATCGCGCCACCCCATCTTGATGTATAACATTCCTTATCGAACGGGCGTGAATATGACCAACGATACTGTCCGGCGCCTTGCCGAACATCCACAAATCGTCGGCATCAAGGATTGTTGCGCGATCCGGGATCAATCTCTTGATCTTATCCAAAACAGGCGTTCTGATTTCTCGGTTCTGGTCGGAGATGATGCGAACTTTTTCGATTATGTTCAAGCCGGAGCCGATGGCGGCATTTTGGCATCAGCACATCTTGAACCCAGCGCTTACACGGCGATCTATCACGCTTTGCGTGCAGGAAATCCGCAGACGGTTCAAGACATATGGGACGGCTTTGCCCCCCATCTTCCCTTACTGTTCAAAGATCCGAATCCAAATCCGGGGCCTGTCAAAATGCTCTTGGCGGAACGCGGGATCATAGCATCTGATGAGGTCCGGCTTCCTCTCACACGCCCCGAGGATGCAAGCAAAAGCGTTATCTCACACGCCTTTGCAAATTGTAGCTTCGCGTAACGAAAGGGCTCTGACTGACTTTTGACCTCAGTCAGAGCCTTTTTTGTCATTCTGTGCTATATTCCACTTTCTCTTTCTACAAACTCCCCTTATACTCGGAATTTGGAGTCATTCTAAATCACCCAACAAAGGAGGCACTTATGCTTGGCGTAGGACAGAAATTCCCGGCTTTCAATCTTAAGGCTACGGTTTCAACGGACATCAATGATGCCTTTACAGATATTTCGAACGCAACCTATAACGGTAAATGGCTGGTAGTGTTTTTCTGGCCCAAAGACTTCACGTTTGTCTGCCCTACCGAAATTGAAGCCTTTGGCGAAAAAAACGACGACTTCCTCCACCGCAAAACCCAAGTTCTCGGCGCAAGCATCGATTCTGAGTTTGTTCATCTCGCATGGCGTCAAAACAACAATGGGATCAAGAACTTACCCTTTCCTATGCTGTCCGACATCAAGCGTGAGCTATCCGAAAATCTTGGAATCATCGACCCAGAAGCCGGGGTTGCCCAACGCGCAACCTATATCGTTGATCCCGATGGCCTGATCCGCTTTGTCAGCGTGACTGACCTGAACGTCGGTCGCAATGTTGAAGAAGTCCTGCGAGTCCTTGATGCCCTTCAAAATGGAGGGTTGTGCCCTTGTAACTGGCAAAAAGGCCAAGAAACGATTAAAGTCGCCTAATAGAGCAATAATGCGACTTGGAGGATAAATGTTGTTTCACCGTTTGTGGGCCTATTGGTCTGCGCAACAAAAAGATTCGCTTTGGGTTTCTGCCTTTATCCTCCTTCTCGCTTTACTGCCTCTACCCTTCGGTGGCAACAGACCTTGGGCTTCTGATCTCTTGGCAGTTCTATCTGGTTTATTATTAGTCAACATGCTTTGGGCCGAACGCAATGTTGAATTCATCTCGGGCAATGCCTTACGAAAAAGAATCCTGACAAGCGCGGCCCTTTTTACATTTGTCGTCATCTGGGGTTTTATCCAGATTATCCCGTGGGTCCCGACAGGCTGGCAACACCCGCTTTGGAATGAAGCCGCCAATGTGCTTGGCCCCCTTAAAGGATCAATTTCAGTTGATCCGGGACGTTTTCCAGAATCGCTTCTTCGCCTTGCCTCCTATGTCGCGGCCTTCCTGCTCGCTTACGGGGCTTGCCGCAATGCGCAAAATGCCAAACGACTTGTCCACATGCTCGCCCTTGCGGGTGTCCTTTATGCCTTGTACGGAATCATTGTTGAATCAACAGGGAGCAACATGATTTTATGGTACAAGAAATGGGCTTATGAAGGCTTTGTCACATCAACCTTCGTCAATAAAAACAGCTATGCGACTTATGCTGGCCTAAGCTTGCTTTGCTGCATGACTTTTCTTTTCCATCACTTCGGCTCTTTTGTACCGAAAGACCCCGTTCTCGCACGCAGCTCCAAAACTATGGCTATCATCGCGTCCCTTGGAATCCGCGACTATGCCTATATTTTGTGTCCTATTCTTCTGATCGCCGCATTGGCCCTTACAGGATCACGGGGGGGAACAATCAGTACGCTGCTTGGCAGCACAGCCTTCTTGGCTGCTTTTGCCGCTCACAAGAAATGGAAAATCCGCCACTGGTTCTCCCTATTAATCGTTGCGGGCCTTCTCTTTCTGGCGTTTGTTGGGATTGGCGGCGAGACGTTTCTTTTGCGTGTTGATGAACAGGCCATTCATAATGATGCCGCCATGCGCGCCGCAGGCTATAAGCTGACCATGCAAGCCCTTCACGATAACCCGTGGCTTGGCTTTGGGCTTGGCACATTCGATTCAGCCTTTCGCCTTTATCGTGATGCCTCTCTTCCCTTGTGGTTCCATCATGCTCACAATGACTACCTTGAAATGATGATGGATCTAGGCATTCCCTCGGCCTGTCTTCTTTTCGCGGCTATGGGCCTCATGATAAGTTGCACGATAACAGGGATCAGGCGGCGGCGACGCGATGGCGTTTATCCCGCTCTTGCTATCGGGGCGAGCGTCTTGGTCGGAACACATGCCCTGTTCGATTTCAGCATGCACATACCTGCCATCGCAGCGACCTATGCGGCCATCTTAGGGGTAGGCGTTGCACAAAGCACATCATCACGTTCGTCTGCACACGCATCAGAAGCCGCGACGAACAAGCAAGAAAGAACACGAATCCATGGAAACGAAACCAAGGGGCACATGAGGACGACCTCGGCTCAAAGCCATGTCAAACCCGCCCCCCAAATGGCAACGCCAAAACCAACACCGCCGTTAAGACAGGACAAGCCAAGCCTTTCATCGGCGGCGGCGACCTTAACGCAAGCTCAGTCCCATCACCCCATTGCCGCGCCAATAGAGATCGCACCCGTTACGCCTGCTGTTCAACCAGCCACCGCAACAGAAGGACCCAAGCCCCTCGCTGATGTTGCGACTGAAGCCATGATTCAACCAACAGAGCCGACGACACCTGAGGCCCTACCGGAAAAGCCTGCGGGTGAAAAAACGAAGAAACGAAAGAAACAACACAAGAAGAAAAAGTAAGGGAAGAGCGCCGGCACAAGACCAGAGTCAAGACTCAGTTGCTGTCCACATGCGTCACTTTTTCGCGAAATGACGCTAGATCCGCTGGGTTATTGCGCAAAGCTTCCTCGACAAGAGAGATATAGCTCCCCTCCCGCGCCAACACGGCCAACTGGTCACGGTCATCTTCCCACACATCACGGATCAAATGCGGAACAAAGATTCTGGCAGCATCTTCATTCAAGAAGGGGGATCCCAAGCCCAACGCCATTTGAAGGCGAGGTAAAGCCAGTCTGGGCTCATACGGCGCAGAGGCCATAGACAGACCCCAAGCTTGCTTAACCCGCTGCGAGGGGCCTTCAGCCGAATAATAGAGATACGCCATGCGGTACCAGCCATAGGCATCGGCTGGCGAAACATTGAGGGCTTTAAACTCCCACAGAGCCGACTCTTGTAAAAAAGCCTTGGTCGTTCCCGTCTGGTTGTGCAAAGCCATCTCGAATGTGGCCAAAGCTAAATCATTGTACACGGCATTTTCATGAAACCATGACGCAGCGGCACGTCGTGTTTTGTAAAAAGAGTGAAGATCAGAATCAGACACTTTTTCCCCAAGAAGAAGGTCTGTGCGAATGGCATCCCCAGGCAGGAGAACAAACCGGGCGACAAGAGAAGGGATGCCAAAAACCAGAAGAAGAATGGCAAGCCACGCCTTCCACCAAAAAGAATATAAAGATGACTTAGTCTGAATAATATTCATGGTACTGATGGTTATAATAACCGTCGCCATAGCTGGCCATTTCATTCAGGTTCACCTGATTCAAAACAGATCCCGCAATACGACAATCTAGGCTTTTAAGCTGCTTCAAAGCTTGAACAACTGTATCACGCGATGTTGTCGCCCATTTGACAATAAACAAACTTGTGTCCACAACGCGGCCAACCATCGCAGCATCCGAAACGGCCAGAATAGGGGGCGTATCGACAATCACCAAATCATATTTGGAAGAGACTTCATCGATAATCTTCTTCATCTGTTTGGAACCCAGCAAATCTTGCGCGTTCGGGGCCCGGCCAAAGGCAGGAATAACATCAAGCTTTGAGACCAAAGGATCATGACGCAGAACGTCTTCCATCGTACTTGAACCAGTCAAAAGCGCGGAAAGGTCCTTGCCATCGGCAGCAATTTCAAGCAACCGCGCCAAACGTGGGCGACGCAAGTCAGCATCAATCAGCAGGATTTTATTACCCCCAGCCGCCAAGGAGCGCGCCATCGACAAACAGAATGTCGTTTTACCTTCCCCTGGGCCAGAACTTGTCACCATGACTGTTTTCGGCGGGTGATCGACGTTCGAGAAATGGATCGCCGTTCGCACCGTTCGAAGGGATTCGCTATAAGCCGACAAGGGCTTATCCACGACATAGTCTTCAGGCGGACGGTCCGAAATCGTACGAAGGCTGGGAACTTGACCAATAACGGCAAGCCCCGTGCCTTCTTCTAATTGAGGGGCTGTACGATAACCACGGTCAAAATACTCAATCAGGTAGGCCATAATAACGCCAAGAAGCCCGCCGATGATCCCCGAAACGATCAGGAACAACCACTTCTTTGGGAAAGTAGGGTCTGTTGGTATATCGGCACGCGCAATAATGCGCGTGTCGGGAAGTTGGAGTTCCTGTTGTTCCGTTGTTTGTTTGAACCGCCCCAAAAAGTTTTCGTATAACGTGCGGTTTGCATCAGCCTCACGTTGAAGCTGGCGAAGCTGAACTGTATCCTTAAGTTCGTTCCCCGCTTTTGCTTCCAGCCGCGACAAATCACTTTGCAGTTGGTTTTCTTTGGCACGCGCAATTTCAACTTCACCAGCCAGAGAACGAAGAATCTTTTGGACTTCCTCGCCAATTTTGCGCTGAATATCCATACGCTCGGCACGTGCGTTGATCATATTGGGATGGCGTTCACCATAACGCGAAGCCAGCTCCGCCTCTTTGCGCCGCACTTCTGCCTCTTGTTCGCGTAACCGTTGAATCAACGGCGCCGACAAAACATCCGCTGAACCTTCAATGCCACCGCCATTGCGAACCATAGATTGCGCGCTCCGAAGACGAGCTTCAGCTTGCGACGTCGCCGCACGCGCTGTAATCAATTGCGTGTTAATTTCTTGAACTTGACGCGTAGCAACGGTGCCACCATCAATTTGTATCAATTTTGCCTTTTGACGAAAATCTTCCACCGCACGTTCCGTGGCTTCAACTTGCTGGCGAAGATTCCCCAAACGCTCACTCAACCACTTGTTTGCACGCGCCGTGACCTCGTACTTGGCTTCGAGTTGATCAACAAGATATTCTTCTGCAATCGTGTTCGCGATAAGGGCTGCTTTTTGTGCGCTGCTCGATTCAAAAACTAAATGAAGGCTCAAGGAACGACCATCATTCGAAACAGAAAGCTTTTTCTGCACAGCTTTAGCCGTGGCTGTTTGCTCACGTTCGGCTTCGGCTTCTTTGTCTGCTTTTTTCTGCCGCGTAACCCAATTCGACGGATTGAGCCATTTCTTCCACGCCCGCACCTGACTGTTAAACTCAGGATCATGTTCTAGATCGAGCTTGTTAATGACGCGATTAATAACGGCACGTGAAGTAATAATATCAATTTCGCTTCGCAACGCAGAGTTATCTCCGGGAATCGCGGCGATACTGCGCCCAATATCAAGGATCTTCGCTTGTCGCTGATCCAAGAGTAAAACGACTTCGCCACGATATTGAGGGGTCAAAACAAAAGAAACGATCAATCCAAGAGCGGCACATAAAGCCACCATGCGTAAAACAATTTGGATACGGCGGCGCAGAATGCGACTCGGCTCTCGCAAATCCATCTTCTTAAAAAAATCACCAGAAAATGTACGCGGTGCCGCTGCAAAAGCAAGGGACCGATCTGTTGCTAAAGATGTAGGTACATCCTGCTTCGTTTCTTCGGCAGACATCAGCGTGCTCCTTATACCCTAATCCAAACTATTTATAATTTGATTCTGTCTCAAAAGAGCCAGAACTTTTTATAACCGTGCAAGCAAGACAACGGGCTGGTTCTCTAAAAGAAGAAGCTTCAAGCTTACGCGGCGCAAGGTTAATATAATGCATAGTACTCTAAAAATTGTATTTATACTGCGTTCAAAACTCTTTATCAGGTCAGATCAAAAAAACCGTTCAGGAATTCTTAAAACATCCCCCGGCATCACGCGCTCTTCTTCAGAAACTTGTGTATCTTGCTTATCTTTATCATTGGCGCGGGTAATCGTGACTTCACTTTTATCCGCGCGATAGGTATAGCCCCCCGCCATGGCAACCGCATTAACGACGGTCATTCCGTTGACGTAAGGATAGCTCCCCGGCTTTGACACCTCACCAAGAATGAAAAAGGGTCTATAATTGATAACCTGAGCGCTCACCCGTGGATCCCGCAAATAACCCTCAGTCAATTTGCTGGTAACAGCCTGCTCAAAATCATGAATGTTACGATGGGCCGCCGGGATCGTTCCGATTAGGGGCAAAGAAACCACCCCTGTGCTGCTCACTTCATATTCGCCAGAAAGATCAGCTTCTCCATAAACCGTCAGCCTGATTTTATCCCCGACATCCAAAACATAATCACTAGAGCCGCTTGCCGAAATGCTCGGCACAACAGTCGAGGGGCTTTGTTGCTGATAAGCAGGAGAAAGTGACGATGCATTTTGACCTTGCATCGAAAGGGGACGCGATGGCGAGGCCGCAAAAAGACAAGAGGGCGCGAAAGACAAGCCACACAAAAAGACAAAAAGAAAAAGTCCTTTACGCGCAACCATCTTCCACGCCCCCCTTTTACAACTCACTAAACTTACAGACGTACGCCTAAACGCAACGTAACCATGTTACGCGTATATTCTGACGTGTCTTCTGTCGAATAACGACGTTCCCAATTATAAAGCAGATCCGTGTACAGGTTGCGGTTGATCAAATAACGCCCCCCCAAGCCAGCCGAAACGGAATCATCTTCACGATCGGCTGTTCCGTTGAAATCGGAATGCGAATACGTCGTATTGCCTTCCAAAAGAACGTTGCGCAACAGTTCATGCGTGATTGTCGCAGAACCACCTGTCTGGTAATAGCTGCTGTAGGCATCCATTGAGGAAGCTTCTTCAATGGTACGATCCGCCTCAAACACAACTGAGGTCAGGCCTGTAACATTCCATTCCAAACGACCACCAACGCGAGGCGTGCTGAGTGTCTTCTTAACTGCGAAATCATCATAATACTGAGTCATCCAACCAGCAAACACATCCAAAGATGTGATGCCGCCGAAGTCAGCTTCAACACCAACGAGGGTTTCAAAGCCATCCGAATCATGTGTCGCGTTGTGATTATATGAACGAATATTGTAATCGCCACGAAGGTAAGGCTTCATGTTCGGAGAGATTTCATAAGCCAACTTACCCCCCATAACATGCTCGTCGCGATCACGTTGGGTTTGATCAATGACCGCGCCATTGTCGGCCTTCGTATCATCATAATCAAAGCGCTTATAGTCATAATCAACACTGGCCTTCAACTTGCCAACGCCGCGATAAGCAGTCAACCCGGCTTTGCCGACGCCAAAAGTTGTAGGTTCAGAGCCATTCACGGCGAGGGGAGATGTACGGGTTTCAGCCAAACGCTGATAGCCTGTACGACCCGAAAGCCATGTTTGATTGCTGATGTCATAACGACCATTCAGATCAACAAGAGCGTTGTTATAGTTCTCATCCGCATGTTGGCTGTAATAGTTGGAGTCACCAAAAACGGTAACAGCCAACGCATGACGGCCCCAGTTCGAGAACAAATTCACAATCGGACGAATGGTGCCAACGGCATCATCACGCTCACCATTTGGCGTTGCATAAATGTTTGAGTCATAGGTCGCGCCCAGTTCCAAAGTTGGAAACATCTCAAAGCTGCCAATGTCAATTGGAACGGCATCATAGTCAGGACGAGGATGTTCAAGAACAGATTCAGCGCGTTCCGGGCGATCATTCTTGAGTTCGACAGGATTTCCTAGAACCAAAGCACTGTCCGGAGAAGGACGACCGCCAAACAAGCCCTCAGGACCATATGCAAATGACGGAGTCGAGCCCAAAAGCACAACAGCAGCCAGAAGGACGCTTCCGCCCAGTTTCTTTTTCATGTTCATCGTCGTTCCTCTTTAAGTGTCAAGTTTAGCCTAGCAACAAAACCAAGTTTAATCAGCGCTTGGCTTATCGGTAGGTGAAGGTGTTGAAGGGGGAATACCAGGACGCACAGTTACAGCAGGCAACCCAGGCCCGCGCATGCCAGGCGTTTGTGCGAGCAAAGCTTCCTCTTCAATATTAGTAAGCTGAAGCCAAGCTTGTTCACATTCGTTAGGCCGCCCAGCCGCAACAACGACCGGAGCCTTTGAAAAGCTTTCCGAGGCATCCATCACAGATTTGAAAAGTGGTGTGCCTGTATGCTCTGGCTTAAGAGAATCGACGATCCGACGAAGGTCGGCACAAATGGCAGGAACACTTGGAGGCGTGATTTGCGGAGCATATTCACCAGCAAGAGACATCATCTTGTTGGAAAAATCAGGATCGACGGTCATATCTTTCTGAGTCTGCGCCAAGAGCAGCTTCAAGACCATATCAACATTGCCGGGGCCACTCTTCAATAACTTTTGAGCGACAGACAAATCTTTCTTGGCAAGGGAAGAACTAATTTGACCTGTTGATGAATCAGCAGCCATCACAGACGAGGCCGCGACAATGAATGTGGTTACAAAAAATCCTGTCAAAAATGATGTAGCACGAGAAGCTTTCATGGATCCGTCTCCCCAAAATGATCGATTATTCATCGTCATTTATAGCTGCGAATCCACAATAAAGCCAGCCTTTTTGTCAGCCTTTTTTGTTTCGATACAAATTTGCAACAATAAAGTCGCACCGGAATAATGCGGTGCGACTTTACGGACGAAGCCTTAAAATTTAGGATGGTTTGGTTAATCTGCCGAAGCCAAAGCCACAGCACTTGGCGAAGCGGGGCATGCCGCCATACGGTTAATCCACGAAGCCCGAACAAAGGGGCTGTGCCCACGTGCTTCAAGCCACTGATTTTGAAGAGTATAGGCCTCCACTTCCTTGCCCTGCGCACAGGCCCACGCCGATCTCGACTTAAAAGACTGGGCATAATGCACCAACTCATGGACCAAAAGGCTTACCTGCGTATCATCTTCGACATCAAAAGAACGATCATCCAAAATAACAGAACCGCCAATATAAAGGGCCCGTGCACGGCCCGAGATACGGCCCATACGACTTACAATCTCGCTTAAACGGCTATGGCTGGCAACAACACGTGGGAGTGTGGGAACTCTAACGCCGGTCTGGGCTTCAACCCACGACATCAAAGGAGCGATAACCGAGGCGGGTATGATATCGCCATCTTCATAGTCAGCTTTCGCTTGCTGGGAAAATCCAAGGCTCAGGGCCGAAACTAAAGCAAGAAGGATTATTATTTTCATTTTAATCACCGCTCTTAGAAGCAATGATTTCACTGTACCTGAACGAGGCTAATTGGCGCTTAATTATTGATATAATTGGATATTTTAGCTTTTATCTTAAATTGTATCGATCAAGCAAATGAGCCATTTCTGATGAATTACTTTCATGATAAAATTACTTTCATAAAATTTATTTTCATGGGCCTTTGCAAGCCATCAAAAAGGGGCCTGCCCGCACTTCAACAGGAGAGACGTTTAAGCCAAAGATAAGGGCTAAAAACATTAACCTGTCTGTGGTAAGAAGTTAAAAGAACATCGTACCCACACACGCTATCGTTCTGAGGACCCACATGAAAATATGCCATGTCGTTGAATCCGCAGGTGCCGGAACAGGACAGATTGTAACGTACCTTTCCAAAATACAAACGGCTGCCGGACATGATGTGACGGTCATTTATTCCCCCGTACGGGCAGAAGAACCTTTTCTTCAAGCCATTTCATCCATTCCTGGCCTTACAATTCTAACAAGCACGATGCAACGCAGCGTAGGCCTTCACGACCTTGACCACGCTTTCTCCTTGTGGCGACTTCTGCGCCAACAAAAGCCATTCTTTGACATTATCCATGGCCACAGTTCAAAAGCTGGAGCGCTAGTACGGCTTGTGTGCCTGTTTCTACCTAAATGTAAAGTCGTCTATTCCCCCCACGGATTTGTGACTGTGGATTCAGAATCGTCACGAGCCTTCAAACTTATCGAATGGATGCTCAGCTTTTTTTGCCACGCACTCGTCGCAACAGCCGCGTGCGAAAAACGGCATGCCGTCGAGGTCTTAGGAATCTCCGAAAAGAAAGTTCATGTCGTTTGGAACGGAACCAGCTTTGAAAAGAAAGGGTCGCGTAGCGCAAGCCGTCAAAAACTCGGCTATGATAACGATGTCTTTTTGGTCGGTTTCGTCGGAAGGCTAGCCCCGCAAAAAAATCCACATCGGATGCTCGATGCCTTTAAGCTCTGCCTCGAAAAACGACCCGATCTTCAATTGGCTCTGTTGGGTGACGGAGAGATACGTGCCGAAATCAAACACCGAATTGCAACGGAAAAACTTGGATCCAACGTCAAACTATTCACGAAGCTCTGGGCTCAGGAATATTATTGCGCCTTCGATGTCCTTTTATGCCCAAGCAACCATGAAAGCTTTGGCCTTGTTATTGTCGAATCCATGGTGGAAGGCGTGCCTGTCGTGACAACGCCCGTTGGCATCGCCGACAAAGCCATCATCGCCGGACAAACGGGCTGGCTTGGGACGTTCTCCCCTCAAAGCCTAGCGGATGGCGTGTTAGCCGCAGCGCAACTTACCCCCGACCAACGCAACGCCATGCGTGAAGCTTGTGAAAAGCATGTCAGAAAGTTCAGCCTTGAAAAGATGGGGGCGGGCATGATGGCCCTTTACGAAAGCCTATTAAAAAAGGATCGGCATTCATGAAATCCACCCTTCTTTTCCTTGCGCTCCTTTTCCTTACGTCAGCGACGCAAGCACAGGATTCGCGCCTTTTGAAAGGATTTGGAGTCTATCTGAACTTAAGCGCTATAACGCCCACGCTTCTGGACGATGTCAAGAAAGCAGGATTTGATACAATCCGACTGGGTATAAGCTGGCCGACCGTCGAAAAAACCAAAGGCGTCTATACTTGGGATCAATATGACACCGCGATAGCCCAGATCAAAAAGAAAGGCTTCAACCTTGTCTTATCGCTTGAACACAGCAATCGCCTTTATGCCGAAGTGATTCAAGCCCCGGAAAATCTCTTTGGATTGAAAAACACCGAAGCAGCTCCAACCACAAACGAAGCTCAAGCCGCCTTCACAATCTTCGCCCGCGAAGCCGTCAAACGCTATAATGCAAAAGGTATGATTTGGTCGATTTGGAACGAACCTGACACCGACATATTCTGGCCACCAGAACCCGATGTTGACGCTTATATCCAACTTTTTGAAAAAACATGCCGCTCAATCAAGGTGGCGGTCCCTCAAGCCATCGTTGCTGGCTCTGAACTCGCCAAGCTCCCTAAATCTCTCAGGCGCCACACACGCTTTATTACCGCCTTTATCCGGTCACCAGCTTTTGACTGTTTAGATGCCCTCAGCGTTCATCCCTATCAAGATGGAGACTGGCCACCAGAAAACTCAGCCGCTGCCTATAAATCTTTGCGGACCATTCTCGATCAGGAAGCCCCCCATCACAAAAAGAACGTCCCCATCCTCAGCACAGAATGGGGGTATTCAACGACATGGGCGACACCGGAACAGCACGCAGCCTATGCCTTACGCGCCCATATACTTAACCGGCTCCATGATGTGCCTGTAAGTATATGGTACGAATGGAAAAGCCAGGGCCATGACCCCCAAAACCCAGAAGACCAATTCGGTTTTCTGGATGCCAACGGCCCCAAAAAATCTCTGGGCCTCCTTTTGGCCGCAACAAGCCCTCTCAAAAACGTCATTTTGGAAAGGCAGCTCCCAACGCCTGACGAATCCATAATGGCTGTGCTTCTCCGCGACAAAAACGGCCAACATTCGGTTTTGGCTTGGGATATTACAAGAAAAATCAAGGACAAACAGGAAATCATCCTGATAGATAACCACAAAACCATCCCCGTGCGGTTATCCGCGATGCCGCAGCTTATCCCCGTGGCCACCCCAAACCCGAAAATCTATTCACATTAGGAAGCCCTGTGCAGTAAAATGCATAAAATAATAGGGGATAATGCCGTTTGCTTTTTCTTTTCCAGATGATTTATATATAATTCGCATTCTACAGAAGGTTTGGTTACACCGATGTTATTGATCCGCCCTCATAATGCCGCTGTGCTTCCGAGCCCCATGCTTCTTCGCAGCTACAGGTTGGGCTGGTCTTTTCTTTGCCTTGTGCTCTACTTCTTTTTGCGGGACCTCATCCCCAGCAAAGCCCTTGTTGACGCAACCTATATCCAAAACATAGCCGAAACTGCCATGGACGGCGAACCAACACAGGGGTTCGCTACAATGTCGCTTCTCTTTTCTTCCATTCCCTTTTCCTTTGAATTGGTAGGATTCTTGAATGCGACTCTCGTTTATATAATTGCAAGTTCCGTCCGCACCTTTCGCGGCATGGTCTTGCTTGCCATTGTTCTTCTGCCTCTCATTCTCGAAGACCTCCCCGCACCAAACAAGGAAACGTTGGTTTTGCTTGCCGCAACTCTCTTGTGGTACGCGTCCACGCGGATCCGCAAAGAACACGTTATGACCGGTATTATCTGCGCGTGGTATTTAGTCTATGGCCTTTTCGTCCGCGATTACTACCTTCTTATTCTGGGAGCATTTGTCGGCATTCTTTTGCTTTTGCGCACACCTATGATGTTGCGGGCCATTTATCCTCTTCTCGCCATCATCGGATTGATCATCGTCCCCTCTGAAATTTTAATAAGGCTGGGGAGCGTTCGCGATATTGAAAACGAAATCTTCTTTTACGGTGGAAGCGATGTTGTTCGCACATGCTTTCTCAATCCGTTTCCATCCGATGATGGATTCCATTTTGTCATCAACTATATCAACGCCTTTATCTATCTCAACGTCCCCTTCGTGCATGGCTTTTCTGAAAAAGAATTTATCTTATTCGCCATCATTCTTCTTTGTGCACGCCTTCTTTATCTTGGGATGACTCGCTTCAAGGGAGTCCAACGCTTGCTCCCCCTTCTCTTCCTTTCCCACTTGGTTGTGCTTTATATCTTTGAACCCGACAGCGGAAGCTATATGCGCCACTTCTTAAGCGTCTTGCCCTATCTTCTCCCGGCATTGCAATGGACAGAAGAACAACGCATTGATCAACTCACCAGCGCAGAGGCGGCCTCCTCGTCCAATTCTCCCACGTTCAAAGCAGCCAGCAAGGATTTGTCGTCGTGAACCCTTACCTACGCTCGGTCTTTAGATTTGGCGAAAACATCCTCCATAAAAGCTATAGCCTGTGTGGATCGCCCCACACCTTTCAGACCAGACAAGGGCCCTTACTTATCATCGCCCCCCACCCCGATGACGAAACATTGGGCTGTGGCGCCGCAATCCTCTCAGCGAAGCAAGCAAACCGCGTGGTTAAAGTCATCGTCATCTCGGACGGTGCAAAAACGAATTTACCTCAGAAAAACGGCAGGCAATCCATTGCCCAACGACGCGTGCAAGAAGTCACGACAGCCTGCACCATCATGGGGCTTAGCGCCAAGGACGTCATCATCCTTGGCTATCCTGATAAACAAACGCATCAAAATAAAGACAAGATCAAAGCCGATCTTCGACGTCTTATTTTGGAAATCAACCCCGTCGAAATTTGTTCTCCATATCTTCTTGATCGTCATGTCGATCACGTTGCAACGGCACAAATTGTCCATGCCTTATGCGTTCAAGGCATTATTTCATGCCCTGTCTATGAATATCCTATGTGGTTTTCCTTACGCGACATCGTTTATCGCTTGACCCACCCGTTCACATTACGACAAACAAAACGCGTCGCAACGCAGAACTTCCTTTTCACCAAGAAACGCGCTTTCCTTGCCCATCAAACCCAGTGTGTTGGCACACACGAGGTTGATCACTTACACACAAGCATCTGGGCGCGCCATTTTGGACCTTACGAACTTTTTTTCCTTAATGATCCACAGCTCGCGAACGACGGGGATCTTCAATGAAGCGTTCGACCCAACAAATTCTCACTGTTTTTTTTCGCCTGACATCGCTTGCGACAAAGCTTTTACTGACGCTTTACATGGGACGCTATCTATCTCTTGAAGAAATGGGAACGTATGGGCTGGTGTTCAGCGCAACATCCATTATCACCTGCATGCTTGGCATGCGCACCGACTATGCTATTTCTCGTGAAATTATCGCGGCACCTGAAACCGATGTGGCCGTCAAAATGCGCGACCAAGCCGCCTTTCTTCTGTTGAACTGGGGGGGCTTGGCTTTCGCCATGATCGCCCTTTTCTTTGTCGATGATTTGGGGTTGGCGCCAACGACCTTTCTTTTTATCTTCTTTCTCTCCACGATTGAAAGCGCCGCCGACATTATCCACATCAACATCACATCATTGGGTAACCCTTTTTGGGCCAATGTCGTGTTTTTTGTTCGTGCGGCATCATGGGTTTTTCCCGTTGTTCTTTTCGGCATCCTTTTCCCATTTCTGCGAAATGCCCATTTCATTTTTACCCTATGGTGCCTCGGCGCGACGGCAGGTGTGGCGATGGGCATCGTCAGTTGGAGAACACTTCCTTGGCACAAGACTTTTAATACGGAAATCAATTGGTCTTGGCTGGGACAGGTCGTCCGACAAAGTGCCGGGATCTGGTTGGGAACCATCGGACTGACATCCGGCGTGTTTCTTGATCGTTTCGTTGTGATGAAATATCTCGGCATCGACTCCGTCGGCATCATTACGTTTTATGCCTCGTTCGCTATCGCCTTACTTACTTTGGTTCACAGCGGCATTTTGTCTTTTTCTTATCCGCAAATGGTCAAACTTCATGCTGAAAGCAACCCTACCGGATTTTGGCACGAAGTTCACCGAACCTATGGGCAAGTCTTATTTTTCGGAACGGTTTTGACAATTGGTCTTGGTGTATGCGTTCCTATATTAGGCTCGCTCCTCGGCAAAGAAGCTTTTGTGCAAGAATCCTTTACATTTTGGCTGATGCTCGCGGCCTTTTGGGTCAGATGTTGCGCAGAGCCGCTCTATTATATTCTGTTCGCACGACATCAAGATCGGGCCATTTGGGTCGGGGACATCCTGTTCCTCATCCCCAGCCTGGGCCTCAACATCCTGCTTACGCCGATATTCGGACTGCAGGGCATAGGGTACGGGGCGCTGATTTCTTCTCTGCTTTTGCTAATGTGGCGCGGATGGTTCGTTTGGAAAAAAGAAAGCGGCAAAGGCCATCATGCAATGACCTTGCCGCTTTCATCATAAGATCAGGGAGACACGCCGCCTTACATTCCTCAGTTAATACGCGCCTTTTTTACAAAGAATGGCAGGAATCGTCTTACAGAGAATGGCAATATCATGCCACAAAGACCAATTCCGAACATACCAGCTGTCCATCTGGACACGACGAGCAAACGAGACATCACTACGGCCACTGACCTGCCACACGCCTGTAAGACCAGGACGGACGCGGCAATAATGGGCAAAGTCACGGCTGTACGTATTACGTTCACGAAACATGATGGGACGAGGCCCAACAAGGCTCATATCACCACGGAACACATTGATAAGTTGGGGCAGTTCATCAAGACTCCACCGACGCAAAAAACTTCCAATTTTTGTTATGCGTGGATCTTCATCACGAAGCTTGTGATAGGTATCCCATTCTTTCTGTCTTTCAGGATTCTTTGCAAGATAGGCCTTAAAAACTTCATCACCATTCATCACCATCGAACGGAATTTCAAACAAGGGAACGCCTTGCCTTTATACCCCACACGAATGTCTGAAAAGAACATAGGGCCGCCATCACGCTTAACCAGATAACAAATAGTCGCCAGAAGAGGAAACAGCAGCAACAAAGCAGCGCCAGAGCAAACAACATCCATGCTCCGTTTCAAGAACTGCGGCAAGGGTTGCTCCAAAAAATTAACGGGCGACATCAACATAACATCGCGACTGAAGAAATACTGAGGAACCATGCCCAAAACCGGCAAATGACGCAACGGCGGGGAGATAGAAAAAGGAGTCCCCGTACGCACCAAGTCTGCAATCGCGACATCGGCCTGAGCCAACCCCATACCGTCGAGGGCAATAATCACGTAATCCGCACTGAACCGCTCGCACAGCGCCTCCCATGATCCGTCAACGCTTTCCAAAAGAACGGGCAGATTTTCAACCTGCATGATAATTTCATATCCAAGCCCAGCTTCCGTGCGAAGCGTGGCTCTGGTTTCTTCGGCCAGAGGGCCACTTCCCACAAGCAACGTACGGACCTGCCAAGCGCCACAACGCCGCAAGAAAGAGCGGGCAAGGGCGCGGCCAAGCAAGAGGCACACCGCGCCAAAAACCCACCCCAGCAAGAGCCAAAGACGCGAAAAATCTTGCTTCATCGCAAAAAGGGTAAATCCATTCAAGATCAGCGCAGAGAACAAGGCGCTGGTCACTTTTTGTATTTCCAACCAAAGCGGCATCCTGCGGCGATAATGGCCGGACAGCCAGAACCAAGCCAAAACACCCAAAGAGATAGCGCCATACTGGGAAGCCGAGACAATCTGCGCGGTTTCATCAACGATAAAGAAACCACGATCCAGCAAAAACATATGGGCAACCGCAGCGGCTACCCACGCGACAAAAAAACCAAGGATAAGGGCAATGGCATCAGTTGCGACCATCCAACGCAAAGCAGCAGCGGGATCTCGTCTTTTCTGTACGGGGTGGTTTTGAGGGATAAAGTCTTCAACGGGGGTTGAAGAAACCTCGTGCATAATTGCCGCCAAACGACGTTGAGCCACGGCCAACTCCTGACCTGCGCCATAGGCCTCCACAACGGAAGGCTGAGAAAATGACGATGTCATACGTTTTAGACCATCACGTGGAGACAAAACGATATCCTTTCTTTGATAGAGTCAGGAACTAAATCGCGTTACCTTTGCAAGGAAAAGGCCATAAAATACCGAGACCTAAAACGAGAGCCGAATGTATCATTAAGTACGCGAACCGAGCATCCGGCGTTATTCTATCAAAAAGCGGCCTCTTTAGACACTAAAAATTGAGAAAGAATTAATTTCGCCCATATCGATATTTACTTTCTTAACAAAACGGCAAAATTGTCACAAAACCGAGCGTCAAAAATTTTTCTGCCCCCCCCTCACCGAAAAACAAATACCCACTTTGCTCAACGCGTGATACAAGTTCTGTTAACCATGCTGGTATAAAGAAAGTGTACCAGTGTTCTCTTTCATTATCGGAATGATGGAAACATGAGCTTATCTTGCGTGCCCGAGGCGGCCTCTGCTTCCGTGGCGCCTAGCCTTTCTTTCCAGCTTACGCCGCATCTTGCGCAACACGCGTTTGCGTACTGGATTGATGCTTGTGAGCGCCAAATCCTTTTATTGGATGTTCAGCGACAACGCGGCAATAACTATTACACCTACTTGGACAACCCAACACCGAGCGTCTTACAGTTCGACTCCACAATCATGATTGATGGACGCGACCTTTTAAATCCCGTGAACTATCTCCTCTTGCGGATCATACCGCCATCCGATGTCGAAACGGACCCAACCAAACGGCCTTTTGTCGTCTTTGATCCTCGGGCCGGAAATGGTCCGGGTATCGGCGGCATGAAAAGAGACAGTGAAATTGGGCTTGCCCTGATGGATGGTCACCCCGTTTATTTCGTGAGCTTCCTTCCCACCCCCATCACGGGCCAAACCAGTGAAGATGTTTGCTCCGCCGAGGCTCATTTTGTAAGCAAAGTCATCGAATGGCATCCAGACGCGGGGCAACCTTGCTTGATCGGAAACTGCCAAGCAGGCTGGCAAATCGCGTTGATGAGCGCGATGCACCCATCCCTCCCCAGCGTCCTCATCCTTGCTGGTGCCCCCATGTCCTTTTGGGCAGGCATCCATGGGGTCAACCCGATGCGTTATGCCGGGGGCATGACAGGCGGCTCTTGGTCCGTCGCGTTGGCAAGCGACATAGGCGGAGGCCTTTATGACGGAGCCCATTTGATCGACAGCTTCGAAAAAAACAACCCCGCCAACACCTATTGGAAAAAAGAATACACGCTCTATTCCAAAATCGACACGGAAGGGCCCCGTTATCTCGAGTTCGAAAAGTGGTGGAGTACACCAAGTTTATTGGGGCGCGAAGAAATTCAATTTATCGTCGATGATCTTTTTATTGGGAATAATCTGGTTGCAGGCAAAATACGATCCACCAATGGCATGCGCGCCAATTTACGCAACATCAAATCCCCTATTGTCGTCTTTTGTTCAAACGGCGATGACATTTCATCCCCGCAACAAGCTCTGGGATGGATTCTGGACATCTACGGATGTGATGATGACATTATCGCAAGCGAACAAACCATTATCTATTCTCGTCATCATAAAATTGGACACTTAGGCATCTTTGTTTCTTCATCTGTGGCTGACAAAGAATTGCAAAAGTTTATCAGTAATATCGACATGATTGAGATGATCCCACCCGGGCTGTATGAAGCTTCATTTGTCGAGAAAACAACAAGCGTTCCCAACGCAAATCTCGCATCCGGCCATTATGTCTTGCGGTTCAGTAAACGTAAGCTCGACGATATTCGCGCCCTTGGGTTCAACGATCACGAAGATGATTTACGTTTTGCTGCCGTTGCGCGAATCTCGGAAAATCTGCAAGGACTGTATTTCACCTTCGTCTCGCCGTTTGTGCGTGCAATGATTACTCCAGACATGGCCGAAACCATCCGACAAATGCATCCGCTTCGGCTTAAGCCAGCTTTCTTTTCGGATCGCAATCCGTTTTGCGCGCCGATTGCGCAATGGGCCGAAACCATCAGAAACCATCGTCACCCCCTTGCGGGCGATAATTTCTTTTGGCAAATGCAGCAAACAGCCTCAAACATCATTGTGCAAACCTTAAACGATATGAACGAAAGAAAGAACGAGGCCATCGAAGCCTTGTTTCTTTCTGTCTATGGATCGCCGTTGATTCAAGCGATGGTTGGCCTCAAAACAATCAAGCCCTATGCCAAGCCGTCAGTTGAACGCGATATAGAGGTTGAAAACGAACGTCAACGTCGTCTCCTTAAACTCATGACTCAAATCGAAGAGGGAAGTCTTGTCGAAGCCACCATTCGCGGTCTGCTGTATGTCAGTCGCGCAGATGGCGCTGTTGACGAGCGTGAGTATAATTTGCTGATCCGCCTGCGCGATCAAAGCCACATCTTTCATAACATGACGCACGATTCCTTTCGTTCTGTCG
>JAQUYN010000110.1 GCA_028691835.1 Alphaproteobacteria bacterium | reverse complement strand
CGTTATCCCGCACCCCGCAGGGGCGCGGAGCTGCACAAGCGCAGCGCGGAAGCGCGCGGGGAAACGCGGTCGAAGACTTCACCCGCACCCGGTGGAGTGACGCATAGGTTCGCCATTATTCGAGGCTGAATGAAATAAACGGTCTCGCGTCGAAAGGAACAAAGCGGCGTCTATGGAGATTCAATAAGCGGAAAACTATAAAGGAGGGATTTAATCGCCAAAAATATCGACAAGATTTTCACGTCGGTAGAGAACAGGCGCAAAAACAAAGCTCTAATTTCGTCGCATTCGGCTATTGGAAGGTACGAGCAAGACAGAGAAGCCAAATAGACCTGCGCTATGTTAGCAAGCCTTGGCACATAACGGTGAAAGGGATCACGGATTTTGGTATGCACTTAAATTGGTCCGGGTCGTCAGCTAACTCTTTCATCAGTCGTTTAGCTTCTTTGGTATTGCGAACAAACGCCGCTTGAATCGATTTCGGAAGCTTAAAGTTTCCTTCGCAGCGCCATTCCCGTTCGTGAAGCCAACTTATCCACCCGCTTTCGCTAACTTCAAACCTGACAACACGCCAAAGCTCAGATTTTGGTATTTTGAGCGCGGTGACTTCAAGATTCGATAAATAAAGCACCGGGCGGCAGCCTTTCTTGTAGGCGTGTTGCTTTGTAATGGCAATGCCATACGGCTCATACCGTGGTGAACGTGCGGACGAATTTTCCGGAGTCAATACGTACTTTAAGGACGCGAACGGAATATCCATGAAGCATGCTGCTTTGTGATTTCCCTTAATCATTCCCCGTTTCCGACTACTCCCCCAAACCTCACCTGTTTTCAGAATGTTTACGAGGTTGTCATACGCGGAATAGTCATCCTCCATTTTCGTATTTTTGGTGAGATGGAGCAAATATGGCGTCAGATCTGGCCTGGAATTGAAGGGCAAATCGTCAAAGTCAGGAAGGGACATGGTCTTGCTCCTCAACACCAAACAAATTTTCTGCCGGTTTATCATTTGCACGATCCATCTTTGATGGACGCGACAGTACGATGGCAGCGTGAACCCCCCTGAGCCTTTCTATACCTTGGCAAAGTTCAGCATGGTTTTCAGTGCGTGCTGCGTCGTCCCAGATGAAAGCAATTATGTGTTTATAACCGCTTCCATCTTGAAGATACGTGCTAGCGTCCACAGCAACTTCTTTAATGACATCAACATACACAGATTTACCACCGGAACGGATAAATTTGACCTCAATAATGAGCTCAAGTGAAGGAATGGCAAGGTCTGCACGAGGATGATGTTGCCCTAGAGATTTCAACCATTCTTCATCATCGAGATCAGAAAAGATTGGAGCAAGGATGGTCCAAAGCATGTCCTGAACGTGATACTCGTTATCGATATCCCAGTGAGCAGCAACTGAATTGCGTGATCGAGGGGCTGGATCCCAAGCCCAGCGGCGCATGGATCTAGCAATACCCTTTAGAATCTCTGCAACATCGTCAATCGACGCTGAAGCAAAATTCAAAGAAGGTGCCGCGCGGAGCAAAAATGTTAAGGCGGTGCTTTGCGCAGCAGCACGCGTCATCCCATCCATCGAGACGGTCAATCCCGAAATAAGTTTCCAAGCATTTATGCGAGATTCTTCAGAAGTTTGCATAATATTTTTTGCGGCAAGAGCTGTACGCAGATCATCAGAGACAAGGTCATCGGGAGTATGAGGGGAGAGAATTGATAGTGCGGCTGCCATGAGTGCCTCGTTCCAATCCCGAGGTCTTTGTGATTTTAGAGAGTGTTTGAGCAACCCCTCAAGCCACGCTTGTGCTGGTGCCCGCTCTGTCTCAGCGAGACACGTAATGCCGACAGCCACACCGAAAAGGCCAAGCCCATCCACCTCGAATGATGGAGGCCGCCCCGCTACAAAATATTGACGGGCGCGAAGCCATGTTAAGGCTTCGGTAAATGAAGTGATTAAGGTGAAATCGAGATTGGCCGCATAGCCAAGAACTACCGCATGCACCGTCTGACGGGAAGGACCATTAGCTGCGGCGGCATCCATCGCCAAGGCGCCGAGAGCTGGGGATTGACTTATATTATCAATTTGAATCCAAGCTGCAAATGCGCGCGCATGAGGAGGCTGCGCTTTGTCGTCAGTCGCTGCTTGAACAAGGCTTCTTTTTAATTCCAAAAGGATTGGCTCGCTCACAGGAACCACCGTGTCCGACTGACAGGGCCTAACATTGTATCCGGATCCCATCCAGGAACGTGTCGCAGCCCCGTCAAAAGGCGAGCGATCAATTCCGAATAATGGATAGAGATAGGCTGTGGCGCAGGCGTGAACATGCGCCATGAATGGCAAGAAAAATCGAAAGCTTGACGTGTCAAGTACGTCATGTCTCGAAATGTCGAGCAACGGTGCAACCGAAGGAGCGCAGGTTGTGGCATTCCCTGGTTCGCCAACTTCATATCGCGACTACCTGTCATGCACAGCAGGGATTCGCCGTCGCTGATGCGCACGGTTACGCCGCGCTCCGGTGCATAGGTTCCCTTTAAACCGTCGCGTTTGCGGATACCCGGTTGTTGTTCGTCGAAAATCGTGAATGGGTGGTCGTCCACGACATGCAAAAATGCAAATTTTACCTGCGTCAGTCCGAGGCTTTCAACGAGTTCGCCAACGGCTTCGGCTTCACGATCAGCCATTTGCTTAAAGACGTGGAAGATCAATCGAACAGCATCCGTGCTGCGCCAATTATCTACGCTCCGGACGGATTCGATTGAGCGAGTGAGAGAGCCCAAGAGTGCGGTCTTATATTCTTCGTAAGGAACTGCACCGGTACGATCATCTAAAAGATATTTTCCATCGCTGCTGAAGACAGTGGTGATGCCGACTACACGCTCGCTCGCGCCTAAGCGGCTTGTGGAATATGTATGCGAGCCTATGCCAATCACGAGTTCGTGAGCT
This sequence comes from Alphaproteobacteria bacterium, assembly GCA_028691835.1. Lineage (GTDB taxonomy): Bacteria > Pseudomonadota > Alphaproteobacteria > UBA9219 > UBA9219 > UBA8914. The sequence goes on along the minus strand of JAQUYN010000110.1, from coordinate 1,953 downwards.
ACCGTCGGGTGGGATTTAAGAAGCCATGGAACGCCGCCGATTTTGGCATAGGTTGCGACGCTCATGTTGTTGAGCGCGAAAACGAGTTGCTGATCGCTAAAACGCATCGTATCTAGGGTTATTTCTTGAACCGGGACCCTCTGTTTCAAAAATTGAACTTTCGTAGCAAAGTACGGGTTTTCGGCGTCTTGGAGCTCGCGGAAGTCCTTATCTATCTGTACGATAGCCAAGTTCCATTCGAATCCGCCGTTCGTAGCGGCCTCAATGGCTTGTCGGCTCGCCCTGACATAGTCTTGCGCCGATGTCCCCGGAATGGTGAAGGTTTGAATTTTTGGGGTTTCAAGCGCATAGCGGCGAATGAATCCCTTTTCATATGGTGCTCGGATCCATTTGCCGGTACCGGTTTTGATGTCAGGCATCCCATCGAGAAATTTTGCAACAAACGCATCGACTTGTCCTTCGTATGCAGCTTGGCACAAAACAGCTATCCGAAGTTGTTTCGGTGCAAATGTACGCTGATCGTATGGGCCATTCTTATCTATACCGCGTTCGTTCCAACTGTCGGTTCGTGTCCCGCTCGGATCGAATACAAGATATGGCTTTCGGATTTCCTCGGAAAGAAACGGTAGACTTTGTTGGCTGCTACCGGCAAGTGCCCCGAGAATGAGCGGAACGCCTGGGGCAAGTTCGATAGGCTGTGAGCGCAAATAGTCAAAGGTCTTGCCTACAAGCTCAAGCCGTTTTGGGCCAGAAAGATACTCTGCGGCAAGATTGGCGGCTGCATGTTGAACGCTTTCCGTATTGTGTTTTAGAAGATGCTGAAGACACCATGAAAGATTTTCGTTGCGCGGTTCAAGAAAAGCCTCAGATGCTTCAAGTGTTTCCGGCCCATCGCCATGATCGTCGAGAATTAATTGTGATCCACGAAGCTCGACGATGCGCCCCGCGAGTTTCAGGGAGGGCCGTATCCCTAGACCATCAGCATTACGCCGAGTTGCGACATAACGGCCAATGATCGGAATCCCAACCTGCATTATTTCAACACAATTGGCATCAATTGCGTTGCTGGTTCGGACACCACACGCAAGAATTACGCTTTTGCTACGATTATCGGCTTGAATAATGCGCGTTTCGAAATCGAGGACAACACGCCGCTGGAGCCAAGGCGGCAACCCGGCGTCTTGCGGAAACAAATTGATCGGCCTTTGGGAAACGACGCGAAGCGGTCGCCACTTGAGTATTGGCCGATGTAGTTGAACGAAGAAATCCGCCAGAGCATCCATTGCTAATGGTGCGAGAAGCCATGGAGCTTGCGATAGCGTCTGCTCATCAGTCGTTATCCCAAGCGTGGCAAGGCCGAGCTTTCGAGCAATCGCGAGGATCGAATTTCCATCTTCTCCACCGCGCTTGATTAGATAGTTTCTTTGATGTGTCTGTCTTAGCGAGTCGAGTGTTGTTTTGTCATAGGGTTGGATTCCGACGGAGACTTTGGCCTCGGGGGAAGAAGTTACAGGTGCGACGTTGAGGATGAGCTTCGACATGGCCACGGCTATATTCGCATTATGCATATAGATATATGGCAGTAATTATCATTCGCCATAATGGTATGGTATAGGCCACTTTTGTGGGCGTGCAAACACATCATAGGAACGTTAACTAGACTGGGGGATGCCATGGATGCAGAGGTTTCAAAGACAATCCTGGAGCAAGCTTTATTTAGGCTGCTAAATGAAGATCTTGTAACATTTGGTGCCGCGATTGGCGAGCGTTCCTTTTTGAACTGAGATAAACCAATTCGAACTCAAATTATTCTCGATTCTATCTCCCCCTATCTTTTTGCTTCTTCATAACGTCCTTCTTGTTGTCTTTTAGCGCCTTGCGTCGGCGCGGGTGCCGCAAGCGTTTTGGAAAAAACACTCCTTCTCTGCCGTTGCGGTCGCAAGCGATGCGGCT
>JAQUYN010000035.1 GCA_028691835.1 Alphaproteobacteria bacterium | reverse complement strand
ATGGGCTTGCCAACAAAAAGGCAATGACCTGTCCCGCGCTCGCGCCGCGTTCATAAAGCTTTGCGCCGACCATCAGAATACCATGGCTGCATAAATCCAACAAAACGCCTGCGCCCGTGGCGCGCAACAAGCCGCCCAAGGTGCCGCCTTGCCCAAACAGCGCCATGATAAAACCTCGCGGCACCTTGGACAAAAGGCAGACAAAAAGAAAGCCGACAAGCACGCCCCACCATACGCTGTTCATCATGGAAAAAGAGGTCATCGACATTTCCATAAGCCACGGCCAGGCGCTGATTTCCTGCGCCGCAACCAAATGCAGCGCGTACAAAACGCCCACGCCAAGCAAAGCGGCCCAAAAGACAACGTCCGTTTTTTTCTTGGGCCCGCCACAACAGGAAGGCAGGTCGCTTTTCGGTGGGACAGAGCAACAATCGGACATGGTGTGATCCTTCGTATGAACGGGTCACAATTATCAGCCCGTTACCCCCAACGGCACAACCTTTATTCCCAGAGTCCCTGTTTATGAACACCGACCGGCTGCAAGAGGACCCAATTCCGTGAAACAGAAAAATCTTTCTTCGGGGATGATTTTTCTGTTGACAGGGATCCATGAGTTATGGTATTGACACTCCTACGGGGTGGTGTGTCCAGATTTTGCCTTTGGGGGGAGGCGATGTTGGGCTGGCAGCACGACCGGAAACGTGGGGGCCGTTATCAGGCCCCTTTTTGTTTGAGGGGGCCGCTTTGTTTGAGGTGTCCGCCGATTTGTACAGCGGTGATGCTTTCGGCAAGACCTGTTTGGTCGTTCGTGACGACGAACGTTCCGCACAGGGTGGCGTCTCCATCGGCGGGGGATAGACGCTCACCGGGCATTTTCTTAACAAAACGCCATAAGGCCAGCTCTTTTTTCATGCCGATCACGCTGTCGAAATCGCCGCACATGCCCGCGTCGGTTTGAAAGGCCGTTCCTTTGGGCAGGATATGGTCATCGGCGGTTGGTATGTGCGTGTGCGTACCGATAACGGCGGATACGCGCCCGTCAAGGAAGTGACCCATTGCGACTTTTTCCGATGTGACCTCGGCATGAAAGTCAACGAAGATAGCCTGGGCGGCGGACCCAAGGCGATATTGAGAGACCAATTTTTCAGCGGCGGCAAAGGGGTCCTCAAGGGTCGGTTGGATAACCATTTGGCCCATGATGTTCGCAATCAGGATTTTGCGGCCATCGTAAAGCGTGTGCAAAAAAGTGCCATGTCCGGGCGTGCCCGCCGGATAGTTGATGGGGCGGATCAACCATGGCATCGATTGAATGCTGATGATCATGTCTTTTTGTTGCCAGACATGATTGCCTGTTGTTTGGCAATGAACACCCGCCGCGTAAAACTCTTGGGCGATTTTGGTCGAAATGCCGTGGCCGCCCGCCGCGTTTTCGACGTTCACGATAATGATGTCGGGGGTATAGGTTTTTTTCAGGGAGGGCAGTTTTCCCATCAAGGCATCGCGTCCGGCGCGGCCCATGACATCCCCGAAAAACAAAATACGCATTGGTGGTCCAGCTTTCTAAAAACAAAAAAGTACAGTTGATCCCGACTATGTGTCGTTTCCCCCAACACATTGGGTACGTGTCGCGTGCGTGGGGGTGGATCGCCACACCTCGCAAGCGAGGGTTGCGATGACGTGGGGGGGCCCGTTGACACGACACGGTCTCTTGGTCGTTTAACCGTAAGAGAAGGTCAGTGATAAAACATTTTTAAGAGAAGGTCACGCGAAAGCGCTTGCCTCGGCAAGAAAAGGCCGTTAACTCTTTGAAATGACGGAAATCCGCTTTTATCACTTAACCCGCAGTACGATGGCGCAAGCTTTGCCTGAGCTTTTGGAAAAGACGTTGGGGCGTGGCTGGCGTGCCGTTGTGAAAGTAACCGATGCGGCAACGCTCGAAGCGCTTAATGTCCATTTATGGACCTACCGTAAGGAAAGCTTCCTTCCTCACGGGGCGGCTAAGGATGGTCACGCGCAAGACCAGCTTGTGTGGCTAACGTCGATTGATGAGCGACCCAACGCGGCGCAAGTTTTGTTCCAGATTGATGGGGCAACCAGCGAGACGTTAGAAGAGTATGCCCTTGTGTGCGACGTTTTTGATGGGAATGACAGCGAAAGTGTTGAAAAAGCGCGGCTACGCTGGGGCGCGTATAAAAAAGCTGGCCATGCCTTGGCCTATTGGCAGCAGGCTGAAAAAGGCTGGACGAAAAAAGGTGAATAGGCGATGGTTGAATGACGGATGAGCAAAATCCCTTGATGGATTATCTTACAAAGCGACCCGTGCGAACGGGGGGCGTGTTGGCGCTTGGCAATTTTGATGGGGTGCATCTTGGCCATTGCAAAATCATTGCCGCTGCGCATAAAGAGGCAAAGCGCTTGAAGTGTGAGGCTCATGCGCTGACCTTTGATCCGCATCCCTATGCTATGTTTCATAAAGAAGGCGGACCCTTTCTTCTGACTCCACCTTCCATGAAAAATCGGTTGTTGATAGAGGCCGGAGCCGACCACGTGACGACGATTCATTTTACGAAAGCGTTTGCGGATAAAACGCCGGATGCCTTTATTCACGATGTTTTGATTGAAGGCTGCGCCGTCAAGCATGTCGTTGTCGGTTTTGATTTTGTGTTCGGTCATGGGCGTGGTGGAAATCGAGAAGGGTTACGCCGTTGTTTGGAACCACAAGGCATTGGCGTGACCGAGGTGCCCCCTTTTCGTGATGAAACGGGCGAGGTTATTTCGTCCTCGCGCATTCGGGCGGCTTTGCGTCACGGAAATGTTGATCAGGCGCGGGCATTGCTGGGACGCCCTTTTTCGATAGAGGGGGAGATCCAATCAGGCGATCAGATGGGCCGCACGATAGATTTTCCAACAGCGAATATTGAGCTGGGCGAGATTGTGCGTCCGCTCTATGGCGTTTATGCAATTTATGCGCGGGCGGTGGCAACGACGCAATGGTACGCTGGTGTTGCAAATATTGGGGTGAGACCGTCTGCTTCCACCCACAATGAATTGCTGGAATTTCATTTGTTTGATTTTGATAGGTCGCTTTATGGCGATGCGTGGGAAGTTCAGCTGTGCCATTATTTGCGGCCAGAAAAAGCCTTCCCCACGATGGTGGCGCTTAAGCAGCAAATCCAGGCCGATGTGGGGGAGGCTCGCCGGCTTTTTGCCCTCACAGCGCATCACGACAACAACGGATAGATAAAACAGATGTCACAAAAACCTTCCTCTGTTTGTCGTCGCTGGTCTTTGGGAAAACCCGTCTTGGATGCCGTCATAAATCGTCGTGGCGATTGGGTTCTGGGCGCGTTTGGCGATGGATCGTTGACCGTTATACCTGCCGAGGATTCAGGCGAAGAACCCAAGTTGTTGCAGGCCCATGATGGCGTGAGCTTGTGTCTTGCGCCCGACGCCGACGACCATGGCTTTCTTTCGGGCGGAGATGATGGCCGTGTTTTTCTGGTTGATCCGGGTATTGCCGCCCCTACGCTTCTTGTCGAACATAAAGGCAAATGGATCGAACATGTGGCGGGAGCCGTCGATGGTCATCGTGCTTATAGCAGTGGAAAGACGTTGTATCGCCTTGATGAAAATGGGGAGCCCTGTGCCGAGCCAACGGTTTTGCCGGGCAGCATTGGTGGCTTGTCGTTTTCGCCCGATGGTAAACGCTTGGCCGCAACCTATTATGGCGGCGTGCAGCTGTTTTCGGCAAACGCACCGACGACACCGCCCGACGTTCTGGAATGGAAGGGATCGCATCTTGGCTTGGTGTGGAGTCCTGATGGCCAGTTTTTATTGACGGCCATGCAAGATGCCTCGCTGCACGGATGGAAGCTTGGCGCAGCGCTGAAGTCCAAAGAAGCTGGCAACGAAATGCATATGCAAGGCTATGAAGCCAAGATTCAATCAATGGCCTTCACGGCCCAAGGCAAATATCTGGCGACGAGTGGCGCTGCGCAGACCGTGTGCTGGCCCTTCTTTGATGGTGGCCCTTGGGAGAAACAGCCCATGTTATTGGGCAGTGCGGAATCGCGGCTAGTCACGCGGGTCGCCCCGCATCCGACAGACGGGCTGACGGCGGCGGGCTACAATGACGGGATGATTGTTTTGGCCCCGTTCGATGGGCGGATGGAAATCATGATTCACCCGCCTTATGCGCCAAGCGGTGCCGCAGTGATCGGCCTTGCTTGGAGCCGCGAGGGCGATTGCCTGACCGCCATTTATGAAAACGGTATCGTCAATCTATTTACCCTCGCCAGCATCTCGCGCTCGGTACGCGGGAAGTTTGGTTAGCCGTTGTTGGCTTGCGGTCCAGGGGTAACCGGATAGGGTTGGCGGCGCATGCGGGCCTCTTTGCGCCGATCACAAGTGCGTGGGTGCTTCTGCTGTGGAGCAAAGAAGGCAGCAATGTCGGCCTTGCTTTTCGCAGGAACAAAAGTTTCGTGCGATGTTCTGCTTCCTTTCGGACAGATGGATACTGCCGCGCCCATGTCAGCGTGAACGGCGTTAGCTGCATTCAAGGCACCCTCGAGGCCCGTTCTCATGGCTTGAGCTGCTTTGGGTGAGAAGTAGAGCTTTACAGTGCCCTTGTCGCCATGAAAGACGTTTGCCTGACAAACGAAAGCGATTGTTCCTGTGTGACCATTTGTCCCATGTTCGATGCCTTTGAAGATAAAGGCTGCTGTCTGGCCTGCGGTTTCTTCAGACGCTGTCGACGCACCCATATAGTTTACATCAAAGCTTGGCTTAACTTTGCGGGTTGAAACTGCTTGCATCATTGTCTTGCTCCTTAAAATATTTGTGGGAGCCATCACTGGGGGAATGGCTGTTGGGTTTGTTCAATGGTGTTGTGTGAGGTCGTGATATATGTGCGCTAACGCGCTAGGTGTAGGGTGCTACCTAGGTGCGGGGCCGCCTGAGGGCCAAAAGTTTGTGCGTACATCGTCATAAGTCGTATTATCCATGCAGGTGGCCGAAAAGCAAGAACGAAAATAGTTTCATAACAAAAAAGCAGAATTCTGTGAAATAAAACCACAAAGGAAACGATATCGTGTAATATTATTTCAAAAATGGCGGTTGTGGGGAAGGCCCGCCTCCTCCGATTCTGCTGTCATACGGCGCGGCTCTTATGGTAACAAAACCCAACGCTTGAAGGAAAGGCCTCACACCTCAGCATTGGCTCTATTGCCGTCATCCAGTTCATGGATAACCAACTGAATTATATAAGATTCTGGATCCCGACTGGAGTTTACCTTCGCGAAAGCGTGGGGCGGGATGACGATAAGGTAAAACTTGCTTACAAAAGCTAACTCCTAAAGTATGAGCAGAATATTATTCAACGATAGGCGATGGGGTTCGGTCAGGAAGGCAACTCAAAAATGCAGGAAATTCAGGCAAAAAACATACTGCTTACAGGGGCCTCAAGCGGTATCGGCGCGGCCCTTGCGCGGGCTTATGCGCAAAAAGGCACGCAACTTTTTTTGTCAGGCCGCAATGAAGAACGCCTGAACGCGGTCGCAAAGGACGCTAGGGAAAAGGGTGCAACCGTTTTTGTTCACGTGGTCGATGTCACCGATGCGGCGGCCATGAATGCGTGGATCACAGAGATTGACGAGGCGCATAGGCTCGATCTGGTGATCGCAAATGCAGGCATTTCGGCGGGCACTGGCGGTGGTGAAGAAAGTCCCGCACAAAATGCCGCGATCTTTGCCACCAACGTGCATGGCGTCTTTAACACGGTTCAGCCCATTGTTCCGCGCATGCGAGCCCGAGGCTGCGGGCAGGTTGCAATTATGGCCTCGCTTGCTGGGTTTCGAGGTCTTCCCGGTGCGGCGTCATATGTAGCCAGCAAGGCCGCCGTGCGCGTTTATGGTGAAGCTTTACGCGGCGAGCTTGCGGCCCATGGGGTGAAGGTGAATGTGATCTGCCCCGGCTTTGTGCAAACACCACTGACCTCGGTGAACAAATTCAGGATGCCTTTTGTCATGAGTGCAGAGCGCGCCGCAGACGTGATCAAAAAGGGCCTCGCGCAAAATCGTTCACGCATCGCATTCCCGTGGCCTCTTGCGAGCATCATTTGGCTGATCGCCGCGCTGCCTCCCGCATGGACAGACGCGCTTCTTGCCAGCCTGCCACGGAAGGAATAGACCCTTTTCTGTCGCCCCTTGTGTTGCGGTACGGGGCCGTCTATAACGCCGCTATCAACGCATTTTTCTGAAGGAGTTAACCAACATGGCCATTGAACGTACCTTTTCAATCATCAAGCCCGACGCCACACGCCGCAACCTGACCGGCAAGGTCAATGCCAAGCTTGAAGAAGCTGGTTTGCGCATTGTGGCCCAGCGCCGCGCTCAACTGACACGCGCTCAAGCCGAAGGCTTTTATGCCGTTCACAAAGAACGCCCCTTCTTTAACGACCTTTGCACGTTTATGACGTCCGGCCCCGTTGTGCTTCAGGTTCTGGAAGGCGAAAACGCCGTTTTGAAAAATCGCGAAGTGATGGGCGCAACAAACCCAGCCAACGCCGATGCCGGAACCATCCGCAAGGAATTTGCTGAAAGCATCGAAGCGAACTCGGTTCACGGTTCAGACAGCGCCGAGAATGCCGCGATTGAAATCGCCTATTTCTTCAGCCAAGTCGAGATTGTTGGGTAAGCTTGCCTGACACGTAAAAGAAAGGGGGCCGTGAAAACGCGCCCCCTTTTTTTGTTGCGGAATTGTTTTGCCGCTCTCATACCAGCGGGTCTATGAGCGGACTCACTAGTGGCGTTGTTTTTACTCATTCGCTCTGCGCCTCGCACTCCTCTTGCCGGACGGCACCCCTTGCTTTTTAAGGAGAGGACTGTCCGGCGAGAGGCTATCTCCTCGCAACCACTCATGACCCAGCGCGTCGGTTCATCGGGCGGTTGGTATAAATCAAAAAACTAGCCAACAGGATTCATCACCGCGTCAGGGTTATGCGTGCCGGTCACAAGAACCTTTTCACCGATGACGTTCACGCGAGCCTGCGCAATCCAGCACACGGCCTGCGGATAGGCTTTGTGCTCACATTCCAAAATACGGGCGGCAAGGGTATCTTCGGTGTCGTCTGGCAACACAGGCACAGCGGCTTGAATGATGATGGGGCCATGATCCATTTCGGCGCGCACAAAATGCACAGTGCAGCCTGAAAATTTCGCGCCGTAATCGATGGCTGCTTGTTGGACGTGAAGGCCTGGAAACGCGGGCAAAAGCGATGGGTGGATGTTGACAAGGCGATCAAGCCATTCGCCTACAAACCACGGCGTTAAAAGCCGCATCCAGCCAGCAAGGCAGACAAGTTGGCACCCGTATTTTTTGATCTCGGCATCAACGGCGCGTTCAAAGGATTCACGGTCTTTGCCAAAATCACGATGGTTCACAACGGCGGTGGGAAGGCCTTGCGCGGCGGCCCATTCAAGGCCTTGTGCCGTGGGATCGTTCGAAAGCACAACGGCAATTTGCGCCGGATAGCCCGCTTCGCGTGAGGCGTTGACCAGCGCTTGCATATTGCTGCCACGACCAGAAATAAGAACGGCGACTTTTAGGGGATTGCTCATTTTGGGTTAACCTCGTGCATGTCAAAAGCATGTCATGCCAGCGAAGGCTGGCATCCCATTTGGTCAAAGCTGTCTAAAACAAATGGGACCCTATCCTGCGCTGGGGTGACTTAACGGTAAAAACAGTCGAAATCACTTAGCATGGCCAGTTTGCATCCATGCCTTGAAGTGAGACACGATTTTCGGAGAGGTTCTTTTCAACTTCACCGATACGGAAAACTTTTTCGCCAGCATCGGAAAGAAGCCCCGTGATTTCGTCGGCATCTTGTGCCGCCACAATGACAACCATGCCAATGCCACAGTTGAATGTGCGGGCCATCTCCTGACCACTGATTTGGCTCTTTTGAGCCAGCCATTTAAAGATGGCAGGAACGGGCCAGCTTTGCGTGCTAAGCCACACGCCAAAGCCTTGAGGCAAAACGCGAGGGATGTTTTCAAGGAGGCCGCCGCCCGTGATGTGAGCCATCGCTTTAACCTTGCCCGTGCGAATTGCTGCCAGAAGCGGCTTTACATAGATGCGTGTTGGCTCCAAAAGGGCTTCTGCCACAGTGCGCGATGGGTCAAAGGGGGCTTCGGCTGATAATGAAAGGGCCTCATCGGCCACGATCTTGCGAACGAGAGAAAAGCCATTGCTGTGTACGCCGTTGGAGGCGAGCCCCAAAACGATGTCGCCCTCGGCAAGGTCGGTGCGGGGCAGGATGTTTTCCCGCTCAACGGCGCCGACAGAAAAGCCAGCAAGATCATAATCCTTGCCCTCATACATAGACGGCATCTCAGCGGTTTCGCCGCCCACAAGGGCGCAGCCAGCCTGCTTGCAGCCCTCGGCAATGCCCCGAACGACAGCCCGCGCTGTATCAATTTCCAGCTTGGCAGAGGCGAAATAATCCAAGAAAAACAAAGGCTCAGCACCCGCTACGACAAGATCATTGACGCACATAGCGACAAGATCAATCCCTATGGTGTCGTGTTTGCCGGACTCGATGGCGATGCGCAGCTTAGTGCCAACACCATCGGTTGCACTGACCAAAATAGGGTCTTTATACCCTGTGGCTTTGAGGTCAAACAGGGCCCCAAAGCCACCCAAAGAAGCGTCTGCGCCGGATCTGGATGTTGCTTTGGCAAGGGGCTTGATGGCTTCCACCAAAGCGTTCCCTGCATCGATATCGACACCCGCCAGAGCGTAGGCGTCTTTTTTCGGTTCATTTGTGTTTGCCATCGTGCCGTCAAAGTTGCTGGTTACGAAAAGAACGTATATGAATTGTAGCGCAGAATAGCGAAAATGGACAGGTTTGCAATGAGACTTCTTTCACTTTTAGTTTTAGCCCTCATTTTTCTTACTTCCCCCGTGCGGGCGGAAGACGAAATGCCCGTCTATCGCGTCGCCGACGTGATTGTCGATGTGACGTCTGGTAACGCGTCGTTGGCTCGCGATATGGCCATTGTTCAGGCGCAAAAGCAGGCCTTTATGCAATTGATGGAGCGTTTGGGCGTTCCCGGTCCCGTCAACACAGGCGGCGGCGATTTGGGCGCTTTTGTCCAGTCGTTTGAAATCCAGAAAGAACATGCCGCAGGCGTTCGTTATCTTGGCACCTTTACCGTACAGTTTAAGCCAGACATGGTTCGTAATTATTTGACGCAAAAAGGCCTGCCTTTTGTGGAGGCCCGGCCTAAGCCTATCGTTGTTCTTCCCATTTTGCGCAGCAATGGCCACGATATTTTGTGGGAAGACACCACCCCTTGGCAGGCGGCTTGGGCCGATGTTGCCAAAAAGGCTGGGCTTGTTCCGATCATTGTTCCTTTACCCGACCTTGATGACATCGCAAAAATTGGTGCGTCAGAAGCCATGGCAGGAACAGGATCCAATCTTCAGGCGATGATGCAAAAATATGAAGCTAGCGGTATTATTGTCGCCTTGCTTCAGGCGGACTTGGATTTGCCCAATGGCAAAAGCGAGGCTGTTGTTGATGTGTATCGTTACGATTTTGACGCCAAGCCACTTGAGCCGATGCGTCTCAAACTACCGACGCTTTCGTCGCCCAAGGTGGTGAGAGAGACGTTGATCAAAGGCGTTTATCAAATTATCGGGTTGGTGGAGCGCAGCTGGAGACAGGCCAATAAAGCCCCTTCTGGCCCGTCTGCCTTTTTGCCTGTCGATGTTGCCGTGCCAACCCTTGCTTCATGGACCCAGATCCGCAATAAATTGAAGCTCGTGCCTGTCGTGGCGGGCGCTCATGTTGTCACGATGACAAGAGGCTTGGTGCATGTCGAGGTCGAGTATCGTGGCGACGTTCATGCCCTTCAAACGGCCCTGTCGGAGCGCGGGCTAAGCTTGGCTCAAAACCAAGACGGAGGCTGGGAGTTAAGTGACACACAGGGGGGGAACGAATGACAACGCCCATAAAACCAACGTTTCAAGCGCGTTTCTGGATGATTTTCTTTTTGGCTTTTGCTGTCATCGTATGGGCCTTGCGTCCTATGTTGTTGCCGTTTGTCGCAGGCGTCGTACTGGCTTATTTTCTTAACCCTGGCGTGGGGCGGCTTGTTGCATTGCGCTTTCCGCGATGGGTGGGAACGATCGTGACTTTGCTTTGTTTTATCGCGGCTGTTGTCCTTTTATTGTTGTTAATCGTTCCTTTGGTGCAAACGCAAATTATCGCCTTAATTGCGGCATTGCCAACCCATATCGAGATTTTGCGGAACAAGTTTATGCCGCTTGTCTATGAGTGGTTGCACCGGTTGTCGCCTCAAGATGTTGAAAAGCTGCGTGAAGCGGCCGGGCAATATGCCGGGAATGCGGTCGGTTTGGCAGGCGGGTTGCTACGGAATATCTTGACGAAGGGCGTTGCCGTCTTTGATGTTTTGACGTTGTTTATCATCACGCCTGTCGTGGCTTATTATCTGTTGCGCGATTGGCCTAAAGTGACGCATACCGTTGATATGCTCGTTCCTCGTCAACAACACGGCCTTTTCCGTCGCGCCATCAGCGAGATTGATCGTACGCTTTCAGGATTTCTGCGCGGGCAGGCCTTGGTGTGCTTGTCCTTGGCGTTTATTTATGGCGTAGGGCTAACCCTTGTCGGCCTGCAATATGGGGCAACCATCGGTATTATCGCTGGTGTGTTATCTTTCATCCCTTATGTTGGGTCCAGCTTTGGTCTTATTGTCAGCATGGTGTTGGCTTTTATCCAATTTGATGACGCGACTTCGATCATTCTTGTTTTTGCCGTGTTTATGGTCGGCCAGATTTTGGAAGGCTATGTGTTGACTCCCAAACTTGTTGGTGATCGTGTGGGGCTGCATCCTGTTTGGATTTTGTTTGCGTTGTTTGCTGGTGGTAGCTTGCTTGGCTTTTTGGGCGTCTTGATCGCGGTGCCCGTTGCGGCGATCATCGGCGTTCTCATCCGGTTGGCCATCAGCTATTACAAAGCCAGCCCCCTTTACGGTGCGCGTCAGTTGAAGGGGTCATCGGAGAAAAAACAGATCGATCAGGATTCGTCACCACATAAAAAATCATGAACCAACAGTACCACCTTCTTCTTCCTCAGGTCGAAGCGATGTCTGCCGAGGATTTTCTTCCTGCCCCTGCGAATGAAGAGGCTGTCGCTTGGCTTATGCAGCGCTCGCCGCAAGAGTGGCCTTCGCACATGCTTGTTCTGTGTGGGCCAGAAGGAAGCGGCAAGACCCATCTTCTTTCCATTTGGTGCGAGCAACAACAGGCGCAACGTGTGTTGCCGGGGGATAGAAGCGTTCTCTCTCAAATCGTGAATGGAGACAGTCCGTCCCACGCTTTTGCTCTTGATAATAGTGATCAGATTGTGGGCCATCCCGAGCAAGAAGAGTGGTTGCAGCATTTTTATAATGCGACAAAGGCGTTAGGTCTTCCCGTGTTACTGACATCGCGTGCGGTGCCTGCTCTGTGGGGGCTTGCGTTGCGGGATATAGAAACGCGCTTGAAAAGCTGCCTGACGGTGCAGCTCCATGAACCGGATGATGAGCTTATGCGTGGTCTTTTGCTAAAGCTTTTTCGGGATCGCCAGTTGATGGTGGAAGCCGGTGTTGTCGAATATTTGGCGCAACGCGTGGACCGTACGGGGACAGCCGTTGGCGAGATTGTGGCTGCGCTTGATGAGGCCTCCCTTCAATCTGGCCGCAAGATCAGCATTCCTTTTGTGCAAAAGCTGTTAGCCCAGCACGAGCCAAAAGCCGAAGACAATGGCGACCAAGACGCCTAAAGCTACCCAGTTGAGATATTTTTCAACAAAGGTGCGAATGGGCTCGCCAAACTTACGCACGAGGCCTGCGACAAGAAAGAAACGCGCCGCACGTGTGACAGTACAAGCCAGCACAAAGGGAATAAGCGGCAACGCTGCAACGCCACTGGCAATGGTGACCAGCTTGAAGGGAATGGGAGTCAGACCCTTGGCCAGAATAACGTAAACGCCCCATTTGTTGAACTCGTCGTGAAAGCGTTGGAACGCATCCTGCATATGGTAGGTGTTGATGATCCACTGCCCTAAAGATTCGTAAAGCCAAGCGCCGATGGCATAACCTAACAGACCGCCAAGGATAGATCCGACCGTGCAGATTGACGCATAGCGCCACGCGCGATCACGACGGGCAAGCGCCATGGGCAGCAACAGCACATCCGGGGGGATAGGAAAAAAGGAGCTTTCGGCAAAGGCAACCGCGAATAAAACAAAAGCCGCATACGGCCCCTCGGCTTGGCGAAGGGTCCAATCATACATTGAGCGAATGGGGGACATGAAGGGCTACATTTTCCTTTGGTGTTCATTCAACCTAACCCAAACCCTCTTGCGAATAAAGCGCGAAGTTTTCTTGGGATTTTCAGCAAAATATGCTTAGCTTGGTTCTGTCCGTTGCAACTCTTTGGTTGCGATAAAAATAAACAGGTTAACCTTTTCGGATGAATCATTATGAAAAACGTGGTCGTTGTCGGCGCTCAATGGGGTGACGAGGGTAAGGGAAAGATTGTCGATTGGCTGTCGTCCCGCGCAGATGTTGTGGTGCGTTTTCAAGGTGGCCACAATGCTGGCCATACGTTGGTCATTGACGGCGTGGTTTACAAACTGAATCTTTTGCCTTCGGGCACCGTCCGTAAAGGCAAACTGTCCGTTATCGGTAACGGTGTGGTCGTCGATCCATGGGCTTTGCTGATCGAGATCGAAAAGATTGCAGAAAAGGGCGTCGTCGTAACGCCGGACAATCTTATCATTGCTGAAAATGTGCCATTGATTTTGCCTGTTCACGGGATCGTGGATCGTGCGCGAGAAGCGGCCAAGGGTGCCCGCAAGATTGGAACAACGGGTCGAGGCATTGGTCCGGCGTATGAAGATAAAATTGCGCGGCGTGGTATTCGTCTGTGCGATTTAACAACGCCTGACTTGCTTCGTGAAAAAATTGAAGAGCTCCTGGTGCATCACAACGCCTTGCTGCGCGGCTATGGCGCCGAGGAACTCAAGACGGATGATGTATTCGCGCAGGTGATGGAAATCGCGCCGCGCATCCTTCCTTATGCTGGTGTGGTGTGGCAACGCTTGGAAGAAGCCCGCAAAGAAGGCAAGCTTGTTTTGTTCGAAGGGGCACAAGGATCAATGCTTGATATTGATCACGGCACGTATCCTTTCGTTACGTCGAGCAATATTGTTGGTGGGGCGGCGGCGGCGGGTGCTGGTGTGGGGCCAAAGACGCTGGGGCGTATTCTGGGAATTTGCAAAGCTTATACGACACGTGTTGGCGCGGGACCCTTTCCAACAGAGGATTCAACGGAAATCGGGGAAGGTCTTGGTGAACGTGGGCGCGAGTTTGGCACAGTCACGGGGCGCAAGCGTCGTTGTGGTTGGCTGGATGCGGTGCTTGTGCGTCAGGCGGCCAAAATTGGCGGGATTGACGGCCTCGCCTTGACGAAGCTTGATGTGCTGGACGGCATGAAAGAGCTGAAGATTTGTCGCGCCTATATGTTGAACGGCAAAGAAATAGACCACCTTCCTTCCAACGCGAAAGAGCAAGCAATGGTCGAGCCCGTCTATGTCACCTGTGAAGGGTGGAGCGAAAGTACCAAGGGCGCACGCAGCTGGGCGGATTTGCCCGCTGGCGCGATCAAGTATATTCGCCTGATCGAAGAGTTGGCCGAGGTGCCCGTCACGCTCGTTTCGACAAGCCCAGAGCGAGAGGATACCATCTTGGTGCGAGATCCCTTCGCGGATTAGCAGTTTGCTGAAAAACGCATGGAGCAACGAGCTATTTCAAAAAAGCCGTCAATCCTGGCTTCGTCATTTTAAAGGAGAGTATGTGGTGGGCGATGGGGGGCTCGAACCCACGACCCGCTGATTAAGAGTCAGCTGCTCTACCAACTGAGCTAATCGCCCGCACCACAAGGATCCACAACTCTCGTTGCAGGAAGCGGGTTTACCAGTAACACGAACGCAAGTCTAGCCCTTTATGTGCTTTTCTTTTCGAAAAGCGCCTTATCCAATCCGTCTATGAACTGACGTCTTGAGAGCGCTGCACGCATTCACTCGCTCTGCGCCTCACGATCCTCTTGCCGGACGGAACTCCTTGCGCCTAAAGGAAAGGCCTGTCTGGCGAGAGTATCCCTCCTCGCAACCGCTCGTGATCTATAGGGATGCTTTCATACGCAGGTTGGTATTAGTTAATTTATCGGCGCATAAACATGGCGGGAGAAGGGTCTAACACATGATTTTCAGCCTCCCCCACTTCAAGCACGGCTAATCCTCTTTCGATTTGCCCATCAGGCAATAGACGGAAGATCCCATCCAATCCAGCAAAGCCTGATGGCACCGTTAGCGCCGCCGCCTCATAACGCAAGCCAGAACGGGCCAAAACTGCCGCCAAAGCCGTTGCGTCATAGGCCAATGTGGCAAGTCGTGGGGGAGTCTGGCCATAGGTTTCTCGATAGGCCTTAATGAAAAGCTCGCGACCAACAGGTTCAGGCGCGGCGAACCACCCGCCTAGCAGTAAGGGGTGCCCTTGCGCCAAAGAGGGGTCATCCCACAAGCCTGTGCCGAGCAACCGCACGCGACTTCGATCAAAGCCGATCGACGCAAGTTGTTGGGCAACGCTTCGCAGCTCGGCCCCACCCAAAGGCAAAAAGATCGCATCTATGTTGTCCTTTTGCGAGGCAAGCGCCACGGCATTTGAAAGCGGTTCCGCCGCGACCAATAGGCCGCCATAGTCCTTGACTGCTTTTTCAAAGGCCTTGGACACAAGCTGCCCGTACGGGCCGGCTGGCGCCAGCGAAGCAAAACGACGAATGCCCTTTGCTATGGCAAAGGAAACCACACGATCCACCTGTGGGGCCGGGGCAAAGCCCATCACGTACACACCGGGTGCCGCCAAAGAAACATCCGTTGAAAGAGCCAGCATATTCACATTGGAGTCCGAGACAAAGGGCTTTACGGCCGCCACATCAGCGGCGAAAAGAGGCCCAATCAAAAGCTGAGCCCCGCCGCTCAAAGCCTCACGAGCCGCCTGAACCGCCCCATCCGCCGTGCCTTTGGTGTCGCGAGGCATCAGCTCAAACCCCTTGATCCCCACATCAAACACGGCCAACTGGGCCGCATTCACCATCGCCTGTCCCAATCCCTCACTGCGCCCGGAAAGGGGAAGAAGCAGGCCAATTTTAGCCGCGCCCATGGGCTGCGGCGGCATCGTTACGCCTGTCGATCCAACAAACAGCGAGCCTTGTTGATAAGGCGATCCTGCCATGCGAGCCGCAGCCGAATCCATAACGCCTTGTTGACGCGATGGTTGAACCTGTTGACCCGGCGTTATTGGGGTTGAAATTCCGCCCTTTTGCGAAGCGAGCGGGTCCTGTATGATGCCGCAACCACTTAACAGAAAAGCAACAAGCAGGGCGCATGGCAAAGTCTTACGAAACATCCGAAAACTCCGTTGGAAAAAGAAAGGGGTCACAGCCGGATTTTGCCTCTTGGAGCCAATCCTTGCTCAAGGCTAACGAAGTGTGTGCCACAAGTAAACCTTCAAGCCAACCACCAACTCTTTATCTTGTCGCGACACCCATCGGCAATCTGGGCGACATTACTTTACGTGCGCTTTGGACCCTGTCCTTTGTCGATGCTGTTTTATGCGAAGACACGCGCGTGACAGGCGGCTTGATCCACCATTACGGAATCAAAAAGCCGTTGATCTCATGCCACGATCACAATGAAGAAGCCCGCAGTGCCGAAGTCATCTCTCGCCTTCAAAAAGGAGAATCTCTCGCGCTGGTCAGCGATGCAGGAACGCCCATGATTTCCGATCCCGGCTTTCGCCTTGTCCGCGCCGTGCGTGAAGCGGGCTTTACCGTTGTTGCCGCGCCGGGGGCAAGCGCGCTGTTAACGGCGCTCGCCAGCGCAGGCCTGCCAACAGATCGCTTTTTATTCGTCGGGTTCCTGTCTTCGAAATCAACGGCACGTCGCAAAGCCATTGCTGCACTGGCCGCGACGCAAGCCACACTTGTTTTCTATGAATCGGCCCAACGCTTAGCTGCGACTTTGAGTGATTTGGCCACCACGCTTTCCCCGAACCGTGAGGCCGCTGTCGGACGTGAGCTGACCAAACTGTATGAGGAAATGCAGACGGCCCCGCTCGGCAAGCTTGCCGCACATTATGCCGATGCCGAAACGCCAAAAGGCGAGATCGTGATCCTTGTCGGCCCCCCGACCGAAGACGAAGCCGTGCCCGCTTTTGATTTGGATGAAGCCTTGCGCGATGCGCTTGCCACCATGACGCTGCGCGATGCCGTCGCCGCCGTCACGAAATCTTCCGGCCTCAAAAAAAGCGAGGTCTATGCAAAGGCGCTGCTTATTGAGGGCTAATACCAGCGGGTCTATGAACTGACGTATCGAGAGCGCTGCACGCAATCACTCGCTCTGCGCTTCGCACTCCTCTTGCCGGACCGAAAAAGCCAAGAAGAACAGACCTTTCCGCTCGGCAAGCGGCAGGTGAGGCGCAGAGCGAGTGAGGTCGGCTGGCGGGATGACCGGGATTTTAGCAGATAAAGAGTACATAACAGGGCCTTCTTCATGTGCTCACAACGTTTATCTGCCCCAATAAATCGGGGAAAGAACAAGGTTAACGTCTCTTTTCTTCACTTTCATGCGCCTTCCCGTTTGACACTTTGCCCTTTTATTGGGTATAAGCCCCTATTCCCGAGAACGTGGACAAGCCCATCTTTCCTTTCGAAAGAGTGTTGGTTTGTCCCGCCTTATCCACGGTGGATAGGCCTATCAGGACAAAACAGGGACAAGCCGAAAAGGCTTGCCCGATAAAAATGGGTATCACATGACAAAACGTTTAGAATCCAAGCATAAAATTGACCGCCGCCTTGGTGTCAATCTTTGGGGCCGGGCCAAGAGCCCCCTCAACAAGCGCGATTATCGCCCAGGCCAACACGGCCAACGCCGCACAAAGCCTTCAGATTTCGGCATTCAATTGATGGCCAAGCAACGCTTACGCGGCTATTACGGCAATGTCGGCGAACGCAAGTTCCACCGCTATTACGAAGAAGCCATGCGCCGTAAGGGCGACAACGGCGAAAACTTGATCCAGTTGCTTGAGCGCCGCTTGGACGCCGTGGTCTATCGCATGAAGTTTACCGCCACTGTTTTCGCAGCACGTCAGCTCGTCAACCATGGTCACGTTCTTGTCAACGGCAAGAAGGTCAACATTGCCTCGTACCAAGTTAAAGAAGGCGACGAAATCGAATTGCGCAGCAAGGCCAAGCAAATGGCCCCTGTTTTGATGGCAATTGCTTTGACGGAACGCGACGTTCCCGATTACATTTCGGTCGATCACAAAGCCATGAAGGGCACCTTCGTTCGCATCCCCAAGATGGACGAAGTTCCTTATCCTGTCCAAATGGAACCAAATCTGGTTGTCGAATACTATTCACGATAATCGGTTCGGCTATCGAACAAGGGCGGCTTCTTCGGGAGCCGCCTTTTTTCATGTTAACGCTTCTGACTTGCCAAAAAGAGAAAGCTGTTTAAAATCAGTGCATTGAAATGTCTTGCCTTTATTTTTTCTTTATTTTTAATTGCTTTCATTCCGGGTTAGACTTAACATCTTGTTAAGGCAAGAAAAATGCTGGTAATGAACTCTTTAGAAACGATGTCATTTTAGCCGAGGCCCAAGATGTTTGCCAAGACAGCCAAAACACTTTTTGCAGAAGCTTTTTCAGAGTCGCCTATCCGCTATGTTGTTCTTCAGAATGATACAAAGAAGGAACTCGCCCCCAAGACGCAGAGGACCAACCCCAGCCGTCCTGACGATAAACATGCTGGGCTTGCCAAACTTCATCGTGATTTCTTGACACCAGAAGTGGATCCCAATTAACAATTTTTTGACTATATTTCATTGTTTCAATTCGATTTTATCTATTTTTAATCTCTTCATGCTCTAATGAAACCTTAAGTAAAATTATTTTTAAGGTCATTTGACGTGTCTGGCACCATTGCCCTTTCTGGATGTCCCCACCAACTTACGCTGCCTCATGCTTTTCTCATTGTGGCCGACGAACTCGTTGGCATTAGAAAGGTCCTTCGCAAATATCTTGAACGTTTTATTGAAAAAATTTCGGCATGCTTTTGCGTACAAGGACAGCCTTTTATGACGATGGCCAACATTCTGCTCGGCAACACCAACCTTCTCGGCGCACTTGCCAACGCAACCGAACACCCGGATCGGCCCAGCACGATTTCCCGTGCCCGATCCTTTGTTTCGCAATTCCTCCCCAAATAGGGTTTGGCTTCAAGCTTCACTCTGGTTATGCAAGCCTAATCCTTCTTGGACACCATGCGGCCAAGAGATCCGCCGCCCAGCAAATGGACGTGGTAGTGAGGGACTTCTTGTCCGCCGTTCGCCCCACAATTCGAGATCGAACGATAGCCGCCTTCGACCAAGCCCACCATCGCGGCAACCTTACCAAGCGCCCGCGTGAAGCCGACGATTTCAGCCTCTGTTGCTTGGACGGCAAAGGCATCCTGATTTTGATAAGGACCTTTGGGTATAACAAGCGCATGTATCGGGGCTTGCGGCTGAATGTCATGAAAGGCCAAAACAAAATCGTCTTCGTAAAGACTCTTGCACGGAATTTCTCCACGCAGAATCTTGGCAAAAATATTATTGGGGTCGTAGGTCATAAGAGGCTCCTTTTTTCTAACGCGCCAGGTGCCCAAATGGGCGATTGCTATCATCGCAGCTTTCTTAACAAAACATAATACGCACCATCACCGCCGTGATGCTGGGCCGCCGTGCGTACCGCTAAAATGGCCTCCTCGAAAGGAGCCGTGTCACACCAACGCGGAAGATTGCCGCGCAGGACGGATGCGCCGTCTTGGCCCTTGCCCGTAATCACGAGCAACATCCGCTTGCCACGTTTTTGTTGCGTTTCGATAAAGGCGGAAAAAGCATCATAAGCTTCGGCTTCTGTCTTGCCGTGCAGATCCAGCTTGGCTTCAATGACGACATCGCCAAGGCTCATGTTCCGCTCAATCCGAAGATCTAGGGGTTCTTTTTTCCATACTTTGGGTTGTACTGGAACGCTGGGAGTCTGAATAGGTTCGACAATCCCTGATTGTTTGCTTACAGGTGCAACGGCGGCCTCAGCTTTAAGCCCTTCCTCAAAAAGGGGCGGCTCTGGCATAACTGGCTGTGCCTTCTTGCGCAATGGCGGCGACACTGGCTCTTCTTCTTTATGGCCCAATTTCTTCACGCCTTTAGCGTAAAGACTCCAAACATCTTGTTCATCACTGGGTGTCATGAGCGAACCTGTACCCCTTTAGGCAACAAAAGATAATATGTTCCCCTTTCCTGCATGCGGCCTGCCTGATCCTCGGCCTGAGACCCGGCCCCTAAAAACAGATCACCACGCACGGGGCCTTTGATTGCGCCGCCTGTATCTTGCGCCACGACAAGGCGCTTGTCCTCCGCTGTAACGAGCCACAGAGGCACGCCAAGCGGCAGAAAGGCTCTGTCCACGGCCATGCTGCGCCCCGCCGTCAAAACGGCGCCCTGCGCCCCTACGGCCCCATCACGATCAACCTTACGGAAAAACACAACCGATGGGTTCGTGTCCATGATCTCTTGAGCCCGCTGTGGATGCGCCGCCAGCCATGCTCGAATTTTCTGCATCGAAACGGGTGTTCCGATTTCGCCACGATCTGCCAAAACACGCCCGATTGGCGTATAGCCGTGTCCATTTTGCGCATCATAGCCGACACGCACCACCGACCCGTCGTCCATCTGGATTTGCCCAGAACCTTGAATCTCTAAAAAGAACGCCCCAATGGGATCATCAACCCAGACAAGCGGCGTTGCTCGCTTTTCTAACGCGCCACGTGCAATTTTTGCGCGCTCATCATAAGGAACAAAGCTGGACCCCTCAATTTTACCGGTAATCTTCTGTCCTGCCCACGAGTCCCGGAAAGCGCCAAGATCAACGGTCAGCATGTCCTTTGGCCGCGCCCAAAGCGGCGTTTGGAACGATGCCGTCTTTTTCCAGGAACCGCGTAGTTGAGCCTCGTAATAACCCGTAAAGAGTCCGTCTTGTCCGTTTGTGACGCGATAGGGCGTAAAGTAGCGTTCAAAAAACGTGCGGGCCTGATCATCCGTTAAAAAGGTCTCCTGCTTGGCTGCGTCGCAAGCATCCAGCCAATCGGCAACCTTTCCGGCTTCACTCAGCATCAACGCTGTATCAGGATCCCTTTTTTCAAAGACGGCGCATGATTTAAGAAAAGCAGGCACCGCTTCCGCCTGATGATCTTCCTCCCACGAAGGAAGATCACGAAAGGTCATAGGCTCTATGTCGAGTTTTTCCGTCTTGGGCCCAAGGGCAGGCCCCGCGCAAGACACACAAACCCCACAAACGATAGCCCATGCAAAAATGCGCGGCAAAGCTATCAATTTCATGTACGAGTCTCGATAAGTTGCCAGTTTGGATTTTCGGCCTTTAAGTCCCGCTGAAAGACCCAAAAATCACGGATTTCTTCAGCCTTTGATTCATTGCCTTCCAAAACTTCGCCTTGAGCATTTTTAAGGATATTCGTTTGATATGTGACAAACTCCACGGCCAGTGTGGCAACGGATCCCAACAATTTAGCTTCGACAATATCAACAGCAACAAAACGCTCAATCTTGTTTTCCAATGTCTCGCCACGACTCTTACGGTCGGCAATGGCCGCTTGAAAAGGATCCAGTACAGCGGAACCTAACAGCCACGCCACGGACGTCATATCCCCCGCCGCAAACGCCGTTACAATGCCCGTAAACGCTGCTTTTGCTCCCTCAAGAAAGCCTTTTTCATCAAACGCCGTCGTCGCTTTGATGGCATCCAACGTTCCTGCCAACGATGTCGGGGCATGTCCTGCGGCCGTCAGACCTGAAGTCTGGAGCGGGCGGGCACGTCCCTCTAACACCATGACGTTTTCCTCGTCGTTTTGACGGCTTTCTTGCGATGTAAACGGGTTGGGTCGGGAAGGGCTTTCGTCGTCTCCCGCCCCTCTTTGCCCCAAAACGGACCACAGGCGAAAAACCAAAAAGACCGCAATAGCGGCATAAATGAGGATGTCAAACATTTGCATAGAAACAGATTATCCTTTTCGTTCTTTTTGTGCAACGCCTGCCTAACGGCTTATCCCGTTTATCTGAGAAATCCGTGCGCCTTCGCCCAGCCCGCTCTTCATGAAAGAGGGGCTTATACCAATCTGTCTATGAACTGACGCATTGGGAGCGCTGCACGCAATCCCTCGCTCTGCGCCTCACGATCCTCTTGTGATCTATAGGGATCCTTTCATACGCAGGTTGGTATAACTCGCAATTGTATGTGGATTCAAGCCGTGCTAAGCAAAGGAACCGATCATCAGAAAGGATGCTTATGTCTGACCAAGCTCAAGACCAAACCTCGTTACAAATCGCGGTTCATGCCCAATATATTCGAGATTTCTCATTCGAAAGCCCAAGTGCGCCGCAGGTTTTTTCGCCCTCGTCGACTCAGCCCAACATCGAAATGGGCGTTAACGTTCAAACGCGTCCCTTAGAAAAAAATAATTACGAAGTCGTTTTGATGATCAAGCTGGAGGCCAAAACCGAAACCTCTACGGCATTTATCGCCGAGCTTGCTTATGCCGGTGTTTTTGGTATGCCTGCCATGCCTGAAGAACAATTAAAAATGTTTTTGCTCATTGAGGCGCCACGCCTTTTGTTCCCGTTCGCCCGCAACATTATCGCCAATGCCGTGCGCGATGGCGGATTCCCGCAGGTCCTCGTTAATCCCATTGATTTTGGGGCCCTCTATCAGGCTCAGCAGGTTCAGATGAATGCTCCTGCACAGGGAACAGCCTGATCAATCCTCTGCGCTTCTTTCTCAATAAAAACCCCGGCTTGTGACAGCCGGGGTTTTTATTAAGTACTCGTTTTGATCAATTATTCCCCACCGCCTCGGCGTGGCTTGGCAATGTCGTTCGTGTTTTGATTCATGGATTCAAAGAAGTCGGTGTTGGTTTTGCTGTATTTCAGCTTATCAACAAGGAATTCCATTGCGTCTGTAATGCCCATCGGCATCAGCACGCGGCGAAGGACCCACATCTTGGACATAGTGGCCTTGTCAACCAGAAGCTCTTCCTTGCGCGTTCCTGACTTCGTAATATCAATCGCTGGGAAGGTCCGACGATCCGAGAGCTTGCGATCAAGGATGATTTCCGAATTGCCCGTGCCCTTGAACTCTTCGAAGATGACCTCATCCATGCGGCTGCCCGTATCGACCAGAGCCGTCGCGATGATGGTTAGAGATCCGCCTTCCTCAATATTACGAGCGGCACCAAAGAAACGCTTGGGGCGCTGCAGGGCGTTAGCATCCACACCACCAGTCAACACCTTGCCCGAAGAAGGAACAACGGTGTTGTAGGCCCGCGCAAGGCGCGTGATGCTGTCCAGCAAGATGACCACGTCACGCTTGTGTTCGACAAGGCGCTTGGCTTTCTCAATGACCATTTCAGCAACCTGAACATGGCGCGAAGCAGGTTCATCAAAGGTTGAGCTGATAACCTCACCTTTGACCGAGCGCGCCATATCCGTGACTTCTTCAGGACGTTCGTCAATCAACAACACAATCAGATACACATCGGGGTTATTCTTGGTGATGGCATGCGCAATGTTTTGCAACATAACCGTTTTGCCAGTACGCGGCGGCGCAACGATCAAGGCGCGTTGGCCAAGCCCGAGCGGCGCGATAAGATCAATCACGCGTGTTGTGTAATCTTTCTTGCCGGGATCCTGAAGTTCCAAGACCAAACGGCGGTCGGGATAAAGCGGTGTCAAATTATCAAAGCCTATACGATGGCGCGTTTTATCTGTTTCTTGGAAGTTAATGCTGTTGACCTTGAGCAAAGCGAAATAGCGCTCGGCTTCCTTGGGTGCGCGGATTTCACCTTCGACCGTATCGCCCGTACGAAGATTAAACTTCCGTACTTGGCTTGGAGAAACATAGATGTCATCCGGACCGGCGAGATAATTGGATTCTGGCGAGCGCAGAAACCCGAAGCCGTCGGGAAGCACTTCTAAAACACCTTCGCCGTAAATGGCGATGTTTTGTTCCGCTTGCGCCTTTAAAATGGCAAACATCATTTCTTGTTTGCGCATCGCGCTTGCATTTTCAATATGAAGTTCTTCGGCAAAGGCCAGAAGTTCAGAAGGTGTTTTTGCTTTTAATTCGCGTAAATTCATGAAAGGCCCTTTTATCAAGTTACTTTTGTGTGAGTGCTGACTTTATTTATTTATATCCGCTTGTTTTGGAACTCGCGCCTGAGTTTTGCTGTTATGAGTCAGAACTTCTGCTTATGGCAGGCCAACTTTTCGCGCTGAAGAGAGAAAACCGGAGGAGATATGCAATTCCTAGTTACCAGAGGAACCTTCGTTCCGGCGTACAAGCCTCTTAAACTTTTTCCTCATGAAAGTCAAAATTTTTATGATTGATTTCGCCTTTTTTGCCGGAAAAACTTACGTTTTTATGCTGTTTTGGTTAATTTTTGTAATGAGTCCCGAAAGTCCTTCAATAAAAGAAGGGTTAACGCCGACGGTTGGAACAACGGCAAAGAAGGGCGATCCCAATTTCTGCGCAAAGCTTTTGGCCTCCATTCCCAACTCAACCAACGTTTCCACATGTTCTGACACAAAGGCTGTCGGTACAACCACGATTGGCCTGCGTGCGGTAGCCGCTTGTTGAATCTCACCCTTGGTCGAAGGCCCAATCCACGCTCTGCGCCCCACTTTGCTTTGATAGCAAAGCACGTGATCTAACGGTGTTCCGCTCCATGCCGCCAAAATAGCGTCCACCGTTTCTTGGCATTGTAAAGGATAAGGGTCGCCGCCTTTCACAACGCTTTCTGCCACCCCATGCGC
>JAQUYN010000034.1 GCA_028691835.1 Alphaproteobacteria bacterium | reverse complement strand
TTCCGATTTTACTGGTCAGCAAAAGTCACTCTATGAAGCCACTGTTGAGGCTTATCGAGAGCCAGCCGCTACCACAACGGAAGCCCATTCCCCCAAGCCACGATCAAAGACTGCCAGTTTATTTAGCGCACTCGGTTTGTTCTAATACGATTTTTCTGAGCCTCGAATTTTTTTGAAACAAATTAACAGGGCATCTATGTCGGGAAATTTGCACAAAAAGCGTAAGCAGCAAAAAGGGCGTTCTGTCGCGGTTCCACATTCTGAACGGGATACGATTGTTCTCGCGGCGTATGAGCTATATTCAGGGGCGCAAAAGCGGATGGGCTTATCTGCGATGGATGCATTTCACAATTTTGTAATGCGCTTGGACAACAAACAACCAAAAGGCAAGAAGCTTCTAACTGTGCAGGAAGCGCGTGAAATTATATCCAGCCCCGTTAAATTTGCTGAAACGCTTGTCGATGCGGATAGAGCTTTTCTTGCAGAGCAACAAGAAAAGTTTCGTGTGCTGGAAAACAAAGATATTGCCGATATTAAAAAATCAGTTGCAATCAAGGTTACGCTTTGGGTGGCGGGAACATTTTGCATATTAAGCCCCGTTGTTTCCGAAATTGAAAAGCCAGCAATTGATTGGGCTAAAAATGAAATTGCGACCGAGTATAAGCTGGCTAAAGAGGCATATGAGAATTGGCAGAAATCCAAAGTTGCGCCAGTGCGGCCCTATACCCAAGACAAGAGTCCGCCTGTTATTTCTGCCCCTCAGGACAAGAAGTTTACTCCATAGAGCAAGTCAGGCAGTCGTCTTGCCTTGCAATCTAGCAATAACATATGCACCCGTCAGATTCTCAGCTGTCGAAAATCTTTCGATTCTATATCCAGCTCTTGTCAGTATCCGATCTCTTTTTGCGTCCTTAAGTTTTCCCTCGTCGGTTTGGTGTGTCTCGCCATCAAGCTCAACGATTGCGATTACAGAGAAATCATGCGCGCTGCAAATTACAAAGTCGGCATAGAGACGGTTGAAACGTGCTCTTACGCTTCGCCCTTTGGCTGTTATAAGGGCGTTAAATGATACTTGAGCCAGAATTATTTTATCAGGCAGTGCAGTTTTCAGAACCCTGTAGAATCTTTGCTCGGGTGGGGTCAGAATATTCCTTTTTTTCAGCTTATTTAACCAAAGGCTCTTTTGGTGCCGCGAGATAACGGCTGACATAAACAGGATCAGCAAAAGGGCGGCAACAAGGACGCCCCAAACCTCGTTTGAGCCTACATGCTGCCGAAAGGAGCTCGCCGCCGTCTTTGCAGTCTCTATGATCGTCAAAGAATCCATAATATGAGGACTATAGTCCGTGGTTTAATTGTCCACAAGATGATTGCTTTTGCTCATGAAAGAGCAAGAGACAGTGGCCCGAAACCTTAGAAAATTGCGCGTCCGTGAAAAGCTATCCCAAGAGGCTTTGGCGGTTGATGCGGGGATTGACCGCACTTATGTCAGCCGCCTTGAACGCGGTCTTGAGAACCCTACCGTTTCAGTTCTCAGCCGTCTGGCCAAGGCTCTTAACGCCAAGATTGATGAGTTCTTTAGTCCAACGGTTTTAAACGAACCTCGTCCCCAGCCTTTGCCAAGCGGTCGTCGCCCTAAAAAAGGTTCTTCGAAAAAATGATTGCCTATGAAATAAATTGAAATCCGAACGTCCGCGAACGCTAACGGACTATCTATTCGTATTGAGTTTTCCGCTAAAAGCTGATATACAATCATTCAGGGCGCAACGCACCTTAGGCCTGTCCATTATAGAAGCCTCATTTGGCAAGAAACAGGACCCCGCCACACATCGCAAAACATGCCCATCAAAAAAGCCTAAGTCGGCTTTTCATGTTTTGTGTCTTGCGTTTTGTCGTCACGATTATTCGTGCCCCTCACGTATCTCCAAAAACTGAAAAGCCATAACGCGCAACCTCACGCGGTTCTCGCGAACCGCTCGTTATGGAGTATTTCCTATGACTACTATCCTGCGGTTAGAATCCGTCGAAAAACTCGTTGGCTTGAAGAAAACTACAATTTACGAAATGATGGGAAGGGATGCTTTCCCCAAAAATATTCTCATTTCGACACGATGTGTTGGGTGGGTTGAGCAAGAAGTGCAGGCGTGGATAGAAGAACGAATTGCCATGCGTTCTTCGTATGTTCAAGCTGCGAAGAGGTCGTGATGACAAGCTCTCCGCCAGACACACCGCCGAAAGGAAAAGTCATCCGTTTCCCTAACAAGCAAGGCAAGGCTCTGGGTCTTATAAACCCAGAGCCTTGGGATGACGATGTTATTGGCAGTGAGCTTGCCGAAGAAATTATTGCCGCGATCCGTCAATATGTCGTTCTTTCTGAAAGCGCAGCTGTCGCCATCACGCTTTGGGTTATACTGACCCACTGCTTTATGGATTTTACGATAACACCCGTTCTCGCGGTTGTTTCGCCAGAAAAGCAGTGCGGTAAAACAACGCTCCTTGACGTTTTAAGCTGCCTTGTCTGTAAGCCGCTGTTAGCAGCAAACCTAACAGCGGCTTCAGTTTTTCGCGTCGTTGAAAAGGAGCGCCCAACCCTTCTTATTGATGAAGCCGATACATTTCTAAGAAAAGATGAGGCATTACGTGGCGTTCTTAATTCAGGCAATCGAAAGAGTGGCTGCGTCCTTCGTGTGGTTGGGGAGGATTATGAGGTCTGTTCCTTTTCCACTTACTGCCCAAAGGTAATTGCCCTTATCGGCAATCTACCCGATACGCTGCAGGATCGCTCAATCTGCGCAAGGCTCGTCCGCCGTTCGCGTCATGAACGTGTTGCTCGCTTCATGAGCAAAGACATGGCCGCATTAGAAGTTATCCGGCGGAAAAGTGCGCGGTGGGTTGATAACTATTCTGTCGAGCTGAGGGATGCCGATCCGTTATTGCCGGAGTATTTAAGTAATCGTTCTGCCGATAACTGGTTTCCCTTATTAGCGATTGCCGATGTAATCAGTGAAGGGTGGGGTGCCCGTGCGCGAGAGGCTGCACGTGTTATTACAGAACGGAATAACGAGGATACCATATCTATTGGAACGCTGTTGCTTGACGATATTAAGTCGATTTTCGACAACGCTAACATGGATCGTCTTCGGTCTAGTGCAATTGTGAGCCTGCTCAACAATCTTGATGAGCGTCCTTGGTCTGAGTGGAAGCGAGGCAGAGAGCTATCCACTAATCAGCTTGCCTATCTCCTGCGGTCCTTCTCGATATTCTCAACCACAATGCGTTTTAACAGCGATACGCGTCCAGCTAAAGGGTACGCACGCGCCCAATTTGAGGATGCGTGGGCTCACTATCTGCCAAGTCAGGACGTGCCAGATTGTAACGGGAGGCTCGCCTGAAACGTTTCTCTGTTACGGATCGCAATCACGAAAAGCAAGGATTTCTGCCGTTTGTAACGTTGTTACGGATTGTAGCTAAGGAGGCGCAAAAGCATTCGCGCTGGAGCCGTGGCGTGAGCCACGGGACAGCGCGAGCCAAAGGTGGGGGCGTATTTGTAACACGCCCCCACACCAATACATAAACTTGACGAAAGGAAAATATGATGGAGCCTATCTATCAAAACTTTGACGGACTGGACTTTTCAGTCTGTGGTGCGTTTCCAGAGGCTGCACTTGAAATCTTGCGGACTGCAAAGGGGCAAGCTCAAAAGCTGCATGGAAAATGTGTGTTAGCTGAAATTGGCGCATCGCAAATGCCCATCTATGTTTTCCCAACAGGTGCATCTGGCGGCTATGCACTTAAGTTTGATACAGGGCCAGATGGAGCCACTTGTTTTGTAAAGGACAACACAACGCCCAAAATGGATAACATCAGGATTTCATGCAACAGCCTAATGCTTGCTCTCAATGGGCTTGAAAGGACAAAAAACATTCTTTTTGAACAGCTCAAGAATATTGGCGCTATCGGTGTTTTTGAAGATGAAACCTGTTTGCCGCTCGGTCATCCGCCTAATGTCAAGATTGGACGGTTTGATTACTGTTTTGACTTCATCATGGATGAGGGTTTTGAGCCTGACCCCAAACATTTCATCAAGCATCCCCAAAGCAAGATCAAAGGTGTCGTTGATGACAAGATACATTTTGCTGTCGAGCTTCCTTATTTTCAGTCTGTAACGGTCGGTAAGATGCCTAATCGGCAGACCATCATTTATGAAAAGACTGCAGAAATTGTGGATCACCTTAAGCCTTATTGGTGGGATATATGGGGACTCAAGCCTGAAGATATAAAAGGTCGTATCTGGCGTATTGAAGTTCGTGCAGGTGCCAATGAGCTTGAACGATGGAACTTCAGGACATTTGATGACATGGAAAGCATGGCAGGGGATGTTGTTATCGACATTCTACAGAAAACCCGCCTAGCTGTTCCCTCGGGTGATGCAAACAGAAGTCGATGGCCTGTCCATCCTATTTGGTCGGCCTGTCAGCAATCAGCCGAACGCGTGCTCGCGCCGTACATATCCCATGCGGACAGAAAGAAAATCATCACAGACTTACGCGAGAACGTAACGGATCGTGCAGTCAAGAACATGCGCGGTAACATCGCCACGCTCAACTATCTTCTGGGGAACGAGGATGACGAAATTGACAAAACACTCGATTTCCTCGCCGAGGATGTCTTTGCCTATGCACGGCAACACCCAAAGGACTTCAGAAGACGCCTGAAACAGGCAAAGGACAAATACAAACTTTTAGACACGGAAGGAGAGGAATAATGGATAGGAAACCACTTAAGGATCGCATTCTTGATGATGAATGGGCCCGAGACGTGAAAGAACGTTCTGAAACCGAGGAGGAATGGGGGTGTCTAACAAAGAAGATTACTCTGATGTTGCATCCTGAAGTTTACCACCGACTGCGGAAACTTTCCGAAGCGACGGGGCATAGCCATACGAATCTTGCGAAGCAAGCAATTCGCGATTTTCTTAAGGAACATAAAGAGATTATCGACGACATGGAGGGAAAACTCTGAATATATATTGGGATGCCTTAGACGCTAGGAAATATAATCATGTAAAGTTTGAGTGGTGTATGCTTATTTTTTACTTGAAAGGCCCTATGTGCAGTGCAATGCTTTGGCGCGGGCATTACACTGTAAATGTCGATTGGTTTCCTTTTGTCTGGAGCTTGAGTGGTGCCAAAAATTAGATCGGTTCATATTGAAAACTTTAGGTCTATTAAAAAGATAGATATTGAGTGTAAGGACCTCACGGTTTTTGTCGGTCAAAACGATTGTGGGAAATCAAATATTCTTAGAGCATTGAACCTTTTCTTTAATGGAGAAACAGACAACGGATACAAGTTGAACTTTGATATAGACTTTAACAAGAACCTCAAAAAGCGTACGAAAAAAATTGTTGTTGAATTGATATTAGAGTTGCCCAAAAATTATCACGATACCAATGGAAGCCATATTAAGTGGACAAAAATCTGGTATAAAAACAAACCTATGGATGACGAATATCATGGATACCGTGATTTTGATACTAATCGTCCTAAAAAAGTAGATATTAAAGCTAAGTCAAATGTTCATGCTTTGCTTAGTAGAATAAACTTTGAATATATTCCTGCAATCCGTAGTCCTGAGTATTTTGGACAATTACGAAGTCGGATATATAAGGCTATTGCACAGTCTGCCGAGAAAGATTTCAGGGATAAGAGCAAAAAACTAGAAGGAGCCATTACTGATAATGTGAAGACCTTAATTGATGATGTTAAGGAAATTCTTCAAGAAGATACAAGTCTCATGCTTCCTAACGACATGAGTACAGTTTTTGAGAAATTGGACTTTCTCAGTAAAGACTTATCAATTTCTCTGAATAATCGCGGGGACGGGGTTAAGGGACAATATATTCCTTTGATCTTAAAATTTATTGCCGACAAGCAGCGATTGATTTATGGACGAGGAAGCCAGCCTCATACATTCATTTGGGCATACGAAGAGCCTGAAAATAACCTCGAGTTTCAGAAGGCTTCATATTTAGCAAAAATATTTTACAAACTGGCAACAGAGGATCTTACCCAGATTCTTTTAACGACACATTCTCCAATTTTTTATAATTTAGCGAATGCGTATATAGATGAGTGTACGACCCATCACATTTTGCTTCCCGCTGACACTAAGGCGGGTACAGATGTCGTCTTGGCTTCAAAAGAATCTGTTTTAATGGATGACAGGATGGGGGTTATGGAAATTGTAGCCCCCCATCTCAAAAAGGCACAAGATGAGCTAGATTTTCTAAAATCACAAATTGAGGATTATGAGCGTGTTCGAAAGCCTACCCTCTTTGTTGAGGGCAAGTGTGAGTTTGAAATAATATCGCATTTGCTGAAAAAATTTGAGCCAGAACTTTTTACTAAAATTAATATTGCAGAACCAATACCCAGAGCCGGAGCCCCATATGTATCGAATTGTTTAATTGCTTGGGAGCATTTCCAAAAGACCATAACGAAAGATGATAGATTGAGAGCGGCAGGCATTGTGGATTTAGATGTAGAGGGAACCAAGGCAATTGAGCGATTTAAAAAGATAATACCAAGTTCAAAACATACTGCTATCTTTAGTTTGCAGAAACCAGATCATTTGCGGAACATTTTTCATTCAGGCTTTGAGATACCTGTATGTCTCGAAGAAATGTGGCCATATTCCTTTTGGCAAGAAGCTGAAGATAACGAGTGGTTGGTAGAAAGACGAGAGCAAAGAAATATTAGTGGTGATTTGTTAAGTAGAGTTCTCGGAGGTGATATATCAAATTTGGGTGGCCAATTATCGAGTGAAGATCTAATTTTCTGGAATAAAAAAATTTGCGATGATAAAAAGACCGCGTGGGTGGACGTCATTAAGAAGAAGCCAAAATCTTCTCTCCAATCTGCGGGTAAAGATTTGTTAGATCAAGTCAAGGCCGCAATTGGCGATATAATATAATTACGTCATGCACCGAAGGTTGAGCTGTTGATATTTGGTTAAGTGGGTTCAGTTCTATTCAGTGTTTCCCGTAGTGGCCGTTTCACCTTTGCGATTGAATAAGCCGATAGGGTTGAGGTCTGACGTATCAATTTTAACGGAACCACCGTACTTACTCATTTTTGTGGATGGATTTTCTTTGACAGCCGTAAGCATAATCTCAATTAGTTCTTGTCTGGCCGCTTCATTGTCTTCAAGCGTTTCGATCTCGTCTTTGAAGCTTTGATATAATTGCATTACCCGTTGTTTGTGATTGTATTCTTCATACAACCTTCTGTTAAGGCTCACAGAAGACCAACCAAAGAAACTTACAACGCCTAATGGAACGGATAAGATTGTTTTGAATACAAGAACGGTTGGTTCAATGTTTTTGCCTTCCTGCAAGGCATTAAGTAATGGGGTAAAGTAATAAATGATAAATCCAATTGGGGCCAAAAACATAGCATAGAAGAATAAATTGGGGATGGTTCCTTGCAATAAGTGGGTGATGAATCCAATAATTGCTGCAAGCCGCGTCGTTTCTGAACTAGGTTTGTAGGGAATAAACGAGTATCTAGCCTTTGCATTTGAATAAGTGCTGGCTAGTCCGGCGGCCCCTGCCTCAGGTAAAAGAGATCTAATATCTTTTTCGAGAGTTTTCTTTAAGTCTATAAAAGTTTGCTTTGTCGAATCCAGCAGCTCTTCCTGATCCTTTATGAATGCTTCCTTCTGGTTAGCCCTTTCTGCTTCGATCGACGCTTTTATATTCTCCCAGTCTTTTTTTGCTTGTGTGCTGGATGCATTTAGGTCTTTTTCATAGCCTTCTATGGTTGTTTTAAATTGGTCTATTTGTGTTTCATAGCATTCTTCTATTATTTTCCCTTCTTCGTCTTTTTCGTCCTCCAGCAATAAAGAATGGAGATCGTTTATAGCTTTGTGTTTGTCATCGATTTCGGTTTCTTTTCTGGTTATCTCTGTGAGTTTGTTTGAAATTATCGAGCTTTTATCATCAATATCTTTTTGTGCGTTTTGTATGTTTGTTAGTGCGTCATTTGCCGCGTCGGATACCTCTTTGGTTGTTTTTTCATGTGATACCGCATCATTTTTTGTTTTCTCGATTTCCCCAGCTGACAAATTGATTTGTTCAATAGAGGTATCAACCTTTTTAAGCCGATCATCGATTTGAGCACTAAAATCTTCGAGTGTTTTTAATTTCTGTTCTGCTTGTGATTGAAGTACTTCAATCCCTTTGTTTCTTGATGTAATGCTTTGTTTGGTGGCTGTCAGCGTGCTTTTTGCTTCATCCAAAACGTCTTTTGCGGCCTCTCTTATTTGCCGAATTTCATCGATTGTTTCAGCAGCAATCCCTTTGGCTTGAGGCGCTTCCTTTGCTGCCACAGGGAGAGTCGCGCTTGCGTTTTGGGCCTTAGGGGCTTCTGTATTATTTGATGCAGGTTGTTGTTGGCCTTCTGTCATAACTTCCTTACCCTTTTATCTAAGCTTTCTTGTATCTATTAGGTTATCTTCTTCTTTTTGCTCATGCAACAAATAGGGGCTTTACTAGTCAATGAACGAAAATTTTTGCAAAAAAACTTGTGGATAAGTTGTGACAGGGATTTGAACGCCCGATTAACTTGTCTCGGGCTCTGGGGGCACAATGGGGGCACATTTTGCCAATTTTCCGAGGTGTGTTTTGTTTTATAACAAGGTGTTATTGAATCTGTTATAACACCTCCGCTGCTACCAATTTTTTGGTGTACAAACCGGAGACATAGGTAACGATCTGTACCTAAGACATAGGTAACACTTTAGGGCCGAAAGGGTTGTCTAAAGGTTGCAAGGTTTTTTCCTCCAAGTCAATGTAGCCGAGATCATAGTCCATAAAAGACACGAGCCAGATATTGTCATCAACCTCCTTGAGGCCAACGGCTTGGCCTGCGAGGGACAGGCTGAGATTGATCTTCTTTTTGTGCATGCAGATACGCCCGCAGTTGGTGACGTGAAGGACCTTGTCATGCAGGGGATAGTCCAGATGGGGCAGTCCGTTATACGCGCGCTGTGAGGGGGTATAGACCTCTTTGGGCGTTTTCATGTCGAGAGCTTCGTGCGGGCGTTCGTTGTTAAAGGTCTCGATAAAGTCATCGAACTTGGCTTGTTGCTGCAAGCTGTTTTGTCCGGCAGGTCTAGCCGTTTCCTGTTTGAGCGTACGGTGCATCCGTTCATGCCGTCCGTTTTGCTGAGGGTGGCCGGGTTTGATGCGTTCGATCATGATGCCGAGCCGAAGCCACCAAACAGAGAGCTTGGAGAGATTAAACAAGCCGTTGGGCGAAGCAAAGCGAACGCCGTTGTCCGAGCGCATGGCCGATGGCAGCCCCCGCTCTTGGAACAAACGCTCAAAAGCCGTAAAAGCAAGGGATTCCTTGGTGCTGTCCAAAGCTTCGCACAGCAAAAGATAGCGACTTGCGTGATCGGTGACGGTAAGCGGATAACAGTAATCGCCATTGCCCATGCGGAACTCGCCTTTGTAATCGGTGCACCACAAATCGCCTTCAGAAAGAGGCGTGCCGGTTGCTTTCAGGCAAGAGCGTCTGTGCTTCAAGTGCGTGACGAGGCCGTGACGATCCAGCGTGCATTGGATGGTTGAAAGCGCCGGCACTTTGACGGCAGCATCCCACTTGCGCAAAAGCCTCTCCCTGATCTTGCGTGCGCCCCAGTATTTGTACTGGCGCTTCATGGAGAGGATCGCGGCCTCGATTTGATAGGGCAACTGGTTGCCATAGCGATGCGGCCTGCGTGATCTGTCAGACAGGCCGAGCAAACCACAGTCTTTGTAGCGATCGTAAATCTTGTAACCTGTCTTGCGCGAGATGTCGTATTCGCGGCACAAATCCGACATCTTTTCCCCATCCTCAAGGCGGAGAACAAAACGAGCACGTTCATCCATAACCGAACTCTCCTTCCACGGCATATCGACCTCCCCCTCTTGCAACCACTGAGGGAAAAGTGTAACCCATGTGTCCGGTACAAAACGTCACCTATGTGTCGATACGTTCAAGGGAGGGCAAAGTCGAGGCTGTATCCCAGCCCACGCTTTGTACGTCTTTTGTAAATCCTCTGCTCACTGAAGAGAAAACTTTACGACCTGCGCCGGTGAGGGAGCAGGTCGTATGTCGTTTTTTACCGCGAGCATATGGCCAGGCCCCAAGCATACTGTGTTTTTTTGATATGCCCCCCGTTGATCCTTTGCATATTGATGTCATTGATAAGGCAGTGTGCCGCTCCGCCAGAGGCGATGAAGCA
This sequence comes from Alphaproteobacteria bacterium, assembly GCA_028691835.1. Taxonomy (GTDB): domain Bacteria; phylum Pseudomonadota; class Alphaproteobacteria; order UBA9219; family UBA9219; genus UBA8914. The sequence continues at coordinate 13,791 of JAQUYN010000034.1, read as the reverse complement.
CGATAAATCAACTTCAGCCACATCATATCCTGCCTTTTCAATTTTTTTCTTCAAGGCACTGCTGCATTTGGGAACGATGACTGTTTTATCGAAGCACACAACGTTGCATGCTAGGTTTTGGGCATCTTCCCTTGAGACGGGAATAAGGTATTCTTTGACAGGCATACCATGTTTGGCAAAGGCATTCTTCATGAAGGTTTTCAGTCCCTCGGGTTTTATGCCGTGTTTGTGAAACAGCACATGACCGTAAGAGAGTGGTGCCAGCGACGTATCAACATGAAAGAAGGGCCGTTGAACAGGCAGACTTACGACCTTAATGCCCGATAGCGACGACAACACTGTATGTGCTCTCAGGTCAGAACGACCGGAGGCAGTGTGAAGTTTTCCTGCTTGTGCGGTATATCCCGACCAGAATATATCCCGGAATGGATCGTAAACATTGTCACCAGCTCCTTCAAAACGAAAATAGGACGTCACGATAGATCTGTTGGGGATAAAGTTATCAATGATCGATGAGGCGATGTTAATTTCTGCTTGACGTTGCTCATTTGAGAAGTGACTGAGAATGGTTATAGATTTATCCGGATAATACCGGTCTTTTTTTTGAACAAGCGACAATGAGGAGTCGGCGGTAAACACCAAATCGCAACAGTAAGGTGCTGCTGCTATTTCACAAACGGTTATTCCAAGACTAACAAAGGTTTGTTTGAGGTTGTTCCATTGTTTCTCCGCTTTATGGATAAAGGCATTGGGACTCTTTTTAAACTCCTCGTACCCTTTAATCGCAAAATCATTGGCATGTCCTGCCGAAGGGTCTGCCTTAGGAATTGCATAAAAGTTCGGGGGACACATCATAAAGACGGGTTTGCCTTGATCTAGCGCCTGTTGGATTTCCTCAGGCACGTTGTCTTGTTTTTGCGATGTGTTCGTAGCCAAGATATTTTGTTGTTGAGACATGATTTCTCCTTTTTCGGTCTTCAGCTTTCGCAAGACCGAACATCAAAAATTAAAAATGAGAATGCGACTTTCTAAGCCTTAAAACGGCAGAAAAGCAGACTCAGGATGTGTTTTGGGTAAACGGGTTCGTGCGCCTAGCTGGCGCGTCGCGCTGTGCGGGAAATGGCACAATAAAAAGATGTTGGCGCAATAGTGTTCATGTGTCGAGTGTATCGTAAAAGTTGGAGTTATTCAATTACAATATCAATTAAATTTCATGCAGGATGTGGCGTGATAAACTGTCATCCTTCAAAAAGGTTTATCAGTGTAATTTATCCTCTAGAGTGGATCGTGATAAGGCTTGTGTGTTTTTGTCATGGACAGTTTTGATAAATATGAAGGTGGCTGATGCGTTCGCGATGTTCGAGCGCGGGCGAAAAATGTTGTAATAACTCGGCGATCTGGATTTGAACTCCAGCTTAACATGCATTTATTTTAGGGGGCATAAGTCTTAAAAATGAGCCGCATTTTAGAAGTCTGTTTTTTGTTATCAGTAGCCTATCGGATTCCCCTTGATCCATCCCGCTGCTAGCAATCAAGAGTTTGTACGTTCTGGGCAGACAGGTTTGAAGTTATAGTGGCCAAGAACCGTTAAAAAGAGTTTGGTCAAGACGGACAGATTGCCTCGGAAGAAAGAAATCTTTGTTGGCGTTTTGCCTGTCGCTGGATATACGCGAGAGACGGGAATTTCTTCACAAGCATACCCGTGTTTAACCGCCGCAAGGGCCAAATAGTAATGCAGCTCATATCCCACGAAAATATCACGGAACACGGCGATTTCAGGTGACGCCAAAAACTTTGCGCTATAGGCGCGAAAACCATTTGTCGTATCCGTATAAGGAAAACCAGTTGCCCAGCGCATGAGGGGGGCGTGGAGGATGCGAACGCCTAACAAACGGGAGAAGGGCACATTTTCGTGATGGCCACCGGGAAGGAACCGCGATCCTTGGACGTGGTCAACTCCGGCGTTTAGCCTTTTGAGGAAAAGCGGGATGGCTTCGACTCCGTCCTTGTTATTGCCATCGACGACGATCACGCCTTTATATCCGCGTTTGAGGAGCCAATCGAAGGCCATGCGCATTTGCGCACCAAGTCGTCCCGGCCCTGTTTTGACAAGAAGCGTGTTGACACCAGCGGCGCGTAGTTTGTCCTCGTTCGTGCTTCCGTCTGTGCTTCCGCCATCGGCAATAACAATATCGACATTTGTGCAAACGTTGCGCATCCGCTCAAGCTGGCTTGCCAGTCTTTGTGCTTCATTGATGACAAAGACGCATACGCACACATCATGACGTTTAGGCCCGTATTCGTGTGTGAGAAAAGCGGGGACTTCGTGAGGGATGATGCACATGGTTTAATTAATCTGGTTAGAGGTTGGATTTGAAAATGAACTGTCTTGGCCGCCTGTTGAATCATGAATAACATTGATACGCGAGGAATCTATCATTATAGCGCTGGTTTTCTCGATGGCAACGGCATAATCGAGCTGGTTGCCTGTTTCTTCAAGAAGCCGTCCCAGATACTCGCCAAAGAAAGCGAGGATCAGGAAAAGAAGGAAGAACATAAAAGACAAAAAGAGAACAATGGTTGTCCAGCCTTCGACAACGTTGCTCTTGAAAAAGTTCACCAACAAACTGTATGTGGCGAACAGGCAGGCGACGGAGCTTCCCGATAGGCCTAAGACGCTCATCCAACGCAGAGGCTTCGTGGAATTAAAAACAACGAGACGAAGTCCATCGCGAATGCCGCGAATGAAGGATGTTTTGGGAAGCGCCACCCCTTGCGCAAGTTCGTAAGGATAGCAGGCAATTTCATAGCCGGTTTTTAAGATACGCATCGTAAATTGATGATAAAATCGCCCGGTCAGAAGGACAGCATTAACCGCACGGCGACTTAGACAACATAGTCCTGTGGCATCCCAAGGCCACGCATAGCCGATGGTTTCATAAATTTTTGTAACGAGTGGACGCACAAGGCGCGATGACATTTTGTGCTGTTGCTTGGCGACGCCAAGAATGACATCGGCTTTTGTTTGACAGAGATCGACGAGGTCTTTCAGTGCGTTCAGCGGATCGTGAGGCGACAGCAGAATAACAAAATCGCCAATAGCATTTTCGATTCCGGCCGCGCAGGCCACGTCTTTGGAAACAATCCCCGAAAGCTGAAGAAGGCGAATGGATGGAACCGTATTCAGAAGATCAGAATCGTCAGGAGCAGAGTGATTGCGAAAAGAGGGGGCGCGAATAACAAGAATCTCATAGTTTGTAAAAGCCATCTTGAGTGCGGCATGAACGTCTTTGATCCATGCGGGGCTGTACTGTGTTTGTTGATCGACAATAATGACAGAGACAAAGCAGTCTTTGGTTTCCGTGGCTGTATTTGTCATCAGACAATTCCTTTTTGCAATTGTAGGGCATCAATTACGTCGTAAATGTTATCAATCTTGCCGCCCATGATACAGTGGAAGTGAGGAAGCCCATAATTGGGTTTGAATAATATCGGACGCGAGTCATCTCTTTCGCTGCGCGGCAAAACAGTTTTGACGGTCCACAAAGATCTTTGATAGGCGCAGTCAGTCAATATGGGCAGATAGCGGGTGGCGTCGCGGCGAATGGCTTCCCATGCTGACGGTACGGATATTGCGCCGCCGTCTTCACGGAAGCTGGCTAGCGTTGTCGTGTGCTGAGCTTCCGTCCATGTGCGGTGGGGCGTGTAGCGCACATGCGTGAAGGAGTGATACCCCGTCGAAGGAAACGGCATCACCGAGAAAAAGGGTCCGCACATCACCGTAATGCCGCAGTTTTTAAGTAGATCTGGTGGCTCGACGAGGCAAAGCTCGGTCAGCTCGTACTTAAGGGGAATAGACTGCAGGCCAGAGGCCACAATGAGTTGGTTGAGGTCGGCGTAGGTCGTGTTGAAAACTTGATCGGCGTAAAGGTCATTGATCGCGCCGTCCGGTCCTTTAACGTGAACACGAAGGCCCTTGCCATCAGGGCCAACTTTCACAACCATCGCGTTCAAATGCGATTCTATCTTTGCGTCGGCGAGCCGTTGTTTCATGATGTCCTTAAGCTTTATGGCATCAAAAGCGGCTTCAATTGTTTCAAAGGCGGCTTCGACAAAATGGGGATTGGTCAGGCGAACGATCTTGTCTGACGCTGGGTTGCATTCGGCCCCAATGCGGTGACAAAATTGTTGGTATTGTTTAGCTGTAACTTTGCTGAGGATTTTGCCGATCAGATAATATTTTTCAAATGTATCGTAAACGCAGTCCTGAAATTCAGCGATAAAACGTGGATAGGAGACACGCGATCGTAAGGCTGTCAGCGCGCTTCGTGGATAGTGATAGCCTTGATGGATGCGCGCCTGATTAACGAGAGAAGCTTCTTGCATAAAGTCATTTCCTTTTTCGAAGAGGATGACTTTATGACCAGCTTTCGACAGGAACTCGGCAAGGTACATGCCAAAAAAACCGCCACCAATAATGATGTCTGTTTTCTGCATGGCTTTACGCTAAAGCCTTGGCCACGGGCGCATAGGTGCGGGCGGCAAAAGCGATGGAAGACAAGAGTAGATCTGTTGAATCGGGTTCCTTCATTTCAATAGAAATCCATCCATCATAGCGACGCGCAGCAAGAGCCGATGCCGCTTGATCATGATTTGCTGTGTTGCCGACAAGGGGCGCAAGTTGGGGTTCACTGGCGTGGCAATGAACGAAGGGATCCGCCTTTGCGATAACTTCGCCGACATTGCCGCCATTGAGCGCAATCGCGCCGATGTCCAAGTGAAGGCGGAAGCCGGGGTTGGAAACTTTATTGACCAAGGCTGCCGCATCGGCAAGGTTGGTTGCAAAGTCGCAGCTATAATCGGAAGGGTTGGCTTCAATGCCCAAACAGACATCATTGGCAACACAGAGTTCAGCGGCTTTGCCAAAAAAGTCGGTTGCCATTGTAAGTGCGGTCTCATAGCCGAGCTCTCCTCGGCGGCGGTTCTTTGGCGCGCCAAGGACAAGAACTTTGGCTTGCAGTTCGTTGGCGCAGGCAATCACGCGTTGAATGTGGGCCCAAAAGTCAGGGTGTGTGTCGGGTTGGAAGAGCTGGAGTTCCGGTTTGCCAAAGAGAATGGCTTGAAGTGCCGGGATCGAAAAGCCCTCAGCTTTCAGCTTGTGTGCATAGGCACGGATCACAGACGGTGAAAACGCGTCCCATTGCGGCCAAAGTTTGGTTGGCGCGATTTCAATTCCGCCTACGCCGAGGTCTCGCAGCAGAGGGAATAGCATCGCTTCATTCGTCGTGTCCCATGCGATGTTCGAGACAGCCAGTTTTAAATTATTCATGTCCACACTCATTGGCAAAGAAAAGATCAAGGCGTTTAAAAACGTCGTTACGATTCATGCGATAAGGTCCGCCGGATTTCCAGAGGTCGCCATAGACCGTTTTCAAATTATAATGGATTTCCAGCCCCGCTTTCGCGCCCACATTTTTTCCGGGAAAATAGCGTTCAAGAATATCCGCTGATAAAACAGGTTCGGGAAACAGATTGGCAAGGCGAATATCGTGGCGAACAAGGGTGCGAATATCGTCTTCAAGAAGAGAGAGATCATAAAACTGGAACGAGGAACGCGGATTAATGACATCAAGGCAATTGTCATGCACCAAATCGTACAACATATTCTTTTTAAGGCCTTCGCCAAAAAGTCCTGGTAAGCGAACGACGTGGCATTTTGGAAAATGAGCCGTGCAGAAGGATTCAAAGGAAAGACGATGTTTGCCGTAAGCGTGATTGTCCAAAGAGGTCAGGTCCGAACGCTCATCCATCGCGGTAAGTGTTGGGTAAACGTCAATCGTTGAGATTAAGATAAAGCGATCCGCTGTAACTTCTGATAGCACGTTCTGAAGTTCCGCAATTGCAGCTTGATCAGCTTCCGGTTCTTTGTTGGCTTTCCATTTGACAGCAGAGACTCCTGCACACACGATTTCATCGAAATGGAGCGTTCGCATTTCTTTAAAGTTTTTGGAATTGAAGAGGGCCTCATACTGCCCAGAGCGAAGAAGTGTTCCGCCGACAAAACCTGTGTGACCGATTAATCCCTTCATAACTGTCCTTTATCTTGAGAATAGGGTGTTGTTTTGTCAGTTTGCTTGACTTGATAATAAGAAACAAGAACGATCATCGCCGCCAACGTTATCGCAATGGTACTCCAATAGATATATCTGAAGTCTGCGGCTGGTGTTACGGGGATATAGCTGAAAATATAGAGCAAGGCCGAAGAGAGCAGGACTCGTATCAAATGGATTGTGTCTTTATGGCCTTGCATCCGAAAGGTCGCCCCCATGAAAACGAGAGCAACCAGCAACCACCAATACGGCTTAAACAGGAAGGGGGCTAGAAAGGCGGCCCCTCGGACATAAGTTTTTATGATGGAAACAAGAGGTGGGCACAGTGGCGCCCAGCCCGCCTCATTTGGGTAGATGGCAAAGAACATATAGGAATAGGGAGCCTCAAAGGGCGAGCGCAGAAGATAGAAAAAAGCGCGCAAGCGGAATGTGATATATGCGAAAGGATGCGTTGTCACGGCTGTAAGCCACGAGGCCTTTAATTCGTCGTATGGAACTTTTGATAAGATTTCATAAAAAGGTTTCTCGCTTTGACAAAAGGCGCGTCCAACCAATTTGCCCTCAGCGATTATTTGCTGACTACAAAATTGAGTTGTTTCCAGATCAACCCATGGCAAATAGTTCTGATCAGTTGTGACGGATAAATGAGTCAAATCATCGATCATTACATAGCTTGTCGGATGTTGCTTTTCAGCATTCAAGACGTGGTAGTTAAAGAACGAGGTAAATAGAACCATCACACCAAGAAGGACAGCCGTTGATGCACTTTTCATTTTGAGGGATCGTGTGGGAAAAAGTTTGGTTGATAAATACCACAGCAGAGGCGCAACGGCGGCGGGTGCGTTGCCGCGGACCATAAAGGCATAGGTTAGAAGAAGAAGCGCAACGCCAGTTTTTACGGCTGTTTGCTTTTGACCTGCCAGAAGGCCAACCGCCAACAAGAGACTGAAGGCCAAGCCAACGTCTTTCCAGATCACGCCAGAAAAGTTGACGATCCAAGGAAGGAAAGCGATGCCGAGAAATAAAGAGGCGTAACGAACGTTATTATAATTGCGCCGCCAAACATAAACGCCTGAAAAGAGAAGAGCCAAGTGAAAGAGCAACACACTTTGCGGCCCGTTCCAAATCATATTCAACCAAGACCACAACCATGCCATCACGGGCGGGTGCCAGTCTTTGAATAAATGAGTTTGGGCCTCGTCGTATTGTATCAAGGTATCTGGGGAGACAAAGCCGGGAAAAAAGCCGATGGCAAAGAAAACCAAACCAGCCATGACGATAAGAAAAGGCCTAAACCGAAACGCGAGTTGACGTATCATGGTGTAAACCTGATCATAATGAAGGGAAATACGGCTACTGATGTTCTGCTACGCTTTATAAACAACGAAAGCGTATTATCCAACCATATTTCTTTGGTGTCGACAAGGGTTAGCGGTTTGTTATACGCAACATGCGTATGAAATCATCCCTATAGATCACGGGCGGTTGCGAGGAAATAGCCTATCGCCGGACAGTCCTCTCCTTAAAAAGCAAGGGGTGCCGTCCGGCAAGAGGCTAGCGAGGCGCAGAGCGAATGAGTAAAAACAATGCCACCAGTGAGTCCGCTCATAGACCCGCTGGTATTAGAGCGGATCGTGATAAGGTTGGTGTCTTTTTGCGCCAAACGCCAGCGTTGAATAGTGATTGTCGATTTGCGCGATGTATGTGACGATAAAGATGAGATTACCCGTATATTAGCAGACACGGTTCACAATGGCTTTACCCCTCAGTATTCTAAGTCAAGCTATGCAGCAAGCCTGTCGTGAAGCGAGGTTATGGCTAGGGGCTACGTCCCCCAATCCGCCTGTCGGGGCCGCAGCTCTTGATGAAAAGGGGTCTGTTCTTGCCGTTGCAGCTCATCATAAAGCCGGGCAGGATCATGCCGAACGTGCCTTGATTAAACTATGTCGAGACCGTGGATTGTTGGATCGCGTGCATACGCTTTGCGTGACGTTGACGCCGTGTAACCATTTTGGAAAAACGCCGCCTTGTTGTGATATTATTCTCGAAAGCGGGATCAAGCACATTGCCATTGGCGCAACCGACCCCAACCCATCTGTTCGGCAAGGCGCTATAGATAGGCTGCGAGACTCTGGTGTTGACGTAGTGCTCGGGTGTGAAGAAGACTTGTGTAGGCAGCTGATCTATGCTTTTGCGACTCATGTTGGTACAAGATTGCCTTGGATAACGGTCAAGCGTGCGTTCGATGAAAAGGGGGCCATGCGTCCCCCGGCTGGGCAGAAGACATTTACCTCACACGAGTCGCTTGTTCTTGCCCATAAACTTCGCAAGAGGTGCGATGCGATTTTGACGGGAAGCGGGACGATTCTTGCGGATGATCCCTCTTTTACGGTGCGCCACGTTTCCGATCATGAAGACAAGGTGCGTTATCTGGCCATTCTTGATCGTCGCCGGAGAGTTTCGGATGCATGGTTGTTGGCAGTCCGAGGTCGAGGGTTCATCCCGGTTATTTATCATGACATAAGGGACGCCATTGATGACTTGGCGCGTCGGAATGTGCAGGATGTGCTTGTTGAGGCCGGACCGGAGCTCTCTCGCGCCATTATGCAATCTGGTCTTTGGCATATGGATGCCGCAATTTGCGCAGGCAAGCCAGATCATGTTGAGGTTAGTTTTAATCCCGCGCAAAAGATTCCCTTTGATATGGCGAATTGGCAATGGCCGCATGTTCTGCCCGTCTGAGCCTTCATGGCTTTTTAGATAAATGCTGCATCCGTTCAATTTTCGTTTGAATATAACGTTCGTTGCGAGGGTTTGTTTCTGTCCATAGTGGCACATGTTCCACGACAGCGATGTCGCCAGATTCCAAAGCGGAAATTTTTGCTGGGTTGTTGGTGAGCAGGCGCACTTCGTAGATATTAAAGTATTTTAAGATCGAAATTGCATCACAATAACTTCGCGCATCGGCAGGAAATCCGAGATGGAGGTTTGCATCGACGGTGTCAAAACCTTGCTCTTGTAATGCATAGGCCTTGATCTTGTTGCCAAGGCCAATGTTTCGCCCCTCATGCCCAAAAATATAAATGATAATGCCACAACCTGCCGCAGCAATTTTTTCGAATGAGGCCGCAAGCTGATCACCGCAGTCGCAAAGTTGTGAACCGAAGAGATCTCCCGTCGCGCATCCAGAGTGCACGCGCACAAGACATCTATCAATTGGCGTGCCCGCGACGAGTACGGCAATTTCCTCGCCATCATGTCCTGTGAAGATGTGTATTTGAAAGGAACCATACCGTGTTGGGAGATCGGCAACCGAGACATGGCACACTGGGGCTGGTGCGTTGGCGTTTGTGGCGATAGGGCGTTGGTTTGTTTGATAACTACTCATCGTGTTTCCTTGTCGGCGGCGGGCCGTATTCTACCAGAACCATAGGCAGCTATGCCGTGGGCAGGCAAGGATCAAATGACTTTATGCCGCTATGAGCGTAAAAAGGGTCACTTCTGCTTGGCTTTCTACTCGGACGGGATAGCTGCTCGTTCCAATTCCGCTTGATGTGTATCCTATCATTTGCTCTTCACACCACGGCCCGAAAGCACGAACCCTTTCGGCCTCAACTGTATGAATATCAACAAATGAACGGATTTGGCCGCCATGGGTATGTCCCGTCAGATAAAGATCATAGCAATGAACGGCCATCGCATGAGCGGCGCGGGGCGTATGGGCCAGAACGATTGAAAATTGGTCTGGGTCTGCATAGGGCAGGTTAATGGAGCGTACATGTTTTTTGCAGGTCTCATAATCTATGCCAGCGATACGAAGGAACGACGACGCTGCAACTTGATCATCTAAGGTTAAGATCTGTGATTGTTCGGCATCAACGTGATATTTGTCTTGATCATATAAAGAGATGTCCACAATAGAGTCGTGAAGAACACAGATTCCTTTGTCTGCAAGGGCTGCCTGTAGTCTATCAGGGTCGTGATTGCCCAGTGTTGCAAAGACCCCGTGGCGTGTTGTGATGCCTTTAAGGACAGTTTCAAGTTGATGAGCGAGCCTTTTGCAGTCACAGCTTTGCTTGTTGCCTTTATGATAGTCGCCAGTCATGACAACCATGCCAACGCTAAGTCCTGACACTTTATCTGCGAGACGGTGCACCAGTCTGTCCGAGCCATCGAAGTGCAGGTCTGTTAGATGCAGGATCTTAAAACCACTCAGATTTTTCCCAATTTTGGGGTGGTGGATTTCAATGTTCTTGATGTGCAGTGGGATAAGCGAGTCGATAAGAGTTGTAGCATTAAGGCCTTCCATCATTTGGCCAAAGGAAACAAGAGCCTTGTGAATTTGATTTTTTGTCATAAGTCGAGTCGGTGCGTTGATTATGCCTAATATTCAAATTATGAACGATATTTTTGAACACACGTTCGTAACTATAAGCTAAATAATGGGGATTGATTAGTTGAACCTTGCCTGTTTGTCAAAGGATTAGATTGGAAAAGGGCATAATTCACAGGGAGATTCGAGATCTTATGGTTGTTGCGCACATTCCACGCGGGACTGAGCAGCTTTAACCTTATATTTGAGGCATCGATAGACGCCATAGGCACTGATCGTTGCGACGATGCAGTTAACAATAAACGCCGACAAGTTCCATTTATTGAGAAGGGACAACACGATTAATAAAGATCCCAGCAGATTGCCAAGTGAGAACGCCATGTGTTTGGCATAGTCACGTTGCCATTGGAGACGTGCGTAGTTCGTCATGGAGATGCTCACGCCGAAAAGGCCAAGAATGTCATAAAAGTCAAGCATGAGTATATGTTGTCTTATACGAGTTAAACATTCGTGAAAATAGCCTGAATGGCCTCATGTTGTTTACTGTAAATACAAGAAATGATACAATGCCGGAACGATAGGCGTTTCTGATCATGTTCAAAGTATGGGGGGGAGCATGGCCCGTCCTGGTCCGAGCGACAGAACTTTGTCACCGCACTTGCTGCGAAGCGCTCGGCTTGTGATCGCGCAGATCAAGACGCCCGAAGTTAAGCGTATTGCTTTAAAGGTCGTCCATCAGTTCAATTTGATTGCTCATTATGATCCTCAATTCAGTTTTAGTGTGAGATTGGGTAAGGGCGGAACATGTGCGGCTGTTTTAACAAATCAAGCCAACCCCATCAGCCCGGCTAGGTGGAACTATGTGGACATTAATGAACAAGCTGTGTTCATTGCCTATGGACCCAACGGCTCTTGTTCCGGCAAGGGCAGCGACCCGGAGGTCGCATTATTCATCGTCGGTGTGATTTACCCCCGGTTACCAATAGCAGAGCGAACGCGAAAAAAGGCTTCATTGATTTCGTATAAAATTTCTATCCGTTTCCGATCACGATGCCAGTTAGGATAACAAGTGCGCCGCCAAGGACGACTTGAATAAGTGCAGAATGGAACGGCGTTTCCATATATTTCCAGCGTATCCAGCAAATCGCCCACAGCTCAAGCGCGACGAGAACGCCTGCAACAGTTGTGGCCGTCCAAAAATCGGAAATAAGATAGGGCAGGGTATGGCCGAATCCACCAGCCGTTGTCATAAGGCCGCAGGTCGTGCCGCGCACCCATGGCTTGCCGCGACCGGATAAAGCGCCATCGTCTGACATGGCTTCGGTAATGCCCATGCTGATGCCAGAGCCAATAGAGGCCGCAAGTCCGACAAGAAAGGCATCGTGGGATTGGTGCGTGGCAAAGGCTGCCGCAAAAATCGGGGCCATGGTCGAGATAGAACCGTCAATGAGTCCGGCAAGGCCAGGCTGGACGATTTGCAGAAGGAACAGGCGGCGCGACATCGCTTCTTCAGCTTCTTTTTGGTCGGCGGGGAGGGCTTTGTGCTCGGCAGATTCCGCGCGTGCAGCGTGACTGCTCTCTTCAAGCGCCAAATCGCCAAGAAGTTTGCGCACATCGACATCTTGCGTGCGTTCCGCTGCGCGGGAGTAGAAATTAAAGGCCTCCATTTCCATCATGGCGGCTTGCCTGCGTACCGCGTCGATACGCAACGTATCAAGAAGCCAGATTGGGCGGCGTTTCAAAAAGCCGCGAACATCTTGGCGCGTAATGTAAGGCATGCGCTCGCCGAACTTCGTGCGATACAGTTCGAGTAATTTGTTCTTGTGGATTTGCTCTTCCCTCACCATTTCATCGAACATTGTTGCAGTCGCCGGAAATTCCTCGCGTAGTCGATTGGCAAAGTTCGTATAGATTTGTGCGTCTTCTTCCTCGCTTGAGATCGCAAGAGCAAGGACTTCGTTTTCTTTAAGATCGCTAAAACGCTTCATTAGATATATTCCCTACATAGCTTCGGCATTTGCATAGGTCTTCTGCCAGCTTCGGTTCATCAAATAGATGATCAAAGTCAGGATGGCCAGCACGATAAGATAGAGCGTTACGTTGTAAAACATGAGTGGCGTGAGCACCAGAAGACCAGCCACGCGACCGATGGCCCAAAAAACTTCGGTCCACATCATGGAGGCATAGCTCTGCATTTCATAAAGGCCTGTCATCAGGCTGCTTCCAGCCATGCGCAGACCTGTGCCATAAATCATCATAAAGACAAAGAACGTAAAGCCATATTCAGGCGCAACGGCAAGACAAAGCCATGACACGCCGATTGCGACCAGCCCCATTGCATAGGCGTGTTTGCGATGATTGTGGGCGAGCGTTCCAATCGGCGCCGCCAAAAAGAAAGTGAGAATAAGACGCGCCACCATCACAGTCGCCATAATCGTTGGGGAGATTCCCACCAGATGCATAAGGGACACGATGGTCAGACTAGGAATGTCATAGACGCTTTGCGACAGGATTCGCCGCGCCATATAGGGATTGGCGTTCAGGACGCGGCGACATTCTTTGATATAGTCCAGAGCCGTATGTTGGCGAATGATTTTTGTGGCAAAGAGAAAGCTGGCCGTGGCGATCATCATACTTGTAAGGGCGACAAAGTTGGCGATAGTTTGGCCGTTTGTTTCCAAAAAATAGCCACTGCACAAAGCGGATAACACGGCGGCAATTGTTGAAAAGAGAATGCTGACGGAAACTTCGTAGCCTCGGTTCTCCTTTGTCGTATTTTGCACCATTGCGATGTGATTGGTGCACCAGAATGGTGATAACATGACGCCACTAACAATGCCGATCCAAACGGGATCAGAGGGCACATTCATGTAAAGGAGTATGGACACCAGCTGTAAAAGACATAAAAAGACGCGCCAAGCGAGACTGTCGATTGAGCTAAAGCCAAGATAGAGAAGTGGCCAGTAAATAAAGCCCGCGATGATGAACGCGCCAAAGAAATAGGAGAGGATCGTCGCATACCCTGCCGTGGATAGGTCATAGGTCGAAACGGTGACAACCAGATTGTACCCAAACAAGCCAAAGAATGTGCCAAGATAAACAAGGGTACGCCTTAGGTTTGTAAAGGGATCAATAAACGTCCGTCTCAGGGAGTCCAAGGCCGCGTCAGATCGCATGACTTGCCTGTAATAAATGTTGAATTTTATGCACGTCTTTCTTGCCACCTGTTTCAACGCTTGATGAAACATCAATGATCACGGCGCCAGATTGCGCGACGGCTTTCTTCACGTTCTTTGCGTTGAGGCCACCTGCCAACATCCAAGGTTTGGTGAGGGGGCGGTTTTTTAA
>JAQUYN010000109.1 GCA_028691835.1 Alphaproteobacteria bacterium | reverse complement strand
CACGACGCTCTTCCGATCTATCATCGGTGATATAATAGACGCGTATGGGAGTGATCTAAGAAATGAAAACGTATCAGACAGCACAGATAGCCTGCAGCATCGGCATCCATTCCAACACCGTGCGGCTATACGAAAAGCTTGGCCTTATCTCAAAACCCGAGCGCAAATCCAACGGTTATCGCGTTTTCACAGATTTGCACATGGAACAGTTCAAGCTGGCAAGAACCGCTTTGAAAACAGAGGTCATGCAAAACGGACTCAGAAAACTCGCAATATTGATCATTAAAACCGCAGCTGCCTGTCACTTTGATGAAGCAATCCACTTGACGGAACAGTATTTACAACAAGTAAGAAGAGAACAACAAAACGCCGAAGAAGCCATAACCATTACCCAAAAGCTCCTACGGTGCGAACATCCGGAAACAAATCATACGGTTCTAACCAGAAAGCAAACCGCTGATTATTTGCAGGTTTCAATGGACACGTTAAGAAATTGGGAGTTGAATGGTTTGCTGACTGTCAAACGAATGCAAAATGGCTATCGACATTATACCTGCGAAGATGTTCTCCGTCTCAAGATTATTCGCTCTCTGCGTTTGGCGAACTATTCTTTATCAGCAATACTGCGAATGCTGAATGTGCTGTCCGAAAATCCCTCAGCAGACATACGAGATGCCATCGATAATCCAAAAGAATATGAAGACATTATTTCTGTCTGTGACAGACTGCTCACTTCTTTGAAAGATGCCGAAGAAAACGCACTCATGATGTTTACGCATCTTCACAAATTAAAAAACTGCAACAACTAAACACTCCACTTTAACACCAGACTTTCCTTCGATGTTATTCTTTTCTCACCAATAAGAACAAAGGAGGAAAATATGGCGTGGAAGCGATTCGTGTGGACAATTTAAGCAAATCGTATGCGTGTGTTAAAGCGGTCGATCATGTAAGCCTGTCTATTTCATATGGTGAAATATTCGGCTTGCTGGGTGCCAATGGTGCGGGCAAAAGCACAACAGTCGAATGTATTTTGGGCACCAAAAAGCCCGACAGTGGTAAGGTATCTGTTTTCGGAATGAATCCTTTAAACGAGCGAAAACAGCTGTTTGAGAGAATTGGCGTTCAATTTCAGGAGGCGAATTATCAGGACAAGATCAAGGTATGGGAGTTGTGTGAAGTCACGGCATCACTTTACAGGTCTCCGCAAGATTATACTAAATTGCTGAAACAATTCGGGCTTGCTGACAAATTAAAGAGCTATGTGAGCGAGCTTTCTGGGGGACTCAAACAACGGTTGTTTATTGTTCTTGCACTGATACCGAATCCAGCGTTTGTTTTCCTCGACGAACTAACCACAGGACTGGATGTCAGAGCAAGACGGGAGCTGTGGAAGTGCCTTGCCAGCTTGAAAAAAAGCGGGGTTACCATACTAATGACTTCACATTATATGGACGACGTTGAAACGCTTTGCGATAGAATCATGATACTGAAAAATGGGCAAAACATTTTCTGCGGATCAATACACGAAGCCATCGCTGCGAGCCCCCATGAAAAATTTGAGGATGCTTATCTATGGTTAACCGGCGAGGAGGTCGATGAAAATGAAAGCATTTAAAACACTGTTAAAAACGGAATTCAAACTATCTTTACGTGGAATGGACATGTTGATTTTTGCATTATGCATGCCCGTTGCCATCTTAATCATTCTCGGCGTTATATATGGAAATAAACCGGCCTTCGATGGCGCTCCATACACGCTGCTTGAACAAGCTTTCGGAGCGGTTGTATCCATTGCCATTTGTGCGGGAGGCGTCATGGGTCTTCCCTTGGTTATAGCGGATTACCGAAGCAAAAAAATACTGAAACGCTTTAAAGTCACTCCAACCAACCCCGCACTCATACTGGCTGTACAGGTTGTCATTTATGCGCTTTATTCAATCGTTTCACTTATTCTCCTGTACGCATTTGCAGCAGTCCTGTTTGGTTATCAGTTACATGGCTCATTTCTTGAGTTCCTTTGCGCATACCTTTTGGTTATGCTTACCTTGTTCAGCATCGGCTTGTTGGTTGGCGGCCTTGCATCCAATATGAAAACAGCTAGCGCAGTGGCCAGCCTCTTGTATTTTCCGATGCTCATTTTTTCAGGTACGACTCTGCCTTACGAAATCATGCCGAAGGCCATGCAAACAGCCGCCGATTTCCTCCCGTTGACACAAGGCATCAAGCTGCTCAAAGCCGCATCCCTCGGTCTGCCAATAGATAGTATTGTGATTCCTGTTATTGTTATGATTAGCCTGATACTGATTTGCACAAGCATTTCGCTGCGTTTTTTTAAATGGGAATAGCAAGGCTATTTTAAGATTTCGTGACAGACACAAAGCCAGCCGTCTAAAACGGTACACCGAATGAAGCAATAAAAAAGTCTCCTGCGGGGTATTCCCCGCAAGAGACTTTTATTGTTTGTGTTATTTGAGTTCCGCTGTGGCGCCAACTTCTTTAAGCTTGGCAACCATGCCTTCGGCTTCTTCCTTGCCAACAGCTTCCTTCACTGTGCTGGGAGCGCCGTCAACCACGTCTTTGGCTTCCTTGAGGCCAAGGCCGGTGAGCTCACGGACAACCTTGATGACCTTGATCTTCTCAGCGCCGACTTCTTTAAGCACAACGTCGAACTCGGTTTTCTCTTCTTCGACAACAGCGGGGCCCGCAGCCGGACCGGCCGCAGCCACAGCCACAGGAGCCGCAGCGCTCACGCCGAATCTGTCTTCGATGGCTTTGATGAGCTCGGAAAGCTCAAGCACGCTCATTTTCTCAATGACTTCCAATATCTCTTGATTGCTCATTATTGATTTCCTCCGTAAATTTTAATTTTTAATGTGGCGATTTAAGCCTCTTTTTGTTCTTTTACCGCGTTTAACGCGTACCCCAGCTTGCAAATGATGCCCGAAAGCGATCTTGCAAGACCTGTAATGGGGGCATTGAGCGTGCCTGCCAATTGTGCAAGCAGCTGCTCTCTGGACGGCAGCTCGGCCAGCGCTTCGATGCCTTTGACGTCGATCACCTTGTGACCCAGCAAACCCGACTTGATCTCGGTCTTCTTGACCTTCTTGACAAACTCGACCAACACTTTCGCCGGAGCAACCGGATCCGTCAAGCCAAAAGCAACGGCCGTGGGGCCTGCAAGGTATTCGTCAAGACCTGCGATCTCAAGCATGTCCGCCGCGCGTCTGAGCATCGAGTTCTTGATCACGTGATACTCCACGCCCACTTCACGAAACTTGTTACGAAGCTCGGTGACTTCCAGAACGCTAAGCCCTCTGTAGTCGTAAAAGATGATGCCTTTGCTCGATTCCATCTTATCCTTGAGTTCAAGGACGATCTGTTTCTTCACCTTTATGGCTTTTTCTCCCATAATTTTTCACCTCCTAATACGTCGTTTCAAACAAAAAACCCCTTTTATGCACAGGAAAGCTGCACAGAAAAGGGGCACTTTTCGTATCAACTCTCCTCGACAGGAAATTAAGCTATTTTAGCTCCTGTTGTGTTCGGCAGATTTGAGATTTTCAATTGTCGCGGTTATTTTATCAGCATCGAATTGGTTTGTCAACTAATTGACGAACCGTATCGGGTTGATTTTGATCCCGGGGCCCATCGTTGACGACACGACCACGCTTTTTAAATACGTGCCCTTGGCGGCAGACGGCTTGGCCTTGATCAAAGCTTCCATCAGCGCCGCAAGATTATCCATGAGCTTTTCTTTGCCAAAACTCTTCTTGCCGATAATGACGTGAACGATCGCCGTTTTGTCCACACGATACTCCACCTTACCGGCTTTGATATCGGTGATGGCTTTGGCCACATCTTTGGTCACCGTGCCGGATTTCGGGTTCGGCATCAAGCCCTTGGGGCCCAGCACACGACCAATCTTTCCGACAACACCCATCATATCGGGCGTGGCCACGCAGACATCAAACTCAAACCAGTTTTCATTCTTAATCTTTTCGACGAATTCGTCTCCGCCCACATACTCCGCGCCGGCATCCTGCGCTTCTTTGGCACTGTCACCCTTGGCGAAAACGAGCACGCGCAGTGTTTTGCCTGTACCATGCGGCAGCACGATCGCGCCTCTCACCTGCTGATCAGCATGACGCGGGTCAACACCCAAGCGGATCGATGCTTCGATTGTTTCATCAAAATTGGCCTTGGCTGTGTCGATAGACAACGCAAGTGCGTCAATCGGCTCGTATTGCATTGTCTTATCGTACGCTTTCAGGCTGTCCTGATATTTCTTTCCTCTTTTCATATTATCCTCCTCGTGGTTTCGCGGCTAAAAGCCTCCCACATTTTCTCTAATCGACAACTTCGACGCCCATGCTTCTTGCCGTTCCGGCAATCATGCTCATGGCTGCTTCGACGCTTGCCGCGTTAAGATCCGGCATTTTCGTTTCTGCGATCTCTTTGAGCTGCGCCTGCGTAATCTTGCCCACTTTCTTTTTGTTGGGCTCGCCGCTGCCGCTTTCAATGCTGATCGCCTTTTTGATAAGGACAGGCGCCGGAGGCGTCTTCATGATGAACGTGAACGTTCTGTCTGCGTACACCGTGATGACGACGGGGATAATGTAGCCCACCTGTTTGGCTGTCTTCTCGTTGAACTCTTTACAAAAGCCCATAATGTTGACACCGTGCTGACCCAGAGCCGGACCGACCGGGGGGGCAGGCGTTGCCTTACCTGCAGGGATCTGCAGTTTGACGTAACCAGTAATCTTTTTAGCCATGGTTACACCTCCTTGATTCTTTTAATGTGGTACAAGCGGATATATCCTCCCACTTGCTAAAAGAAGATTAACTTCTTATATACGTTTGATCTGGACAAAATCGAGATCGACCAGGGTATCGCGCCCGAACATGGATACCACGACCTTGACCTTTTGCTTCTCGGGCTGAACCTCGCGAATCACGCCAACGAAGCTTTCGAGCGGGCCGGATGTCACCATCACGTTCTCGCCCACTTCCACATCCAGCTTGATCGGCACATTCTCCACGCCCATCGCGCGCACTTCCTTATCGGTCAGCGGAATCGGTTTGGACCCCGGGCCGACAAACCCTGTGACACCGCGCGTGTTGCGCACCACATACCACGTTTCATCGTCAAGTATCATCTTGACC